>JACRFA010000095.1 GCA_016218065.1 Ignavibacteriota bacterium | reverse complement strand
CGGATCGAATAGCTACATCCACACGCCATACAGGCTGAGCGGATCAATGAACTTCGCACCTTCGCAGAGCTTCACGGTTCAAGTTTGGTTCAACACAACTCAACACGATAGCGGAGTGATGATCGGTCGTGGACTCACGGCCAGTCCGGGGTTTGCACTCAGGATTTTCAACGGTCACGTGCAAGCCGTTATCGGAGATTCTCCCGACCACTCGAAACTCATTTATCTTACAACCGCACAGGCCGACTACAATGACGGACAATGGCACTGCGCCACGTTCATTCGGGATCGGTCCCAGACAAAGCTTTTCCTTTATGTCGATGAGCAACAGGGCGCTGCAGCAGCCGACGTTTTGACGACTTCGCTCTTCAGCGACCGTCCGTTGACACTCGGACGGGGCGAGAACCTGACGCAGCCAATGTTCTACCGCGGTTTCCTGGACGAAGTCTGCATCACGACGAGTGCACATCATCCTTCATCATTTGCAGCGGCAAGCATACTTGTTCAGCCGATGGAATTGTCATTCGGGGATATAAGCGTTGGCGGAAGCAAAACGAAAACCCTTACAATCTCGAATGTCGGTACGTCGGATGTCCTCAGAATCTCCGGCATCACATCAACAAACGCTCGCTTCACGGTGAACACGGCCTCATTTGATCTTGCGCCAAAAAACTCACGCACGTTGCAGGTGACCTACTCTCCTACTCTCGCGAGCGTCGATACCGGATCTCTTTCAGTTGCGTGCAACGATCCTTCTCGTGCACTTGCACGGATGTCATTGCGAGGGCAGGGGTTCGTCGCGAGCGATGCGCCGCATATCATTGCCATCGATGACGTTCCGAATGATCAAGGCAAGCAGGTACGCGTTGCGTGGTACCGGAGCATTCATGACGTGAATGGCGATTCAGTGAACATTGCTCGCTACTCCATTTTGCGCAGCACAGATCCAACTCATTTGCAATGGTCGCCCGTCGCGTCGGTGCCTGCAGAACGATTCGATCAGTATTCATGTGTTGCGCCCACGCTTTTTGACTCGTCACAAAACACTGGGATGCTTTGGTCAGCCTACAAAGTCGTTGCGCAATCAGCGAATGGCAAACAGGTCTTCTACTCTGAGCCGGACAGTGGTTACTCAACAGACAATCAGCCGCCGTTCGCTCCAATAAATCTCAGTGCAGGTGTTGTCGCCGGACGCATAAGTCTTACGTGGGACCGACCCTTGGATCCTGACGTCAAGTTCTTCGAAGTCTATCGATCGACTTCGCCCTATGTTTTTCCAACAACAGAGAACCGTATCGGTTCGTCAGACGAGATCCGATTCGTAGATGAGACGGCGATTTGGAATACTATGTATTATTACTGTATTGCTTCGTTCGATACTGGCGGCAATCAAAGTGGATCCTCAAATCAAACACAAATCATGCTCACAGGCGTGAAGGGAAAAGGATTGCCGACAGCATACCGTTTGTACCAAGACTATCCCAATCTCTTCAACCCGACATCAATCATCCGGTATGATGTTCCCCGCGGCGGTCATATCAGCATAAAGCTCTACGATATGCTTGGCCGCAGGACCGCAACACTCGTTGATGAGACAAAATCCCCCGGGTCGTATGAAGCATCAATTCGAGTCTCCGGACTCTCAAGCGGCGTGTACCTCTGCCGCATGCAAGCCGGAACTTACGTCGAAGCAAAAAAGGTTGTACTTGTTAAATGAGGCGGACTAGATTTCTCTTTGACCGCTTGTCGCGCGATCTCCCAAAAATTGCGATGAGTCTCCCCTTTGGCGTTTAAGACCTTCTCCAATTCCTTGTATTACGAACGAATGACGGCTGGGAGTTTTTCCGACACGAAGTGGATGCTTTTCATCAAATGATGTTCTTGATCGAATGAAACGAAAGCGACTCCTTCTCTACTCCGAATACTGGTCCAGCCGCGGCGGCGGCGAGAAGTATATGCTCGCGATTGCTGAGACGCTGTTGCGCAACAACTACGATGTTACGATCGTCGCTCAACCTGGCTCGTTCGACAAAGAGGCTCTCGCTCGCTACTTCCAGATGGAGATCGGCAACGCGAACGTGCATTTTGTGGACGGCGGCTTGAAGTCGCTCCGCTCGACTGCTGAGTCGATGAGCCGTGACTTCGATCTCTGCATCTACATCACGAATTACCGCTTCTTCAACTCGCATGCACGACAAACTTTCGCCGTCGTCCAAATCCCCTACGGCGTCATCTCGCCGTTCACACTCGCAGCGCGAGTAATTCGGGGCGACCTCAAAGAAGCAGCGAAAGATGTCTTCCGACTGAAGCTGCTCAGCAAACTTCAGGAGACGCACGCCGTGCTCGTCTATTCGCGCTTCGTGCACGATGCGCTCGACATCATTCACAACGTTCCGTCAACCGTTCTTCCCCCTGCCATCGATGACTTTCTTGTTCCCGGCACAGCAAAAGAACGGGTCATCTTGAGCGTCGGACGAATTTTTCGCGGACTCTATAATGACAAGCGCTATGACATCCTCATCGAGGCATTCAAGCAACTCTGTCAACGGCTGCCGAATACAACGTGGCAATATCGTCTCGTCGGCAGTTGCGGCGGTGATGATGTCTCGCAGAAGTATTTGCATGAGCTTCGCGAATCGGCAAAAGGATTTCCCATTTACTTTCACGTCAACACACCATACGAGGAACTGAAGCGCCACTACAACGAAGCAACGCTCTTCTGGCATGCAGCAGGATTCGGCGCGGACGAACGCCGCCGACCCGAGCGGGCGGAACACTTCGGCATGTCAACGCTGGAAGCCATGTCTGCGAGCGCCATTCCGGTCGTCATCAACCGCGGCGGGCAGAAAGAAATTGTCTCTCACGGCGAATCTGGCTATCTTTGGGAGAGCATCGATGAGTTGGTGGAACATTCGCTCATACTCATCGCGGATCATGAGTTGATGACAACTCTGCAACCAAACGTGCGCGAACGCTTCAAGGACTTCAACCGCGAACATTTTTCTCAGAATCTTCTATCCATCATAGAAACGTAGCGACTGCATCGTCACACAACTCGCTTCATCTTCGTTTGTGTGCCGAGAACTCCGTCTCTGATCTCCTAAAAACTCCGGAACCTCAATGGCAAAAAGCAAAAAGACATCTCCGATTCGCGAACAGAAGCAGGCGAACTGGTTTTCCTCCTTGTCGCCAACGAAGCAAGATCTTCTCTCGATCGGATTTCTCTACCTCATCACGCTCGTTGTGTTTCGCGGAATTGTGTTTAACGACGGAGCATTTTCAACCAGCGGCGACACTGCCAACGCTGTGACACTGGCGAAGGTCGGCAATGACATCAAGGAACGCGAAGGAGTCGATGTGCTCTGGATGCCGCAATTCTTCAGCGGCATGCCGACGTTCGGCAACGTGCATTACTTGCCGCACGATGTCAGCTACGCGCAAAAGATTGTTGTCACGGTTCTCGATCTCCTCTATCTGAACAGGAAGTGGAGTTGGTTCGCGGTGTACTATCTCTTCTGCGGTGTGTTCACGTTTCTGCTGCTGCGCGTCTGGAAACTCTCGCGCCCGGCTGCGTTGCTTGGCGCGATCACATTCATGCTCAGTCCGTACGGCATCGGTCTCGCGGCCGAGGGGCACGGATCAAAGCTCATGGCGCTCAGTTATCTTCCGGTGACGTTTCTTCTGACGCACGTCCTGTTCGAAAAGCGAAATCTGCTGAGCTTCGGCCTTCTCTCCGTCGCTCTCGGTACTCTGCTGCTGACAAACCACATGCAGATTGTGTATTACGTGCTGATGGTACTCGGCCTGTATCTGCTCTATCATATCATCCGCGACTTCAAAGAGAACAAGAAGTTGATTCCGGCAAAGACGGCTTTGTTCGCGGGCGCAGTCGTCATCGGCTTGTGCATCTCATCGTACATCTACTTGTCTGTGTATGAGTACTCGCAGTTCTCGATTCGCGGCGGCGGCACCGTCGGCGCGAAAGGCGGACTCACCTGGGACTACGCAACCAACTGGTCGTTCCATCCGATGGAGTTGCTCACACTCATCATTCCGTCGTTCTTCGGCTTCTCATCGCAGTATCCCTACATGTGGCAGGGTCAGAACCAAATGCTGCCGTTGTATTGGGGAACGATGCCGTTCAACACATCGACTGTTTATTTTGGCGTCGTGCCGTTGTTGCTGGGCGTTCTCGCGCTGATCTACAAACGGAATGCGAAGACAATCTTCTTCGCCATACTCGGCGCGGCTGTGTTGCTGATGTCGTTCGGAAAACATTTTGGCATCTTCTACGAAGTCCTCTTCAACACGCTTCCCTTCTTCAACAAGTTCCGCGCACCCGCAATGATCCTGCATCTGCTGGCATTCGTCTTTGCCGTGCTCGGCGCGTTCGGCCTGGATTTCCTTCTCGACCATGTCACCAAGGAAGTCAATACTGCGAAGTTGAAAAAAGCGCTGCTCTACACGCTCGGCGCATTCGGCGTGATTCTGCTGCTGGGATTCATCATGAAGTCTTCGCTTGTCGAGCTTTTCGGCTTCACGTTCAAAGCGGAGACCGAAAGCTACGAACCGAAGGCGGCGCAAATACTGAAGGATATTCGGTGGGAATTATTGTGGAAGGATTACATCAAGTTCATCGCGATCATCGGAGCCGCCATCGGCGCTATCATTCTCTATCTCAACAAAACAATCAAGGCGGGAACATTCGGCGGACTTATGATCGCGATTCTGCTTGCTGATTTGTTTGTGATCGATGCGCGCTTCATCGATCCGAAGCCGCAGACGCAGCTTGAGGAGAACTTGCAATCGAACGCGACGACGGAGTTCCTGAAACAACAGCCCGGGCTGTTCCGCATTTTCCCGCTCGGCGAGTTGTTCCAATACGAGACGTCGTTCCAGTATCAGGGACTGCAATCGCTCGGCGGCTACAGTCCGGCGAAGCTGAAGATTTATCAGACGATGCTCGACTCGTGCATGTATCACAGCTCCGACGCGAGTTTTCCGATCAACATGAACATGGTGAACATGCTGAACGCAAAGTATATCGTTGCGAACGGCCAGCTGCCGCCCGATCGATTCAAGCACGTGTTCACCGACGAAGCGAAGCGCATACTGACGTACGAGAATCCCGGCGCGCTGCCGAGAGCCTTCTTCGTCAAGAACGCAGTCGTTGCGGAAAACGATCATCAGACATTCGGCCTACTCAACGCGCCAGACTTCAATCCCGCGGTCACTGCTGTCGTTGAGAAGCCGCTTGCGCAGCAGGTAGCGCCGGCGGAGAGTTCAGCCAGCGCAACGGTGGCAAATTATCAGTCGCGCGAGATTGCAATCAAGACCAACAACACCGCGCAGTCGCTGCTTGTGCTGAGCGAGATTTATTATCCTGCGGGATGGAATGCGTACGTGGATGGAACGCCGACGGAGATTTACCGAACGAACTATATTCTCCGTTCCGTCGTCGTTCCGGCGGGCGCGCACACAGTAGAGTTCAAGTTCGAGCCGAAGATGTATGAGTTGGGCTGGACGCTTTCGAATGCTGCATGGGGAGTTGCGCTGCTTTGCATTCTCATCGGGTTGTGGCAAACGCCGACTGTTCGCGCGCGGCTTGGAAGAACGGCGGCGCCGATCCAGCAGAACCTCTGAACAGCAACAGTAGCGATTGCGGTTACTGGTGTCAGGTTTAAAGTTGTTTCAAGTTTCACGTTTCAAGTTCCGGTTGTTGTACTGCCTGCCGGTGGCCCAGAACATCCTGATCTTTGAGGCTAGGAACGTGGACGAGAAATAGGTTGTGGAAGATTTCGATACCGTCCTTGCGACAAAATCGACAGGTGAATTTTAGGGATGCTACTTTTCGTCCACGTCCCTGGCTTGCAGCATCGGAATTCAGTTTGAGACTGAGTTTGTTTCTCGCCATCGGAACGTGTATATTGCCCGCCGTGAAAGCGTTCGGCAGACATAGCTTTTCTCTTCTTGCGATTCTCTTCTACGTCGTTGGTGGGGCGCTTATTGAAGTTACTCACCATCATGAAACGCGACTCCTTCTCGCGTCTCGTCCCGTTCTGGAGAGTCACGACTGCGGAGAGAAAGAATTGCATCTCTCCATCGACGATGTGCGTCAGTGCCTCGCCTGCTCGCAGTTTGCACAACGTCTCTCCACCGAAGCAATCGCGCTACACATCTGCGACGCGTCAGAGTTCGGCCTCGCATTCATTCCTGTCGCCACCGGACAAGTCCTCTCGACCGACATTCTCCATTCAGGCAAGCGCGGTCCTCCTCAAGCATAAATCCTCGTTCGCGGTACTGTTGTTTTCCAACATCCATTTTGCTTTGGAGGATTCATGCTTCGTCATGCAATTGTGCTCTTGGCATTGACCCTCTGCGTGTCGCATGGCAATGCTCAAACGTCGATCAATCCCGACATCAGCGTCATTCCGCGATTCCTGATCGAGTCGAATGACGGCGAGCGCCTTGCCGAAGGCATTCGCAAATTCAGTCGTCCTGATTTTCAATTTCAGGAACTGGAGGTGGTCATCTCATCGTACCTCAATCCTTTTGCAAAGGCCGACGTTATCATGACGTTGCCCGGCCCTGATCTTGAGGCCGGAAAGCTGGGACTTGAGGAGTTATACCTCTCCGTGCTGCGCGGTCTGCCTCTCGATCTGAATGTTCGACTCGGCAAGTATCGCGTCGATTTCGGCAAACTCAACGTACAGCATCCGCATCAATGGGCGTTCGTCACGCAGCCGCTGTCGCAAGAACGGTTTTTGGGTGAAGAGGGATTGAACGACCTCGGCATTTCGCTCAGCACGCTCTTGCCGACAGGCGATGTGTATTCCAAACTCACGCTTGATGTGTTGCGCGGCTCGTCGATCGGCGAAGCGACCGGAATCGAAGACACGACCGGCGCAAAGCCAACATACGCAACATCAGGCCGGCTCATGAGCTTCTTCACGTTGACCGACAACAGCGATCTCGAAACCGGCGTAAGTTTCTATACCGGCATTCACGATCCGTATTTTCGCGAACGGTTCTGGTACTGGAATCTCGACTTCAAATACAAATACAAACCGGACATGTACACGTCTCTTGTTCTGCAAGGCGAGTATCTGTTCAACACGCGCAACGCTCATCAGGATCGTGACTTCAATCAGTTTATTGACGTGAATGGAAATTCGGAGCGGCGCAGCATCTCGACATCGGGTCTGTATCTGTTTGCTGATTATCAATTCCTGAAAATCTACACCGTCGGCGCGCGGTTCGACTGGAGTCAGTCGCCGTACAGCAAGGACGATAGGGCGCGGGCGATTGCTCTGTTTCTCGGCTACTATCCGGTCGAAGAAACGCTCGGGCTTCGGCTGCAATATCAGAACACGCGAACAGAATTGCCTGGCAGTGCACAGTCCATCAACTCGATTGCATTGCAGATACTGTTCTCACTCGGTCCGCATAAGGCGCATCCGTTCTGATTACCAATCCTGAGCGATGCGAAGGAGATGGTCAGATTCAAAGAGAGGTCAGAGGTCAGGGTTGAAACATTTTAGCTATAAAGGAAATTGAAACATGAAACGAATTCTTCTCGTGATACTCATGCTGTTTGTTGCGCTTGCCGCGCATGCGACTGTCAGAGTCGTGACAACATTGCCCGATCTGGCGGACTTTGCGCAGCAAGTCGGCGGCGACAAAGTGAAGGTTGACTTCATCGTCCGCGGAAATCAGAATCCGCATTTCGTTGACGTGAAGCCGAGCTATATGATGAAGCTGAAATCGGCAGACGTGTTTTTGATGATTGGGATGGAGCTTGAGATGTGGGCGCCGCAGATTATCGACGGCTCGCGCAACGACAAGCTCGATGTTGTCGATCTTTCAAAGGCCGTCGCCAAGCGTGAAGTGCCGGCACGAGTCGATGCAAGTCAGGGAGACGTTCATCGCTTCGGCAATCCGCATTACTGGCTCGATCCGCGGAACGTGAAAACGATTCTCGAAGAGATTGTCGCTGCACTCGCGAGAGCATCGCCCGGCGATGAACAATATTTCAAAGCAAACGCGGAAACATATCTGAAAAAGCTTGATGCGAAGATCGCGCAATGGGAAACAACAATGAAGCCATTCCGCGGCGCGAAGCTGATTACGTTCCACAAAAGCTGGACGTACTTCGCTCATTGGCTCGGGCTCGACATTGTCGATCAGGTCGAACCGAAGCCGGGCATACAACCAAGTCCGGGTCACACGGCGGAGTTGATTCGGAAAGTCCGCGGCGGCAACATCAAAGCAATCATCGTCGAGCCGTTCTATGACACGAGCGCGCCGGAACAAATCGCCCGCTCAAGCGGCGCGAAAGTTCTTCGCCTCACCACCTCGGTCGGCGGCGTCGAGGAGGCGAAGGATTACATTTCCATGATGGAGTACAACATCGCAACGCTTTCGGCAGCGCTGAAGTGAAGGAAGAGATCGCCATGCAGTCGCTCATCGAGTTTACGAATGTAACGCTTGGGTACGGGTCGAACATCGTCCTGAAGGACATTAGCTTCTCGATCAACGATGGAGACTATTTCGGCCTCGTCGGACCAAACGGCGCAGGCAAGACTACGCTGCTGCGCGCAATTCTCGGCACACTCAAGCCGCTGAGCGGTACGATGCGCGTGGGCGGCGCCGGTGATGGCATTCGCTTTGGCTACGTGCCGCAACGCGACACAGTGGATTACGTCATGCCCTACACTGTTGAGGAGGTCGTGATGATGGGTCGCTACCGGCAACTCGGACTCATCCGGCGACCGACCGGCAACGATCGCGCGGTGGTCGCGGAAAGTCTTCGGCACGTGGATATCGATGACCTGCGGCATCTCGCGTTCAAAGACTTGTCGGGCGGACAAAAGCAGCGCACGTTGATTGCGCGCGCTCTCGCTTCCAAACCGGCCATTCTCATTCTCGACGAACCGACGAACGGCATGGACCTGCCGTCGAGAAATTCCATTCTCGGCCTCATTCATACACTGCACATCCAGGACAAACTGACGGTGATCATGGTGAGCCACCTGCTCGACGACGTGGCTAATTATGTGAAACGCATTGCGCTCGTCGAACGGAAGTTCTTCCAGGTCGGTGATGTCGATGAGATTCTGACCGCCGCGAATCTCTCAGCCCTCTACGAAATGAACGTGACGGTCAATGCTGTTGCCGGCGGAAAAGTTATTCGCGCCAGCGGCGAGTCACGCAAAGGAGTGATCGATGGAAACCGGTGAGATCATCTCGACAATCGTCAACGAATTTCCGTATGCGCTGTACGGCAGCATGCTCGTCGGAGCGTTGTGCGCTTTCCTCGGCGTGTACATTGTTGCGAAGCGCGTGGTGTTCCTCGGCGCGGCGCTCACACAGATCTCGGTGCTGGGACTCGCGCTCACGTTCCTGCCGTTCCTGGCCATCCCCCACACCATCGGATCATTGATCATCACGATTGCAGCAGTGATTCTCCTCTCGCGACTGCTGACTGGCCGCGACATTCCGAAAGACGCAACGCTGGGCGTCGTGTTTGTGTTCGCGATTGCGGCGCGCATCCTCGTGATGCAGAAGACGCCGAAGATCGAGGTGTCGGAGATCGAGAATCTCTTACGCGGCGACATACTCTTCGTCACGCCGGAGTTGTTCTACTGGCTTGTCGGCGTGTTCATCGTGACGATGGCGATTCATCTCCTCTTCTTCAAGGAGTTCACGTACATCTCATTCGATGCAGAGACGGCGAGTACGCAGGGGTATCGAGTGAAATTGTGGGAGATGGCGTTCTACGTTATCGCCGCGGTTGTCATCTCCGTCGCGACGCATATCGTCGGGGATGTGTTTGTGTTCGGATTTCTTGTTGTGCCGCCGGTTGCCGCGATGCTGCTTGCGAGGAATGTCCGAAACATTTTTGCAGTCGCCGTGCTCATCGGTTTGCTTTCGCCTGTCGTCGGACTCTTTCTCGCCTTTAAGCTCGACTTCCCCTCATCGCCCACAATCGTCGCCGTGGCATCGTTAGTGCTTCTGTTCGCGTGGTTCTCGCGAGTTGCGAAGCGGCGGTGACAGAATTTCTGTCAAAGTCCAATCATCAGAGTCCGACTTCGAGCTGCACAAAGGGAGTGACCAGCACACCGGGATGCGCGCCGAGCAACTCGGTTTCATCGCGCAAGTGAACGCCGAGTAGCATGCGTGATCGTGACGAGAAGTCGAAGTACAGTCCGGGCGTGACGATGAAGTAGGAGACCGATGAGAGCACGGTAGATTCATCGGAGAAGGAAGCCTTCTGTTTCAGGTGGACAAGCGTTTGCCTGTTGATCGTTGCTTGCGTGAATAGTTGAACGGGCCAGCTCGGGATTTTTGTGTTTGCCGTGAACGCGGCGTACGACGTCACGTCTGTTTCTTTGCCTTCATCGTGGTAGAAGGCCACTTGCTTGCGGCGTGTTTCAAATGTGAAGGGAGGATCCATGACGACATAGTCAACGGCATAGCTGTTCGTGCTGATATGCGCGCCGAGATCGATGCGCACGCCGAAATTCCTCGACTCAAAGAAAAATCCCACACCGGCTTCGCCTCCCCAGTAGCTCTCGGATGCACTCGCCCCATAACTCAACCCTCCCACAAAAGATATATTCTTCACCCACACATAGTCAACGGCGAGGGAGACATTCACTTTCGTCGGGAGCCACGAAAAGTTATTCCCCTCGAACGGCTTCGTGTTTGCGCCGTCTGGCTCGAAGTAGCTGCGCGCGCCGTTCGCAATCACGGTATCGACTTTGTAGATGCCGTCGGCGTTGACTTTGGAATGACCGAGCGCTCTGCCCGCGAGCACTTGTCCGAGATTGATGCCGATGCGCGGCGCGATCCTGATCTCGCCCGGTTTGTTTGCGTTGGTGATGAAGAGCGGCGCCTGCAC
The DNA here is from genome assembly GCA_016218065.1 of Ignavibacteriota bacterium. Lineage (GTDB taxonomy): Bacteria > Bacteroidota > Ignavibacteria > UBA10030 > UBA6906 > CAADGV01. The sequence continues at coordinate 2,474 of JACRFA010000095.1, read as the reverse complement.
TTGCGGCCCATCGACGCTGATCTGCTGCAAGTACACTGATTGCGATGCACAGCCGGCGAACACGAGCGAGATGATTGCGAAGAGAGCGTCGCTGCAACGAAGGAGGCCGCAGCCCGCGCTGGAGAAGCGGTCGAACATTTACACGGCCCCAACAACTGCATTGATAGCGGCAACATTCACAATGTCGTCAACGCTGCAGCCGCGCGAGAGATCGAAGGCAGGCTTGTTCAGGCCTTGCACGACAGGCCCGATCGCTTCTGCGCCGCCGAGACGCTGCGCGAGCTTGTAGCCGATGTTGCCGGCGTTCAGGTCAGGAAAGACGAGCACGTTTGCGCGGCCGGCTATCGGCGAGCCGGGCGCCTTCGACGCGCCGACTTTGGGCACGATTGCCGCATCAAGCTGCAACTCGCCATCAACGTACAGATCGGGGCGCTTCTGCTTGATGATCTCTGTCGCCTTCTGCACTTTCTCGACGAGCGGATGACTCGCGCTTCCTTTGGTTGAGAAGGAAAGCATTGCAACACGAGCTTCCTCGCCCGTAAGCTTGGCATGGTTATCTGCGGTCGATGCGGCGATGTCGGCAAGCTGTTCCGGCGTTGGGTCGGGAACTACGGCGCAGTCGGCAAAGGAGAATACCTGATGCGGAAACACCATCAGGAAAAAGCTCGAGACAATCGTGATGCCTTTCGCAAGCCCGATCACCTGAATGGCTGCGCGCAACACATCGCCCGTTGTTGAGAGCGAGCCGGCAACACTGCCGTCGGCCATGCCTTCTCTCACCATCATCGCGCCGAAGAAGAGCGGATTGGTCATCGCCTTTTGCGCGTCTTCAAACTTGATTCCTTTTTCTTTCCGAAGATTGTAGAAGATGTGTGAGAAGTCGCTGAGCTTCTCCGACTTCGCCGGATCGATCAGGCGAATGCCGCCGAGCGATAGGTTCAGCTTCTTCGCCAGCTCTTCGATAGCTTGCTGATTGCCGATGAGAATGGGCGCAACGAGATTTTTGTCTGCGAGAATGCGGGCAGCTTGTATCGCGCGTTCGTCGGTTGCATCGGGCAGAACGATTGTCTTCTTGAGTGTCGCGGCCTTGGCGTGAATGTTCTTCATTAAGTCTGATGGCATCATGAGAGTTCCGGGTCGTGAATGGACAAGGATCGTGATTCTATTGTGTTGATTTGGAAAAACGTTGTTCACAAGATACAAAAGTTTGGCGAGAGTCTCACGTTGAATGAGGTAGAGAGCGGCCCAAAAATCCACCTGATCAATCTTCCTTTCTTCGCGTTTTCTTTGTAGATTGACTCCACGAAAATTACTCTCCATCGAAAGAATTCCATGAGACTCACATCATTTGCCGTCATAACATCGGTGTTCTTTGCGTTCGGATGCGCGTCGTCGCAGCGCGAGACGTCGCAACGTGAAGCGTCGGCGTCCAAATCCGCAGCCGAGTCGCCGGGCGGAAGAATTACCATTCTGCACACCAACGATATGCACGCGAACTTCACGCCTCACGAAGCAACGTGGCGGAAGGAATCTCCGAAGCCGATGGTCGGGGGATTTCGCGAACTTGAGTTCGCCCTCGACAGCATTCGCGCGCTCGAACCGCAAACGCTTCTGCTCGACGCCGGCGACGTAATGACGGGCAATCCGATCACCGATCGTCCGTACAAAGGCGTTGATGGCGGCGCACTGTTTGAGATGATGAGCATGCTGAAGTACGACGGCTGGTGCCCGGGCAATCACGATTTTGACATCTCGCAAACTAATCTCATCGGACTCTCGAAGATCGCTTCCTTCCCGATGGTCTCATCGAATCTCGTCAACACACACAATGAATTCCCCGTCAATAATAAAGAGTACGCCATTCTGAACCGCGGCGGACTTCGCATCGGCATCTTCGGCCTGATGACACAGGAGTTGTACGGACTTGTGAATCAGAATAATCTTGTCGGGATTAAAGTGCTTGACCTCGCGGCAACAGCGCAGAAGACGATCGACAAACTCGATCCCGAAACAGATCTGATCATCGTGCTCACACACAACGGAGCGTCGGAAGACTCTGCACTGGCGTCTGCGCTGCACGGACTCGATGTCATCGTCGGCGGACATTCGCACACGCGTCTGACGAAGCCGAGAGTGGTGAACGACGTGATCATTGTGCAGACAGGCTCACGATGCGAGAACCTCGGCGTGCTCGACGTGACCGTTGAACACGACAAAGTTGTGAAGTATGATGGGACGTTGGTGCAGCTTTGGGCGAACGAGACCCGGCCGAAAACTCGCCTGGCGGGTTTCATTGACTCAGTGCAGGCAGAGATCGATCGGGACTTTGAAGAAGTTCTTGCCGAGTTGAAAGTCGATTGGGTTCGCAACAACAATGGCGAAAGCAATCTGGGCGATTGGCTGGCGGACGTACAACGCGACGCGGCCGGCGCGCAAGCGGCGTTCATGAACGATGGCGGCATCCGATCCGATGT
>JACRFA010000101.1 GCA_016218065.1 Ignavibacteriota bacterium | reverse complement strand
GTGAACGACTTTAATATCGAAGGCAGGTATCCCGATTTCAAATATGTATTCTACAAAAAGGCCACAAAGGAATTTGCAGAGAAGTACCTTACACGGATGAAGGAATTTTACGAGTGCACACGCAGATTGATTTGATGAAACTTGTGAAGAAATTCGTCACGTTGGCAGCGACGGAGCTCCGCATACGAGATGTCTACCTCTTCGGATCGTACGCACAAGGCACTCCACATGAGTGGAGTGATATTGATTTGGCGATTGTGTCCGATGATTTCGCGGGAGATCGTTTTGATGATATGAAACGACTTCACAAATTCATGATTCAAACATCGGTAGACCTGGAACCTCATCCCTTCAAAACCGAAGACTTCACTCCCGAAAATCCCTTCGTCGAAGAGATTTTGAGAACAGGGAAACGGATTCAGTGGAATTAGGTTGACAAAGCAAGACCACATACGCTATTGGCTCAATGAAGCCGCCGATGATTGGGAATCGGCGCAGGTAAATTTCCAAAATGCACGATTCAATTGGTCGTTGTTCATCGGGCATCTCACATTAGAAAAAGTGCTGAAAGCATTGTGGATCAAGAACAACTCAGAGAATTATCCTCCACGCCTGCACAATCTTCTTCGTTTGGCAGAGGGCGGCAAGTATGAACCAACGGAACGAGAGAAGCTCTTCCTTGACGCAGTCAACAAATTCAATATTGAGGCGCGCTACCCCGACTACAAGGAAGAATTCCGGAAAAGATGTACGAAAGATTTTGCTCAATCATATCTCAGACAGATTGAAGAGTTTTACCAATGCATTCTCAAGAAGATTTGAATAACGTCATTCGTCGATTCCTTTCGCTCGTGTCGGAAGAAGTGAGTGTAAAGGAGGCGTACCTGTTTGGCTCGTACGCGAAAGGCGTTGCTCACGAGTACAGCGACATTGACATGGCAATTGTTTCAGACGATTTCGTTGGATGTCGGTTTGATGATTCTACTCGGTTAGGCAAGTACGTCATCAAAACCTCAATTGACATTGAAGTCCATCCCTTCAAAACCGAAGACTTCACTCCCGACAATCCGTTCGTTGAAGAGATTCTGAGAACGGGAAAAAGGATTCAGTGGAATTGAAAACTATATCCCTATTGGAGGCTGTATGCCAGTTGTAGCGCGGTTCTATGGCCTGATTATCAAAATGTACTTTAGTCAACGCGAGCATGGCATGCCGCACTTTCACGCGATGTATGCCGAATTCAACGGAGTGTTTGACATTCAAACGCTTGAGATGCTGGAAGGTGATCTCCCCATACGTGCTCAACGTCTCGTGAAGGAATGGGGGGCGCAACATCAGCAAGAGTTGCTTCAGATGTGGGAGACGAATGAATTCAAACAATTGCCTGGCTTGGAGTGATGGGGCAAGACATGAACGCGCCCAGAATTGAAACTGTCAAACCATTAGAAGGAAAACGTCTGTTAGTCAAATTTGCCGATGGCGCTGCGAAGGTTTACGACTGCAACAAAATAATCGAGCTGGAGCCATTTCGATTGTTGCGCACCGATGCGTTCTTTCGAGCGGTGAGAGTTGATGAGGGCGGTTATGGCATTTCATGGAACGACGAAATGGATTTAAGCGAATTTGAGCTTTGGCAAAACGGCACTGAATGGCGAGGCGAAGACGTTCCCGATCGAGTCAGCGAATCGTCGCGTTGAGGTGATCTTCTCATGGTGAAACTAACGATGTTACGGCGACAATCCTTTCATTGAAGAAATTTTGAGAACGGGAAAACGGATACCATTGAATTGACTTCTGCCTCGCCACCAATTGAATTGCCTCGGCAGCAGCTTCAAGACGTTCCGGAGATCAACTTTGCATTTCTCTTTGGCTCGTTTGCCGCAGGAACCACCAACGACTTGAGCGACATCGATGTTGCAGTTCACTTCTGCGGGGCGTACACCCTGCTTGATGTTTCAACGTCCTTTCTCAACGAAGAACCCGATGATCTTTCACACAGCAACTCCGAAAGCTCCGCTCAATTCGTTCGTCGAATGCTTCATCTTCTATTCAGACTACCAACCTGTTCATAGCATCGATCGATTTTTGCCGGACGGGAACGTTGAGATCATCATCGACCTCACCGATGCACCGAAGAGCATCTACGATAATCTCACACTGAAAGAAATCCAGGTCTGCAAGGGCTGCTGGGCGTCCGGCGTGCGAACGGAGCCGATCAGCATTCCGAGCGGCGCCGAGTCAACGATGTTCATCATTGCATTCAAGAGAGGAATGGCATATCCGTTCTTTCCTCTGCCGATGAATGAAATTGCCGATCACGTTGTGCAGGCCGACGTACTCTGGCAGGAATTCTTCAGCGATCTCCGCAATGCTCTCCTCGAACAGCTTACGCCGACACGACGATTTGCCGTTGCCGAGAGTTTTCTCGAACGACGCTTTGTCCGGACTCTGCACGTGAACGAGTGCGTAGCCCATGCTGTCAATCGCCTCGTAGCTCATCCCTCTCACACATCGATGGCTTCTCTGTCACAAGAGATCGGCTACTCACAAAAACATTTCATTCAAATGTTCAAGCAAGCCGTTGGCGTCACGCCAAAAGCTTTTCACTCCATCATGCGTTTCCAACGTTCGATCCAGGAGATTGAACGCAGTCGTTCACTTGATTGGAGCCACCTTGCACTCGATGCCGGCTACTACGATCAGGCGCACTTCATTCATGACTTCAAGCGCTTCTCAGGCTTCACTCCCGATGAGTATCTTTCAAAGAAGAATGGACAATTGAATTACGTCCCCGTCAGGTAAATTTTTTACAATCGGATTTCCGTTCCCGGCAGTATTTTCATCCATCATTCACTCGGGAGCAACTCTATGAAGAACATTTCTATCAACCATCTTGCTGTGTTTGTGTGTGCTCTGCTTAATCTCGTGGTCGGAGCTGTTTGGTATTCGCCGGTACTCTTCTACCGCGCCTGGCTGCAGGAGAACAATCTGCGTGAAGAGGATTTGAAGAATGCAAACCTTGCGAAACTGTACGGCATCACATTCGTTCTGGCATGGATCATCTCATACAACCTCGCGTTCTTTCTTGGCGATGACGGAACGAATTGGTCATGGGGATTGACGGCTGGATTCCTCGCGGGATTCGGATGGGCAGCGACGATCTTTACCATCGTTGCCATGTTCGAGCGACGATCATGGAAGTACATTTTCATCAACGGCGGGTACATGGTCGTCTATTTTTCTCTCATTGGACTCATCCTTGGATTGTGGAGATGAAATGAACCTACAACGAATTCTTCTCATCACGTTTTGCGCTGCTGCATGCAATAGTATCGTGCTTGCACAACAAGCATCGCCGAACTACTGGATCGCCTACAATGTGCAAGTCGATGGCAAAGCGGACAACTATGATGTGTTTGGGATGGAGATGGATGGCCGCGGGAAGAAGAACATCACCAATCACAAAGATGTCGCGTGGGCGTACTATGCGCATAAGAACACGCTCTACTTCATCAGCGACCGTGACTCATGCAGACGATGCTACTTTTTGTATGCTACGGAGGACGGGGGCAAGTCGTTGCGCAAAGTGACTGACCTCCGGCTTGAGGATTCGTGGATGAGTGCGCGCAACAACGGCGCAGAGCTGGTGGTGACGGGACGAATCGGCACGACTGTGCGCCAACAAGTGTTTCTGATTGATGTGAGGAGCGGGGCATACAGGCAAATCACCAATGACACCTCGGCGATGTACGGCGATCCTGTATTCTCACCGGATGGGAAAGACGTTGTGTATCGTTATCGTAAACAGAAGCGCAACCGACAGGAAAAGGCAGAGTTGTGGATAATGAATCTCGAGTCAGGAGTCAGTCGACAACTCACACATTATCCCGTCGATGACACGACGGCGGCGTGGCATGCGTACCATGCCGGTCCGCCGCGCTGGCATCCGACGGAGCACTTCATCAGCTATCAGTCATTTCAAAATGGAAAGTATCGTCTCTACGCCATCACCCCCGACGGCAAGAAGCACTGGAAGCTGCTCACTACCGACGCCACCGATCAGGGATGGCACGATTGGAGCGACGACGGCCAGTGGCTGGCATTCGAGGGATTCGACACGAAGCAAACGCAGTTCGACATCTATCTTATGAACTGGAAGACGAAAGACTTGAAGAGGCTAACCGACTCGACACACAAATTTCAGCAGGCGCCGGTGTTTGTGAGAGTGAGGTAGCGCGTGTCGAACGGGAAAACGGATTGAGTGGAGTTGCGTCCGTCAGGCATCATCAACCCACTGTTTTCATCACATCTTCGTGAAGTAGTGGGTTGAACACCTTGGTTCCTTTAAACGTGGATTGTTGCTCACCATTGTACGCGATGAACCCAGCTTCGGCTTTGGCAACAACTGCACGAAATCGCTCAATGCCTTTGTGAAAGTCCGACGTAAACGTTGCCGATGATTTGATTTCAATCGGGATGAGTTTCCGCCCCCTACGGATGATTAGGTCAACTTCATTCCCATGCGTATCGCGATAGAAGAAGAGATCGTTGCGCAATCCTGCGTTGAGCCGTCGCTTCAGGATCTCCATAATGACCAGGTTCTCGAAGAGGTTTCCGCGCAAGGGATCTCGCGCAGCAAGCTCGGGCGTAGAGATGCCCAAGAGAAAAGCCACAAGGCCCATATCGGTGAAATAGATTTTCGGAGACCGAATCACACGTTTCCCGACATTCTCGAAGTATGGCGAGAGTTCAGCCACCACATAGGATGAGGTAAGGACGCTCACCCAGCTCTTGATTGTCGATGAAGAAACGCCGACATCGTTTCCCAGCGACGTATAGTTTATCACCTGTCCAACGCGACCAGCGAGCAAGGTAAGGAACTGCTGAAACCGTCGCAGGTCTTTCAGATTGATAAGTGCGCGTACATCTCGCTCAACGTAGGTTCGAAGGTAGCCATTAAAGAAACGTGCAGGCTGGAGTTGCTCGTCGTGCAAACGCGGAAATGAGCCTTTGACAATCAGCTCAAACGCGTCCAGTGTTTTCGTGTATCGTCGAAGTTCATTGAAGCAAAATGGCAGCAGTGTGAGCAACGCGGTCCGACCGGCAAGAGTCTGACTCACTGCCGCGTGGAGTTCGGGTTGGTGGCTTCCGGTGAGTATGAAACGCCCACGCTGCTTCGATAGATCCACAATTCCTTGAATATACGAAAGAAGCTCCGGCGCGCGTTGGATCTCGTCAAGTACAGCCCCCTCCTCGATATCCGAAAAGAAACCCCGGGGATCGGCTAATGCTTGCGCCCGAACATCGGGATCCTCGAGCGAACGATACTGCTTCTTCGGAAAGACCATCCGAACAAGAGTTGTCTTGCCCGATTGGCGAGGTCCGAACACCGTAACAACGGGGTATTCTTTCGCAGCCTGTTGCAGTTCGGGTTCTATGTCTCTTGGAATCATGGAGGAGGATACGAAACGATTGTGACAATCTCAAGTTGAACTTCAGATTGTCACAGTTCAACTGCCGAAATAGAGCGGGAAAATCAGGTTTCAGCGTGAGGACTCTTTACCGTTCCTGCAAAGTAATGGCCTCGTAGATCCAAGTGCCAATCCACCCACGGTTACTTCACCCACACGCTCTTCACATTCACAAACTCGCGAATGCCAAAGAGACCTAACTCCCTCCCGTAGCCGGATTCCTTGATGCCGCCGAACGGCAAACGCGGGTCGGACTTCACCAAGCCGTTCACGAAACACGCGCCGGCTTCCAATTCTCTCGCCGCGATTCTTTCGCCTCTCCTCACATCTTGCGTGAACACGGCAGCGCCAAGTCCGAACACTGAATCGTTTGCGAGCCGGATCGCGTCGGCTTCGTCTTTTGCACCGATAATCGCCGCGACCGGACCGAAGAGCTCTTCATCGTAGGCGGGCATTCCTTTCTTCACGTTCGTAAGAACAGTTGGCGGATAGAATGCGCCCTTGCTGTCGGGGATTTCTCCGCCGCAGAGAATCGTTGCGCCGCGTTCGATGCTCTTGCACACTTGCTCGTGCAACTCATCGCGCAAATCGTGCCGCGCCATCGGCCCAACAGTCACACTCGGGTCAAGCGGATCGCCAACCTTTTGCGCTTTCATCTTCTCAACAAACAACTCTTCGAATTTCGTCTTCAACGATTCAACGACGATGAAGCGCTTCGCCGCGATGCAGCTTTCTCCGTTGTTGATGAGTCGCGACGCAACGCACGTCGTCACCGCGTGATCGAGATCTGCGTCCTCCAACACGACATACGGATCGCTGCCGCCGAGTTCGAGCACGGTCTTCTTCAACATCTCGCCCGCTTTCGCAGCGACAGCTTTCCCCGCCGCTGTGCTTCCGGTAATCGTAACGGCTTTCACCAGCGGATGCTCGATGATTGCATTCACGCGCTTCGATGAGAGAAGTACTGTGGTGAACAATCCGTCGGGCAATCCGGCATCCTGAAAGATCTTCTCAATCTCCAGCGCGCAGCCGGAGACATTCGATGCGTGCTTCAGCACCACGGCGTTGCCCGCCATCAATGCGGGCGCGGCAGCGCGAAAGACTTGCCAGAACGGAAAATTCCACGGCATGATAGCGAGAAGAATGCCGAGTGGCTGAAACGTGATGAAACTCTTCGAGGCGTCAGTCTGAACAATCTCTCGCAAAAGAAACTTCTCCGCATTCTCAGCATAATATTCGCACACCCAGGCGCACTTCTCCGCTTCGGCAATTCCCTGCTTCAGGGGTTTTCCCATTTCAAGCGCCATGAGTTTGCCGTACTCATCTTTTCTCTCGCGCAGAATCGCGGCAGCGGCACGCAGCGGCTTTGCGCGCTCAGCAAAGCTCACGCGTCGCCAACGATTGAACTGATCATTCGCATCCTTTACACGTAGCTCGATCTCAGCTTCAGAATGCTCTTGATATGTTTGAATGATTTCGTTTGTTGTTGGGTTGATGGATTCTATAGGCATAATGTATTCTCCACACTTTGATAGATCCCAAATGACGCACGGCCAACCCCTGTGGTTCTAACGCTACTGGATGACGCGACTGCTGGAGGAATTCGCCCACACTATTCCGATTCCGTCTCCTTTGATGTTTGAACGTATGGAGCCGCTGAAGAGGGAAGTCGGTGGAAGTGAACCGTAACCTTCCGAGAGATGATAGTCATAGTAGGCTCTGTCGTACGCGTCAACAATCATGTAAACCCGACAAGTAGCGCCGGCCTGAAAGGGAAACTCCGCAGCAAGTTGTATTCTCTCTGCACCACTTGTCCCGTCGTCTCCTTTCAAGAAACGCCACCCTTTTTCAAAACGGTCTGTATCCATTCTCACAGAGATGCTTGCAAAGTATGCCACGTTTTCTGTCGCTACGTAGGTTCCGCCGCATCGGATTGTCGGAGGAACCATCGAAGAATCGACACTCATCCAAAGTGTGTCGATCTGAGGGCGAGTGGGTTTTTTCACTCGTGCAGTGACCTTTTTTCCTCTCCAGTCCGCCTGCAGCTCGATATCAGCACCCTCGGGCAGAACATAGCCGCGGTACAAACCTCGCACAACCGAATCCAACCTGAGAGGAAAGGATGCTCCTTGAAAAACAATCCTAGCGTTAACATCCTGAAGTCTGGAAGAATCCTCATTCCAAACAGTATTCAACGGCAATGTGCGTTCAAAGTTGACTGCACCTTCAATATCGCCATACACCACCAACCGCTCCTTAAACGGAAGCTCAACTTCCTCTGCTGTATGCTCACATCCGAACAGGAACGCAAGAATGCAAGCGGGGAGCGCGACTGGCAAACGTTTCATGCGAATTTCTTAGTCAAAAAGTGCACGACAAACCTACTGTTGGTAGAAACGGAAAGAGAGTCAAGTCTTTCACTGTTGCTTTCGGCGGAGAACTGACCCAGCCTCTTCCCTCAAACTTCAAATACCGGGCGATGACATTCTGATGGTTGTACACATTATAGATGTTCGCGACCAACTCGAACGGAAGATCGAACCACGTGAATGAGTACGTTGCCCCGATGTCGAGCTTGTGATACGCCGGCAGTCGTCTCGCATTACGCTCAGAAAAATCCAAGTAGTATCTGGACCCCTCGAAAGGAGGAAAAACGAATTGTCCCGTCGGTAGCGTGTATGGCTGCCCACTGTTGTGCGTCCAAGTCGCGCTCAAGTGCCAACGGTCGGAAGCTTTGTACGAGGCGACGACAGAAACATCGTGGCGGCTGTCATACTTTGCAAAGTACGGGCGACCGCCGTTCAACTCATCGAACGTTCTGCGCGTCCACGAGAGTGTGTAGGCCAGCCAACCGTTGAATCCGCCAACATCCTTACGAAGCAACAGTTCAACCCCATACGCTTCGCCTGTTCCCATCGTGAGATTCTCTTTGGTTGGCACGCCGAGCATTGCGTCTGCAGATTCGCGATACTCAAAAAGGTTTTCAGATGATTTGAAGTAGCCGTCAAGACTCAACAAGTAGTCTTGGTCAAAAAACTTCATTTCTATCCCCGCTGAAGTCTGTATAGTCCGCGCAGGCTGAATGTTTTTGTCCGAGCGTAGCCAAAGATCGGTCGGCAGCGAAAGCTCGTTTCTGGTGACGAGATGAAGATACTGATGCACGATAGCAAATGAACTTCTCAGCAACATGGCATCCGATAGCGCAAGGGAGACAGAAAGACGCGGTTCCAAGTGCGTGAATGTACCATCTGCAAAAGAATTGAGTCGAAGTCCGGCAACTGTTCGAAGAGCTTCCGTTGCTTGCATCTCCGCCTGTACGTACAACGCCGCGTCTATAGAATGAGTGGTGCGTGGAGCCATCTCCCCGCGTCGCTGAAAATCAAGTTCGTCCAGCGCCTCGGCATAATGTCGGCTTCGTACCACCTCGCCGCCCATCTTGAAAGAACTCATATCTCCCGGGAGAATTTCAAAATCGGTTTTGAGTTGAAGATCGGAGAGCGCGGACTTGGCCATCCAATTCGTATATCCTTTCGACGTATCGCTGTAGATACGCGTCGAAAAATCATACTTCGAATACACTGCAGCGACGTTCATGATGATGGTTGGTGAAAACGTGTGCAGCCAATTTGCTCCGGCAGCGCCATTTCCCCAATCAATATCAAAGTTCACATCGTTGTCGCGCGAACGAGTGAGAACATCATGGCCAACATACGCGCTGAGCACGAGTCTGTCCGTCGGCGAAAACGACTGCCGGATCTTTGCATTGAGGTCGTAGAAATAGTAGCGCGGGATGGAGGTGGATGTGGTGAACACCGGCACCAGCAAGTCGGCATACAATCGTCGTCCGGCGATGATGAATGATGCGTTCTCAGTGAGCGGGCCTTCGAGCATCACTCGCGTGCTGAGCATGCTGAGTCCGGCAGAACCGCCGATACGTTCGCGCGATCCCTCCTTCGTCGCGACATTCAGAACGGAGGAAGCTTTGCCGCCGTACATCGCATCGAGAACTCCTTTGCTCAGTTCAACGCTTCGCACAATATCCGGATTGAAAACGCCGAGCAATCCGCCGAAGTGCGACGGGTTCAGGAGCGGCATTCCATCGAGCAGCACGAGGTTCTGATCGGGCGAGCTGCCGCGCACGTGCATACCGCCGAGCAACTCCGACGAGGTCTTCACGCCGGGAAGATATTGCAGCGGGCGAAACACATCAGGCTCGCCGCCGATGGAAGGCAGACTCTTCATGACCTGCGGCGAAATACTGTGGAGCGAAAGAGGCGCACTCCCGATCAAGCGTTCAGACTCGATGACGATTTCCCTCAGTTCGTACGTCGCCGGCAAGAGTTGAAGATCGAACCGCACGTCGGCAACGGTATCGGGAACAACGACGGTTCGTTCAACGAACGCGTTGCCGTATCCCCGCGCCACGAGACGATATCGTCCCGCCGCAATGTTTGCAAGAAGATAGAACCCGAGCCGGTTCGTGGTTGTCCGCCGAAGAGCTTCTTTGCTTTCTGTTGTGCGAAGAAAAACTTGTGCGCCGGCGACTATTTCTCCCGTCGTTGAATCGGTGACGACGCCGGAAATGGTTTTCGCTTCACTGGAAAACGCGGCAACCGTCGCCTGGAAAAGGAAACACAGAAGCGGAAGCGGGCGAAGTAATGAGTGGGCAGCCATAGGTCTATGAAAAGATACGCAGAGACGCGCACATCGGCAACCTTTTGAATTCCACTTGAGCAGAGCCAAGAGCCGACGGTTACGAGCATCATTTTTATGGGGCTGCCGAAGGGCCTGCCTGCCGGTAGGCAGGTGTTCCACGTCCCGACGGCATTCAGTGCCGCGAAGCGGAGCGGTCTACCTCGCGACACACCCTGTCGCCCTCCTCGCTCGGCAGAGTTGCGATGAGTGTTCCGAAGCGACGATGGAGTCTCGGCGCGTCACACACCCCGTCCGCTAAAGCGGCCACCCCTCTCTCCTACTCACGTGCCCACGCTCAGAGGGGAATCCGTGGGCGATCAACTGCCAACGATCCGGGGGCGACCGCGTTCGATCCGACGCAGGATGCCTCGCATCGCGGCATGCACCGTCGGTTTGACGGGGAGAACCCGCCAGAAGCCCACAAAAAACAAGTCGCTAATTCCTCGAACATATTACGCAGTCGTCAGTGGTGAGACAGTGAAGACACCCAGTGGCGAAATGACCCACTTAATGTTCCAATGGGAAGGAGACCCTTCGCAAAAATCGCTCAGGGTTGAGGCACTCCCACGTTTGAGCTTCAGCGCGGATTTTTGTACACTATGTCCACTCACACCTACCATATATGACTTCGAAAGGAATTGCACGTACATGAAGATCGGAGTTCCCAAAGAAACTCTGTCCGGTGAAACGCGTGTTGCCCTGATCCCTTCGCTGCTTTCCGCGCTGACGAAGGAGAAACACGAAGTTCTCATCGAACGAAACGCCGGCGCGGCAGCATCGCACAGTGATGATGAGTATGAAAAAGCCGGCGGAAAACTCGTTGATGCAAACACGTTGTACGCCGAAGCAGAGATTGTTCTGAAAGTGCAGCCGCCAACGCCGGAGGAAGCCGCACAGCCGCGCGAGGGAAGCAGTTACATCAGCTTCTTTGCGCCACTCATCAACCGTACCATCGTCGAGACATTTCTCAAGCGCAGGATCACGAGTTACTCCATGCAGTATGTTCCGCGCATTACGCGGGCACAAAGCATGGACGCGCTCAGCTCCATGGCAAACATTGCCGGTTACAAAGCCGTGCTGATGGGGAGCGAGCAGCTCGACAAGATATTTCCCATGATGATGACTGCCGCCGGGACAATTACGCCGTCGATCGTGCTTGTTCTCGGTGCAGGTGTTGCAGGACTTCAGGCAATCGCAACAGCAAAACGTCTCGGCGCAAAGGTTGAAGCATTTGATCCACGGCCAGCCGTGAAAGACCAGGTGAAAAGTGTCGGCGCGACGTTTCTTGAAATGGAGATTACCGAGAACGTTGAAACCGCGGGCGGATATGCAAAAGAGCAGTCAGAGGAATTCCTGCGCCGAGAGCAGGAAGTGATTGGCGCACGGCTGCCGAAAGTGGATGTCGTGATTTCGACGGCGCAGATTTTCGGCAAACGCGCTCCCGTCCTCATCACCACAGACATGGTGAAGAAGATGCGATCGGGTTCCGTCATCGTCGATCTCGCCGCTGAACAAGGAGGCAACTGCGAGCTGACCGAAGCAGGAAAGACAGTCACTCACAACGGCGTGAAGATTATCGGTGCTGTGAATCTTCCTGCAACAGTGCCTGTTCATGCAAGTCAGATGTACGCAAAGAATGTCGTCAACCTGCTGCAACACCTCTTCCCGAAGGGATCCCCGATTCAAGATCTGAATGACGACATCGTCAAAGGCGCGTGCATTACGCGCAACGGCGAAATCGTGAACGACGCTGTGCGTAACGCCCTACAGCAAGGAGGCAAATCATGAAGACCAACAAAGCAGTGATGATTATTGCCGGACTGACCTTGGCTTTTGTCTTGTACGTGTGGGCGCAGCCTTCAATGTCAGGCGATGCTGTGCATCAGGCGGGCGCTTCCATTGAGCCGGAATCGGATTACTGGTCGCTGTTCTTCGTGTTCGTCCTTGCAACATTTATTGGTGTCGGGGTCATCGCACGGGTCTCGCGGCTGCTGCACACGCCGCTGATGTCGATCACCAACGCCATTTCTGCAATCGCCGTCATGGGGTCGATCATCGTGACGGGCACCGACTATTCGCAGGTCGTCGGGGCTGAGCTGGCAACCGACGTTCGGATCATGGGCGCTGTTGCGCTCTTTGCTTCAATGACCAACATTGTCAGCGGCTTTCTGATTACGCAACGCATGTTGAAGATGTTCAAAGAAGAACGTAAGCCCGATGCGGTCGGGGAGGTGAAGCCATGATCCATCACATCTCCCAATTCTCATACATAGCAGCGACGGCGCTCTTCATCTTTTCATTGTATTGGATGAACAGCCCGAAGACGGCGCGCAAGAGTGTTCTCGCGGGCGTCATTGCGATGATGCTGGCCGTTATCGCAACATGGATTCAACCGGAGATCGTAAATCATTTCTGGATTGTTGTCGCGATCCTCGCGGGATTTGCAGTGGGCGTTCCACTCTCCCGCGTTCCGTTGACCGCAGTGCCACAACGAACCGCGCTCTCGCATGCATTTGGCGGACTCGCCGCAGGTCTTGTCGGCACGGCGAAGTTCTATCTTTGGTCGACTGAAGGGCCCGAGCATCTCACGGCATTTCGCATGGGCGCCATCGTCGCCGAAGTGATTTTGGGATTTCTGACATTCACCGGAAGTCTGATGGCCGCGGGAAAACTTCAGGAGATCAAATGGATTCCGCAGCGACCCGTAACCTATCCGCTCCAAAATGTTAGCAACATCGGTCTGCTGGTGATTGCAGCCGGGCTTGGTGTGTTGTTGGTGATGAACCCGACCGGTCCGTGGGCGTGGATCGCGTTCCCGGCAATCATCGTGCTTGCGCTCATGTTCGGCGTTCTGCTCATCATTCCCATCGGTGGCGCCGACATGCCGACAGTGATTTCCATATTGAATGCGTACGCAGGACTTTCGGCAGTCGCCATGGGCTTTGTTCTTGACAACAAATTGCTGATCACCGCGGGTGCACTCGATGGTTCGAGCGGTTTGATTCTTTCCATCATCATGTGCAAAGCCATGAACCGTTCGTTCACCAACGTGCTCTTCGGCGCATTCGGACAGGTGCAGGCATCAAAGGGCGCCGCCGGCGACAAAACGTACAAGGAGGAATCGTTCGAAGGAGCGGCACAGGTGCTTGAGCAAGCATCGTTGGTCGTTATTATTCCGGGATATGGGATGGCGGTTGCACAAGCGCAGCACCGGGTCCGTGAGTTATATGATCTGCTCAAGAAGAAAGGCATTACGGCATATGCCGCCAGT
>JACRFA010000012.1 GCA_016218065.1 Ignavibacteriota bacterium | reverse complement strand
CCACCGCGAAGTCCTACAAACGGCAATACATCTTCCTTTTCGACATAGTATCGTGCAGCGGCCCCCAACGCCCAATCAGATGCTTTCTCCGAGGAAATTTGAAACCCGACCGCGGGAATCACAACGAACTGATTGCTTATCCAAACCGGAAGGAGAAAATCCAACTGCGAGCTTTGCACGCTTGCTGTGAAACCGATTTTGCCCGCCCGGTCTTGCGCTTGCGTCGAGAGGAACAGGACGAGCAGCAACGAGATTGTATTCAAAGATTTTTTCATGGTGATTCCGCAATTAGTAGATTTCAAGGAGCATACGTCCGCGTTTGACGGATAGATCAACCCAAGTTACATCTTCAGTCCCATCCTTCGTCATATAAATCCGATAAGCGCCTGTCGGGACGGTGGCGAAATTATCGTCCTTCAAATCCCATGTGAAGTATTGAGAGGGATCTGTTTTTCGGATGACTCTCACGACGCGCGGTTTGACTTGAACCGAACCGCCAAGTACCTGCGAACCACTTGCTCCGCTAAACTGAGCCGCTACGATCACGATAGTTACCTTTCCGTGGACCCGCTCAAGTTGAGGGAACTTCGGATAACTATGTTCGGCCCAGGGATCGCCCCGACGAATCACATCGGGCTGCACATATGGATTCGGAAAGACATTTGCTGATGTCGGAGAGAACTCGTACGATGGCGCTCCAATGATTTCGCCCGTTCCTTCTGGCTTGTCGATTGTTGTAACATAGATGCCAGTCACGACAGGGACGTCTCCAGTTGACGCAAATGTTACCAGATCGAATGGTCCATCGGAATTGCAACTGACGGAAGATATGACTATGACAATAGTGACGAGAGCTATTCTGAACATGAAAGTCAACAATGTACGTTGGAGAATTCTCGCACGCGATTGAAAAGTATAGGAAAATTCTTGTTCTAACAGGGACGTTGAAAAAGGGCGCTCATGTCATCCCGAACGAGCGCTTCTACTTCGCTCAGCACAGGCTGCGCGACTGAAGAATCTCTCTTTGGGGATCAGATTCTCCCGAGGGGACGCCTTTGGCGCTCACCCCGCCAAAGAGCGTCGGGGTTCGTCCTGCCGAAGGCATCACTTCGTGAGAAGGACCCCTGTGGGGAAATGACATTGACCTCAGTTTTTCAACAGCCTGCTAAACAATGAGGGCGCACCGCTGCGCCCTCATGTTTGTTCTTGTTCTAGTTCGATGTCGGCGAAGGTTTTGCACCGTTGCCGCTTCCATCCGACGCCAGCTCTTGCAGCGCTTTCCATCGCGCGTCAACATCTTCCTGCGCGAGTTTCATCAGTTGCTTCGCCTCTTCGGGATGACTCTTCGTCAACATCTTGTAGCGAGTCTCCATGTAAGCGTACTCTTCGAACTTGATCTTCGGCGCTTTGCTGTCGAGTTTCAACGGATTCTTTCCCTCTGCAATCTGACGGGGATCGAAACGATACATCGGCCAGTGGCCACACTCGACGGCGAGCTTCTGGTTGGTCATGCCCTTCGTCATGTTGATGCCGTGTGCGATGCAGTGCGCGTACGCGATAATGAGCGACGGTCCATCATACGCTTCGGCTTCCATGAATGCGCGGACGGTTTGCGCGTCGTTGTAGCCCATCGCAATCTGCGCGACATACACGTTGCCGTACTGCATCGCGATGCGTCCGAGATCTTTTTTGCCCATCGGCTTGCCGGCGGCGGCAAACTTCGCAACCGCTGCACGCGGCGTCGCCTTCGACATCTGTCCGCCAGTGTTGCTATAGACTTCCGTATCGAGCACGAGGATGTTCACGTTCTTGCCTGACGCGATCACGTGATCCAATCCGCCGTACCCGATGTCGTATGCCCAGCCATCGCCGCCCATAATCCAAACGCTCTTCTTCACAAGGTAGTCTGCAAGACTCAGCAGACGCTTCACATCGGGCGATGAGTTGTTTGCCAGCTTCTTCTTCAAATCTTCAACCCGCTGACGCTGCTCGTAAATGCCTGCCTCATCGGATTGGTTTGCGTTAAGAATAGCGTTGGCAAGCTGCTCGCCGAGTTCATTCTGCATCTTGGCGACGAGTTCCTTTGCCATTCCGTTTTGCTTGTCGATGGCAAGCCGCATACCCAGGCCGAATTCCGCGTTGTCTTCGAACAGCGAGTTGCTCCACGCCGGCCCGCGACCTTCGTCATTGACTGTCCAGGGCGTCGTGGGCAAGTTGCCGCCATAGATCGACGAGCAACCTGTTGCGTTTGCCACAACCATTCTATCGCCGAACATTTGCGTCGCAAGCTTCACGTACGGCGTTTCGCCGCAGCCCGTGCATGCGCCGGAGTATTCGAACAACGGCTGGGCAAACTGCGAACCTTTGACGGAATCCATTTTGATCGTGCGCCGATCGATTTCCGGCAGGCTGAGGAAGAAGTCGTAGTTCGCGCGCTCGCGTTCGCGAATCGACGGCTGCTCGGTCATGTTGATCGCCTTCAGGCGCGTCTCTTTCTTGTTCTTAGCCGGACAGATATCGACGCAGATGCCGCAGCCCGTGCAATCCTCTGGCGCTACCTGCACGGTGTACTTCATGCCTTTGTACTCGACGCCCTTGTAGTCCATCGTCTTGAATGTTGACGGCGCATTGGCAAGCTCTTTCGGATCGTACACTTTGATGCGGATGGATGCATGCGGACAGACGATCGCGCACTTGTTGCACTGGATACATACGCCCGTTTCATCCCAGATGGGGATTTCGAGTGCGATGTTGCGTTTCTCCCACTGCGCTGTTCCTGTCGGGAATGTGCCGTCTTTGGGAAACGCGCTCACGGGCAGCGAGTCGCCGAAGCCGGCAATGATCTGCGCTGTCACGTTCTTCACGAACTCAGGCGCCTTGTCCGAAACAGTTGGCGGCATCTCAATCGTGCTCGAGACACTCGCCGGCACTTTCACTTCGAACAGATTAGCAAGCGTCTGATCGACTGCGGCGTAGTTTTGTTGAACGACTTGCTCGCCCTTCCGACCATACGTTTTCTTGATCGAGTTCTTGATCGCTGCAATCGCCTCATCCTTTGGCAATACGCCGGAGATGGCAAAGAAGCAGGTCTGCATGATCGTGTTCACGCGAGCGCCCATGCCCGTGGCTTGTGCGACTTTGTAACCGTCGATGACGTAGAACTTGATTTTCTTGTCAACGATTTGTTGTTGAATGATGCGCGGCAGTTGATCCCACACCTGCTCGGGACCGTAGAAGCTGTTCAGCAGGAACGTCGCGCCCGGAATTGCATTCCGCAACACATCATACTTCTCAAGGAAGAACCACTGATGGCATGCGACAAAGTTTGCCCGTTCGATCAGATACGTTGAGAGAATCGGCCGCGGGCCGAAACGTAAATGCGAGGTGGTCGTCGAGCCGGATTTCTTCGAGTCATAGACGAAGTACCCTTGCGCGTAGTTCTCGGTATCTTCACCAATAATTTTGATAGAATTTTTGTTCGCACCGACTGTTCCGTCTGCGCCAAGTCCGTAGAACATCGCACGCACAACGTCATCCGGCTCTGTGCTGAACGCTGCATCGTAGTCGATGCTCGTGAACGTCACATCGTCATTGATGCCGACCGTGAAGTGATTCTTCGGCGACGCTTTCTTCATCTCATCATACACACCCTGGACCATTGCAGGAGTGAACTCTTTCGACGACAATCCGTAGCGTCCGCCGATAATTTTCGGGAAGGCAAACGGCAGCTTGTTGTTGACGAACGCTTCGGTAAGCGCCGTGAGCACGTCTTGATACATCGGCTCGCCGGATGCGCCGGGTTCCTTCGTTCTGTCGAGCACGGCAATCGTCTTCACGGTCGTCGTGATGGCGGCGATGAACCGGCTCATATCGAACGGCCTGAACAGACGAACTTTGATCATGCCGATGTTTTCGCCGCGCTTGTTCAGGAAGTCCACCGTCTCTTGCGCGGTTTCTGCGCCCGATCCCATAATCACAATAATGCGATCAGCCGTCGGTGAGCCGTAGTAGTCGAACAGTCGGTACTGTCGCCCGACAACGGCGGCGAATCGATCCATGGCCTTCTGCACGAGGTCAGGGAACGCGGCATAGAACGGATTCACGGTTTCGCGTGCCTGGAAGAACACATCAGGATTTTGAGCAGTGCCGCGCAGTACCGGCTTCTCCGGATTCAATGCGCGCAAGCGGTGGTGTTGCACAAGCTCGTCATCGATCATCGCCCGCATGTCTTCATCGGTGAGTTGTTCGATCTTCATCACCTCATGCGATGTGCGGAAGCCGTCGAAGAAGTGGAGGACAGGAATCCGGCCTTCGAGCGTCGCAGCTTGCGCAATCAACGCAGTGTCCATCACTTCCTGTACGGAATTGGATGCGAGCATGGCGAACCCGGTTTGTCGCGTCATCATCACATCGCTGTGATCGCCGAAGATCGACAATGCATGCGACGCAACGGCGCGCGCCGAGACGTGAAAGACGGTCGATGTAAGCTCGCCGGCAATCTTCAGCATGTTGGGAATCATCAGCAGCAAACCTTGCGATGCGGTAAATGTTGTGGCGAGCGCGCCGGTTTGCAGTGCACCATGGATTGCACCTGCTGCGCCTCCTTCACTCTGCATCTCCGTCACGGAGGGAACAGTCCCCCAGAGATTCTTTCGCCCCTGAGCCGACCACTCATCGGCCCATTCGCCCATGTTGGAGGAGGGCGTAATGGGGTAGATGGCGATCACTTCATTGAGCTTGTGTGCTACGTAGGCGGCGGCTTCGTTGCCGTCGATTGTGACCATTTGGCGCTTCATCGTTTCTAACCTCATGTTTGAAATTGATCGAACTAGTATTCGCTCTGTTGAAATGTCAGTAATATTCCAATGCCCATACTTTGCGAAATGCGTGCCACCAGCAATTGGCGCAAACGCTCCGAAAAAGGAAATATCGACAAGTTCATTCCAAGTTTTGAGAATTCCACCAACTCATTTTATGATGAATGAGAAGCAGATTCTCGCGGCGACTGACATATTTACTTGACTCTGTTGTTCAACTCTTCTACTATCAGTCTGGACAGCAGCATACGTTCTTTCTCATCCGACATGATTCAATAATCACGGAGGGTACCATGAAAGTTCTCGTTGCAGCGCTCGGACAAACGATGGACAGCTTTGTCGCCAAGCGCTTCGAACATGCAGCCTGGTATTTGGTGGTTGATAGCGATCTTCACATTCTTGAAACTGCGCGGCACCAATCTCCTCACGATCGTCACGCACTCATGCAGCGCGCTGTCGCCGGGGAGTTCGATCTGCTCGTCGCAGGAAAGTTCGGCGACACGACGCGAAAGTTTCTTCGGACAAGTTCAGTTCGTGTTGCACTTCTGCATGCAATGACTGTGCGGGAGGCGCTGGAACATATTCGGACTGAACAGGGTACCGTGTTGACGACGGCGGAATTGGAGAGCGAGAAAGATATTGCTGTGGCAACTGTTCGGCGAGAGGAGAATAGATTTCGAAGAGCAAAATCAGTGTACAGCACAACAGGATATTCCTCCGATTCTTCACGCGGTCACCATCATCTGCAACAGTACGGAGGGAGAGGACACTAAAGCCTTCCACAAGTCAGACACAACTGCATCACGGGAGCCGGGTCGCATGGCCCGGCTCCCGTTTATTATTTTCTTAGTACGGATGTCCCCAGCACCAGGGGCATCCTGGCGCGAGTGCAACCAACAACACGAGAATGATCGCATTCAGCAGCTTGTATTTCAAAGATGTCTTCATGGTAATTCTCCTTGTATGTGTGATGATTTCTGTTTGTTGCGTATCAGAGAGCTGGTTGTTGCTGCGTTAAGCAATGCAATGTCCCCAATCCCCAAACCAGATCGACCGCGTGAATACCGATCACCGGTCGATCGGAAAACAACTCCGACAGTATGCCGAGCGCAATCCGGTCGTTCACATCGTTGAACGTTGGGACGAGCACGCACGCGTTTGCGATGTAGAAGTTCGCGTAACTTGCCGGCACACGCACATCGTCAAAGAACAGCGGCGTCGGCATCGGCAACGGCACGACGTTCAGCCGGGAGCCGTCTTCCAATCGCGCAGAGTCGAGTCGGTCACGATTCTCTTGCAGCGCACAGTAGTTGGCGTCCATCGGATTCTCTTCGGTGCAGAGCACAACGGTATTCGCGTTCACAAACCGGCAAAGATCATCCACATGACCGTGCGTATCGTCGCCGGCAATTCCTTTTCCCAGCCAGACGACGTTCGTTGCTCCAAGATAGTCGGCAAAGATTTTTTCTATGTCGTGCCGCGTGAAGCCCGGATTGCGCACTTGTGTTTCCTGATCGAGCAGGCATTCTTCCGTCGTGAGTAATGTACCGCAGCCGTTCACATCGAGAGCGCCACCTTCCAACACAACATTGTTCCCTTTGTATGTTGGATGGAAGAGGCGGAGACCCAGCGCGTTTGCTCCTCGCTTGTGAATGTGCTGGTCCTTCTTCCAATCAGAATACTTTGCCCATGCGTTGAATCGGAATCCGGTAACTGCAACTTCCCTGTAGAGCGACGAGGCTCGTCGCTCAACGTCGCTTTCTGGCGTATCTCGTCTCACGAACATTGGCCCGAAGTCGCGCGTCCAGCCGCGATTGGTGGGGAAGCGGAAGAACTCGACTTGCGACATATCCGCATGAACGTGCTTGAGCACGCGCCGGGCGCTCGCTTCATGGTCCTTCGAGTTGACGATGATGCGAACAATCTCTCCCGCGCTCAGTTTCCTGACAAT
Organism: Ignavibacteriota bacterium; assembly: GCA_016218065.1. Lineage (GTDB taxonomy): Bacteria > Bacteroidota > Ignavibacteria > UBA10030 > UBA6906 > CAADGV01. Next base: position 26,583 of record JACRFA010000012.1, on the reverse strand, counting down.
CTCGCCAAACATCCACGGGATTGTGCTGAACTTGCCGGGCCAATCGGATTTGTTGTGCGGCCACCCGATCCACGTTGCCTCGTGCTCTTCCCATTCCGCCGGCATGCGAAAGCCGAGCGATGCAGGACTCTGGTTTACTGCTGCCATTTGTCCTCGTCGAGAAAGCGTTGCTCGATACCGTGATACGCGTCGACACGACGGTCGCGGAGAAACGGCCAGTTGCGCCGCACATCTTCGATCCGCGCAAGATCCACTTCGCCAATCAGGATTTCCTCCCTGTCGATGGATGCTTCAGCGAGAATCACGCCTTGCGGGTCGGCGAGGAACGAGGTTCCCCAAAACTCCAATCCCGCGCCGCCTTCGACAGTCTGCTCGTGTCCGACGCGGTTCACTGCGGCAACGTACACGCCATTGGCAATTGCATGTCCTCGCTGCACTGTTTGCCACGCGTCGCGTTGCTGTTTCCCATATTGTGCTTTCTCGTGCGGGTGCCAGCCAATCGCCGTCGGATAGAACAAGATACTCGCGCCGCGTAGCGCAGTCAACCGTGCGCCTTCCGGGTACCACTGATCCCAACAGATGAGCGTTCCGATGTTTCCCTTGCTGGTCTGGAATGTTTTGAATCCGAGATCGCCGGGAGTGAAATAGAATTTTTCGTAGAATGCCGGATCGTCGGGGATATGCATCTTGCGATAGATGCCGAGAATTGTTCCGTCGCTGTCGATGACGGCGGCGCTGTTGTGGTACACGCCGGTCGCACGTTTTTCAAAGATCGGTGCGACCACCACCACGCCGGCTTTTCGCGCAACCGCCGTGAGTGTGTCGGTTGACGGGCCGGGAATTGTCTCGGCGAGATCGAACAGCGCCACGTCTTCCTTCTGGCAGAAGTACTGCGAACGAAAAAGTTCCGGCAGACAAACGACCTGTGCGCCGCGTTTCGCTGCTTCTTCAACTTTTGCCGCGCCATGCTTCAGGTTTGCGTCGGGATTTGCTTCGAGCGCAATCTGCACGAGGCCGACAGCGAATGTTCCGGGATGGGCTGACATTCTTTTTAGTGAGTACTAATGACGAGGGGAAAATTCTTGGTGAATATACGCCACGTCTGTTTAGGAATCAATCTCAGCTCGTCAACCCTAACGCGATGCGCAACTTCGGTACATCCACCCGAAGGCACTCGTCCTTCTGGTGCCTCGGGCGATTCCCTCATCAGCCGATCATGTTTGCTCTCTTTCTCCGGTTCTTCACTCGTGTTCTTCTCATTCGCCTTGTTCCGCAAACCTTCGCGGGACACGATTTCGGTTCTCAGACCAAGGAATCTGTCAAAGCAGCGGGCGCTCTTGCTTCTCCCCCGATTTTCCTCTAAGTTCATTCAGCCTTCAATGTCACGCCTGTTTTTTGCAGCCGAATCTTGACAACGAATTCCGGATCAGACCTCCACGTCATGTGACTTCGCGGACGACATACTTTGTGATTCTTGGCGGCGCTATTCTCTGGTGCGGCCTCATTTTTCTCGCGCCCTACCTTGCGTCGGTCGAGTCGCCGATGAACGTGTTCATCTACCGCACGTTCCATCCGATCTGTCACCAGTTGCCTGAGCGGTCATTTTATATGTTCGGGGAGAAGCTTGCCGTCTGTTCGCGCTGCGCGTCGATTTACTTTGCATTTCTTGTCGGTGTGCTAGCATATCCACTCGTTGTGCTACTGACACGACCTTCTCACTCCGTGTCCCGACGTTTTTTGTGGGGACGAAGAATCCGGAGTTTCATCTCTTCGCGAGATCAGATTTTGATGGAAGACTCCCAACGGGATCGCAGATCAAGTCATCGAGATTCTTCACTTCGTCCTGATTCAAGAAGCAATCAGGACTTCGTTCAGAATGACAACACGCCTCCACGATTCATCTTGTTCTCCGCTTTGCTTCCGATGGTGATTGATGTGGGATTGGATATGCTCGGTCTGCACGAATCGACCTTTGTCACGCGTTCGTTGACTGGCGCGTTGTTTGGCTGCGTTGTGGTTTTTTTCGTTGTTCCAACTGCGCTCGAAGGTGTCTATCAGTTATCATCACCTAAACCAACCATCATTGACCATCAGAAAGGAATCTCCAATGCGTGAAAAACCCAGCATGCTTATGCCTGCACTATACGGCGGAATTATTATGGCGGTGATCGGGGCTGTTCCGGGATTGAATCTCATCAACTGTCTCTGCTGCGCCGGGGTGATGTTCGGCGGGTTCATGGCGGTCTTCTTTTACAAGAAAGACCTGATGCCCGACATGCCGACACTCACCAGCAGCGACGGCCTGCAGCTCGGAGCGCTGGCGGGTGTGTTCGGAGGAATTGTGGGCAGCATTCTCTCCATTCTCGTCCTGAAATTGGTGGGGAATGTTGGAGGCGAAATGATGCTCGGCTTCATGGAGAGCTTCAGAGAAAACATGCCGCCCGAGGCGTGGGAACAAATGGAGCAGGGGATTCGTGAAGGAGACGTGTCAGCATTTAACCTGATCATCGGATTTATTGTTGACGTGATCTTTGGACTCCTCGGCGGCCTCATCGGCTATTCGATTCTGAAGCCGAAGCAACAAATGGCGAACATGCCGCCGCCGTCACAGCCAACTGCGTGATCATCCGATACGAAAGAGCGATTCATGTTGAAACCAAATTTTGCCAAGCCTGTCTTGTTCGGCGGACTCATCATCGGTCTGCTCTTTGGTGTGCCGATTCTGAATTACGCCAACTGCCTTTGTTGCGCGCCGGTGATGCTCGGAGGATTTCTGAGCGTGTTCTTCTACAAGAAGGATCTGTTGCCCGGCATGCCGCCATTGCAGAGCAGCGATGGAATCAAGCTCGGCGCGCTCTCGGGCGCCATCGGCGGCGTGATTGCCACAGTGATCGGTCAGTTCTTTCAACTCTTCACCGGCGAGGAGACGAAGGCGGAATTCGACAGGATGATCGAGCAGATGCAGGGACAGCCCGGCGCGAATGTTCTGGAGATGATGCGGAACTTCATCGACTCACCAATTGCTATCATCGTATCGCTCGTCGTGTCGGTGATTCTCTGCACGATCTTTGGGTTGCTCGGCGGACTCATCGGGTACTCGGTGCTGAAACCGAAGCAAGAGATGATGAACGTGCCGCCGCCGAATCCACCGACACAAATGCCATGAACGGCCATCGAGGGGCGCTGTGAATCCTAAGCCACAACACAATCGGAAACAATACTTGGAAATTCTCTCGAGGATGACGCCCGCGCAGCGCCTGCAGAAGGCGTTCGACCTGACAGAGTTCTCACGAGCACTATTTGAGCAAGGACTGCGAAAAAGATTTCCCGAGGCGACAGAGGAAGAATTGCGAAGAATAAGACTGGACTGCTTCAAAAAATGGCACAGCAGGAACTCTTGCTAAACGTTGTGCGGGCTCTGACAGATGCCCGCGTCGAGTACATGCTCACCGGCTCTATTGTGTCACAGAGTACCTTGAACGATGGTCGAAGATTCTCAATGTTGAAACGCTCTGGGCGCGATTACGAAACGAAGGTCACCCCCTTCAATAGGCAACGCATGTGTCGAAAGTTCTTTTCGTCGATTTCCTATGCTTGAGGTACTGATGGCATACTCTAAACAACAGATGCAGAAAAGCATACACACACAACGTCGGGAGAGCCATGTCGGACAACAAGGTTGTTGTAGCGGAATTTGAGAGCGAACTCGATGCCGAAATAGCGATCGGGCATCTTCGCGCGGCAGGAATTGAAGCTAGCCTCATCAAAGACGATGCAGGCGGCATGTTCCCATCGTTGCAGCGGACGGAGGGAGTGCAGGTGTTGGTGGTTGAAGATCGTCTGAATGAAGCGCAGGAGATTTTGAAAGAGAAGATGGAGTAAGGGCGATGCGGCCGCGAACTGCCTGTGGCGTCAACGCGAACTCTGCACTATCCGACTTTCTCGCTTTCAACAATGGCACAAGAGGAACTCTTGGCGCGCGTTGTCCATATTTCTTGAGGTAAGACCCTTCGCACACAACGCTCAGGGTTGCGGAACCAACTTCACAAGGAGTTCAATTCGTGAACCGAGAAATCCATCAGTGGCACAGTCCGAGTTTGAACAAGCAGATGGAAATTGCCGTGTACGGCCACTACGGTTTTGCGCTGCTCATGTTCCCGACCGCGGCGGCGGACTTTCTTGAATACGAACGCTTCCAGCTCATCGATGCCATCGCGCCGTTCATCGACGCAGGAAAGCTTAAGGCGTTTTCCGTCAACAGCATCAACAACGAAAGCTGGCTCAATCCACATGTTCCGCCTCCGTACCGCGCGTTGCGTCATCAACAATACAATCAATACATCGTCGATGAAGTCGTGCCGTTCATTCGCAGCACGACGAGCAATGAGACTGAGATCATCACTACGGGCGCGAGCCTTGGCGCGTTGCATGCCGCGAACTTATTCTTCCGCCGGCCGGATATTTTTGCCGGCACGATTGCGATGAGCGGCTCGTACGACATCAAGTCGTACTCCGACGGCTACTACGACGACAACTGCTATTTTAACTCGCCTGTGGATTACCTGCCGAATCTGGAAGACGAGTATCTGCTCGGGCATCTCCGGTCGCGGCGCCATATTTACATTCTCTCCGGGCAGGGGAGCTACGAAGCGCCGGAGCGGTCGGTGCAACTGGGGCGGATTCTCGAAGCGAAAGGAGTGTCGCATGCGGTCGATCTCTGGGGGCACGATATTGCGCATGACTGGCCCACCTGGCGTATGATGCTGCCGCACGTGCTCGGCACCCGGTTTTGATTGTGCGCGAGGATGGAGATTCCGAAAGCCGCGAGGTAGTTGCATCTCTCGGCTGTTCGCACTAACTTGGCACGTGGCGTTTCCCCCAGTGCGCTGCTGAGCTTACTCCCTTACCATCAAGGTGCAATGACTCAACGTACGAACAATCGCACGGAACCACTCCCGCTCGACCAGGCGTTTCAGTTTTTCTTCCGCAGCAGTCACCAGCCGATGTGGATCTTCGATCGGACCTCCCTCGCGTTTCTTGACGTGAATGACGCCGCCATCAAAGTTTATGGCTACAGCCGCGATGAATTCCTCCGGCTGACCGTGCACGATATTTGTCTGCAGAAGGCGCCGCAGCTTCGTTCCGACGAACAGGAGAGTCCACGCGCCGGAATTTCCGTTCAGCACAAGACGAAAGCCGAACGCATTCTCGACGTCGATGTGATTTCTCATGCAGTCCAATGCAACGGTGCGTGCGTCGAGCTGCAGGTGATTCGTGAGAGCGATGTCAAACGCCGGCCTGAGATTTTGCCATACGACAGTGTGCAGTTGCAGCAAGTTCTGATCCGCATGGCGACGAAGTTTGTCAACGTGCCCATCGATCAGTTGGATGAATACATCGTCGACGCGCTGGGAACGGTCGGCTCGTTTATTCATGCTGACCGCGTCTATGTGTTTGATTATGATTTTGTTGCGCGGACGATGAGCAACACGTACGAATGGTGTGCGGAGGGCATTTCGCGTGAAATCGAAAACTCACAGGATATCCCCTTCGACGTCCTTCCCGATGCTGTTGAGGCGCATCGGCGCGGCGATTACTTTACCGTGCCGCGTGTCGACGCGCTGCCCGCAGGACGCTTTCGCGAGATTCTCGAGTCGCAACAGATTCGGTCGCTCATTCTGATTCCGATGATTTACGGCGGACGCCTGCTGGGCTTCGTGGGCTTCGATGCGGTGCTCCAGGTGCACGAGTTCACCAATACCGAGGTGATGTTGCTTCAGGTGCTTGCGGAAATTCTGGTAAATGCCGAAGTGCGCAGGAGAAGTCAGGAGTCGTTGCGCGAAAGCGAAGAGAAGTTTCGTGCGCTCGTCGAAACAACGAATGACTTTATCTGGGAGACAGACGCGTCCGGCGTGTACACGTATGTCAGTCCGCAAATCATGGTGATGCTTGGCTACGCACCCGGCGAAGTTCTTGGGAAGACGCCGTTCGACCTGATGCCGTCTGCGGAGGCGAGTCGGGTGCGCGAGATTTTTGATGATGCGGTTCGGACGAATCGTGCATTCAACAATCTGGAAAACATCAATCTGCACAAAGACGGTCATCAGATTGTGCTGGAGACAAGCGGCGTTCCCATCATCGATGCCGCCGGCAATCTGCGCGGCTACCGGGGCAGCGATCGCGATATTACTCACCGCAAGCGCGCCGAGGCGCAACTGGTTGCCAACGAACAACGCTATCGAACGTTGTTCGACCTTTCTCCTGCTGGTATCACGCTGCTCGATTCAGACGCAAAGATTCTCGAAGCGAACGAAGCCTTCTGCCGTTCGCATCGCCATACCAAAGAGGAGTTATTGGGAAAGAATGTTCGGATGCTCGTCCCACCCTCGGAACACGAGTCGGTTAGCGGGCATCTCCAGAAAATTCTCTCAGGCCAAACACTTGAACATGAAGTGGCAAACCTACGGAAGGACGGTTCGACATGCATCATCGAGCTGCGCGAGACCTGTGTGCCTCTGCCGAACGGCGAGACAGGCGTGTTGTCGGTAGCGAATGACATCACCGAACGCAAGCGCGCGGAAGAAGCGCTTCGGGAAAGCGAGCAGAAGCTCCGTACGGTTGTCGAGAACGCCGAGGCGATCGTGTTCATCCTCGACAGGGTCGGCACCTTCCTACTCTCCGATGGTCGCGGACTGACGAAGCTCGGCTTGAAACCCGGACAGGTCGTCGGGGTTTCAGCGCTCGAAATGTACAAAGACTATCCGGATATCATCGCGAGCATTCGGCAGGCGCTCGCCGGTGCTCAAAGCCGCTCGGTCACTCCACTCGCCGGCTCGATCTTCGACATCATCTATTCGCCCTACTACGATTCGACCGGACGACTCAACGGCGTCGTCGGCATGGCGATCGACATCACCGAACGGAAGCTGGCGGAAGAGAAGCTGCGGAGAAGTGAAGAACTCTACCGACTTCTTGCTGAAAACTCCAGCGACGTTATCTGGCTGATGGATACCAGCGGCACGCTTACGTATGCGAGTCCTTCAGTCACCAGCATGCTTGGCTATGCGCCCGACGACGCGGTGAGGCTCTCCCTGGAGCATCTGCTCACACGCGAGTCTGCGACAATTGCACGGAGACACATCCTCGAAGCGCGCGAGGCGATTGCAAAACGCGAGTTTCTCATGCGTTCATTTGAAGTCGAATTGCGCCGGAAGGATGGCTCAACAGTCTGGACTGAGATCAAGGCCAGCACTGTGTATGATGATGCCGGAAATTTCAAATCCATTATGGGATCTGCCCGCAGCATTTCCGATCGCAAGAACACGGAAAACGCCCTGCGACTTTCCGAAGAAAAATACCGACGGTACTTTCATGAGGATCTCACCGGTATCTTTGTCTCGACGCCGGAGGGGAGATTCCTTGACTGCAATCCGTCGTTCCTTCGCATCTTCGATTTCAATTCTCTTGAACAAGCGCTGGAGATCGGCGCCCGTGTGTTGTATCAGGGACCCGAACAACGTCAGCTCATGATTGAGTCGCTCTACAAAAAGAAGAAACTGCTGAATACGGAACTGACGCTCCGGAAGGTGGACGGGACGCAAGTACATGTGCTCGAGAATATCATCGGCACGTTCGACGAAGAAGGAACATTACTTCAAATCATGGGGTATGTGTTCGATCAAAGCGAACAGAAGCGACTTGAGCACCAGTTGCTGCAATCCCAAAAAATGGAAAGTCTCGGCACGCTGGCCAGCGGCATCGCGCATGACTTCAATAACATTCTCGGCATCGTCCTCGGACACGCATCGCTGCTTGGCACAGCGGTGGCGCTTCCCGATCAGGAGACGCGGCACGTCGATGCAATTCTGCGAGCAACGGAACGCGGCGTCGGCGTCGTCAAGCAACTGCTGACGTTTGCGCGCAAGACCGAAGTGTTGCTCGAGTCTGTTCGGGTCAACGATGTGATCGCCGAGCTTGCGAAACTTCTGCAGGAGACGTTTCCAAAGTCGATTCATGTGGAAGCAGTTTTGTCCGAGAAGGTTCCTCCAATTCTTGCCGATACAAACCAGATGCATCAGGTGCTGCTCAATCTTTGCGTGAATGCCCGCGATGCAATGCCTGCCGGCGGAATAATCACCATCGCCACCGCAACGACAAGCGGCGAGGCTTTGCGCGCACAATGGTCGGGTGCATCGGTGCCTGAGTATGTCGTCGTCACCGTACGCGATACCGGCTTCGGCATGAGCGATTCGACGCGCGAACGTATCTTCGAGCCGTTCTTCACCACAAAGGAACGCGGCAAAGGAACAGGATTGGGACTCGCGATTGTCTATGGCGTCGTGCAGGCGCACAAAGGATTCATCGATGTGCAAAGCGAGTCGGGGGAAGGAACGACGTTCAGCATCTTCTTTCCGGCGCTGCATCGCGAGGAGACGCACGAAACCGGAGAGCAGCAGTCAGGCGGCGACGTGCGCGGCAGCGAGACGATTCTCTTTGTGGAAGACGAACCGATGCTGATGGATCTTGTGGCGGAGTTCCTCACTGCGCAGGGCTACAAAGTGTTGATGGCAGGTGACGGCATCGCAGGCGCGGAAATCTATGCGCGGCATCGATCTGAAATCGCGCTGGTCATTTCCGATCTCGGCCTTCCGCGGCTTGGCGGCGACGAGCTTTTCCTGATGCTCAAGTCGTTAAACCCCGCGGTCAGATTCATTCTCGCGAGCGGGTTCGTCGATCCTGCCGTCAAGGCGCGTATGACACGCGAAGGATTGCAGCACGTCATCAGCAAACCGTACCATCCTTCGCATGTGCTGCACAAGATCCGGGAAGTTCTGGACAAGTCCTGACGCCGCGCCACTGTGAGATCCCCCGAACGACAGCTGCAATCACTTCAACAACACATCATCCGATGCAGACTGTGTCCGCGACTCGTTGACTGGCGCGAGCAAGTTGCCGAGGAGAAAGTCAAGCGTTTTGCTTCCGAGAAGTATTGGGGAAAACCCATTCCGAGCTTCGGTGATCCGCAAGCTCGATTGCTGCTGATGGGGCTTGCACCGGCCGCGCACGGCGGCAATCGGACAGGCAGAATGTTCACCGGCGACAACAGCGGCAACTGGCTCTACCGCGCGCTGTACAAAGCCGGATTCGCGAACCAACCGACTTCAGTTGGCCGCAACGATGGACTCACGCTGACCGATTGCTACATAACGGCCGCGTTGCGCTGCGCGCCGCCGCAGAACAAACCAACTGCAGAAGAGATCGCAACGTGCGGTCGGTATCTTCTGCAAGAAATCGATCTCCTCAAGAACGTCCGAGTTGTCGTCGGCCTTGGGCGGATTGGCTTTGAGGCCGCGCTTCGGGCGTACAAGCAGGCGGGTAAAATCGATTTCACATCACTTCCGAAATTCGCGCATGGCGCGGTGTGCAAGTTTCAGGATCTCACATTCATCGCATCGTTCCATCCGAGTCAGCAGAATACATTCACAGGAAAACTTACCGAGCCGATGTTCGACAAAGTGTTCGACACCGCTAAGGAATTCCTCCAGGGCCATCCAAACAACTGATGCCATGGGTAAGATCTTTTGTTACGTTGACGAGACAATGAGGAACTGAAGCATGAAAGCCGCAATAATCCTGTTGTTGATTGCCTTTGCATGCCCCGTGCGGATACTTGCCCAACGCCTCCCTGAAGGCAAGCTCAATCGAGTGCGTGAGCGGGCGTATGATGTGTTGCATTTCAAAGCCTCGTTGGAATTCGAGTTTGCCAAAGGCCGCGTCTTCGGCGAAGCTACCGTAACGCTCACGCCATTGCGGAAGCTTGACAGTCTCTCATTGGATGCAATCGCGCTCAATGTGCGATCTGTGTCGCTGCGTTCCAAAAGCAATGTGAAGTTTCGAACAACGGGCAAGGCGCTGAACATCCGGCTCCCCTCGCGAGCAGAAGTTGGTGAGACGCTTGCCGTGACCATCGCGTATGATGCAACTCCGCGTGCAGGCCTGTATTTCCGAAAAGATCCATCGACCGAAAAGTACTTTGTTGATACGTACGGTGAAGGCGGTCTCCACGCCAACTGGCTTCCGATCTACAACGACGTGAATGACAAGTTCACGTCGGAAATGCTTGTGACAGTTCCGCCGCCGTACACCGTGATTTCGAACAGCAAGCTGGTTGAGACGATCATGAAGGGCGAAGGATTCACAACGTATCATTGGTTGCAATCGTTGCCGCATTCAAACTATCTCATCGCTTTGTACGTCGGGGACTACGAAGAAGGGAAGTTGGCTCCGGCGTTCGGTTCCATTGCTTTGAGCGCATACACGCCGCGGGGCAGACTGAGCGAGGGACTTTATGCTTTCCGCAACGCACCGAAGATGGTCGAGTTTTTCTCGAACCGATTCGGCTATCGATATCCGTGGAGCGCGTACGATTTGATTGCGACACCCGACTATACCATCGGAGCGATGGAACACACCGGCATCTCAGGACATCGCGATTGCGTCTTGCGCGACGCAACTGCGCCGCTTGACTTCGGTCCGCCAACATTCGACGAGTATTACTCTGATTGGTCAGCCGAAGCAACCATCTCGCACGAATTGTCTCATCATTGGTTTGGCGACAATACGACGTGTGCGAGTCTTGGCTACATCTGGCTGAACGAAAGCTTTGCCAGCTACGCGATGATGTTGTGGGATGAAGAATCCGTCGGGCGCGATCAGTTCTTGTTTGATCTTGACCTTGCGAAGCGACACTACGTGAATTATGTTCACAAGGAGAACATTATTCGTCCACTCGAATACCATCGCTTCGACAACGCCGACGTCATCTACAACGAGCAACATACGTATCTCAAGGGAGCGTGCGTACTCCACATGCTGAGGCGGATACTTGGTGATGAGCAGTTCTTCCGCAGCCTGAGTCTCTTTCTTCGCAAGCACGAATTCAAAAACGTCGTGAGCGATGACTTTCGCGTTGCAGTTGCTGAAGCGACGGGTCGGGACCTCAGTTGGTTCTTCAAGGAATGGGTCACGGGCGCCGGACATCCGCAGTTCGAAGTCAGCTACACGTATGTTCCAACAGCAGGGGCCATCGATCTTTCCGTGAAGCAAGTTCAGCCGCGGGTTGAAGGCCAGGGAGTTTTCACGATACCGGCGACAGTCACGATCGCGACGCCACACCGAACCCGGACCGACACTATTCAGATCAAGACAGACGACGAACACTTTGTCATTCCAAGTGATGAGCGGCCTCTGATGGTGAGTTTTGATGGGGAAGGAAGTCTCGTCGCCGAGATTCGTTTCGACAAAGAAGTGGAGGAGCTTGCGTATCAGGCAACGCACGATGAGTTGCCTGGCAGACTCTGGGCGATGCGGCAGATGTCGGATCGACATCCGACGAGCAAAGCAACGCTCAGCATTCTCGCGAAGATCATCGATGAGCCGCGGAGTTGGGCCGATGCCTCCGAGGCTGCACAGCTTCTGGGCGCTGTCAGGAGTGGTGCTGCGTTGACGGTTGCGAAGCAGGCGCTCGCATCGAACGAGTATCGCGTGCGGAAAGCCGCCGTGCTCGGACTAACACAGTTCGGTTCCGCAGCGGCAGGAATTCTTCGCGAAACAATTCTGCGCGACTCACATTCGGATGTTGTGGGCGCAGCGATTGTCGCACTGGCGCGGGTCGAGCGGAACACTGACATCAACTTCATTGCGCAGCAACTCACCCGACCGTCTTGGTACAACGAAATTGTTATCGCGTGCCTGAATGCATTTCGCGAAACGAAGAACCCGGCTGCGCTCGCTTACCTGAAAAAGTACACGGGCTCTGTGTACAAACAATACGTTCGCGAAGCGGCGTTCATTGCCTGGAGCGCAATTGCGCCGGACGACAGCGCGCTTCATCGCATTCTGATCGACGCGGCGAGAAATTCTCCGTTACGTTTGCAGCAAAAGGCGATCGAGCTGCTGGGCAATTTGTACGTGCGCGAAGCCGAACCGACGCTCAGCGAGATTCAGCGTTTGGATTTTGATGCGAACCTGACTGTGGGGGCGAAGGAAGCGTTGGGGAAGATCGCGCGGATGCGAGGGGGGAGCGACCATCGTAGATAATTGAGAGTTTCTTGGAGATTCCCGAAAAACGCCAGAAGATCATCTCGACATCTTTTGATTGTCATTCTGAACGGAGTCCAGACTGCCTCCCAAGTCGGGACGGAGTGAATGCCGCTTCGCAGGCATCCCTTTGGGAGAAACCAGGTCGGGTTTCTGGATCCTCCCTGCCTGCCCTGCCTACCGGCAGGCAGGCGGCAGGCACGGCGCCTCTGTGATTCCGACTATGTCGGGGCAGAAAGACAGTTCTTAGGTAGTTTCGATGAGGAATCTCTACAGGGTTTCAGGTTGTAACTCCTCCGAGACTTTTCTATCTTTGACCCAATCAATGCAGAGGTAAGTGTGGGAAAACTGGCGCTCGTGCTTTCGGGCGGAGGCGCACGCGGGGCATTTCAGGCCGGCGCGCTGTATGAACTGCTCGACTATTTCGAGAAGAACAACAAGCGCATCAACATTCTCTCCGGCACATCGGTCGGCGCGTTGAACGGCATGAGCATCGCGCAGGCGGAGAGTCTGGCGGCTGCGCGCGATGAAATCGAATCGCAATGGAAGAAGCTGAAGAACGACGACATCTACAAAGTGCGCGGCTGGGAAATCTTCAAGCTGATTACGAAATTCGCGACACACCGCATCGAGCAATGGCCGCATCTCACGGGCGTCGATTCGATTTTCGATAACACGCCGCTTTACCAAACATACATCGAGAACTATCTCGATCTCGAGGCGATCCGCTCGCGCAGAACGGTGGACGATTTCTTTGTCTCGCTGACATCGCTGCAGACCGGGGCCGCCTACCTTCCGTGCCTTACCACCGAGCCGGATTTGCAGAAGGCAAAAGAGTACATCATGGCATCGACGATCACGACGGTCGCCTATCCGCCTGTCCAGTCGGTTGTTGCCGATCCCGAAATCCCCGAGCATCTCCAGGACACACCGCAGCTCTACGCCGACGGCGGCATCTCGAACAAGACGCCGCTGAAGTCGATTCTCTCGACCGGCGATATCAGCGAGTTATATGTCGTCAACACCTATCCAACCTATCCCAACAAAACCGAAGAGAGCATCAAAGCGAAATTCCCGAATGTCTTTTCGCTGCTCGTCAGGACGGCAGTGGAGTTGCTGCCGAATCTCTACTTCCATCGCGACATGCAGAGCGTGAAGGACGTGAACAATGACCTCACCCGCTGGGAAACATTGAAGGCGCGTCTGCTCGAATCGGCGCGCGACGAAGAAAGTCGCTCTCGACTCGAAGGAATTCTCGATGAAGAAGAGTATCACTTCTCGTTCAAGCATGGCAATAAGCAGATCATCGATCCCGTGATCATTGCGCCGGACGAAGAGCTGCCTGTACAAGACACGGAGTTCGTGCAGCCGAAATTGGGGGAGACGTTTGAGATGGGAAGAATGAAGGCTCTTTCGACCCTGAGCGCACTTCGCGAAGGGGCTATCACCCCAACAGTGAAAGATCCTTCGCCTCAGAAAACGAGGCTCAGGAATATGCAACCCTGAGCGCTTTTCGCGAAGGGTATAGCATTCCTCCACGTAACCCTGAGCGTTGTTTCACGAAGGGTTTAGCATCCCTCCACTCAAGCCAGAGCGTTGTTCGCGAAGGGTATGGCATCTCTTTAACAGAAGATCCTTCGCCTCAGAAAGCGAGGCTCAGGATTTTGGCGTGAAAAAACGAGGCTCAGGATTTAGAGTCTCAGCCGAATCCGAAACGTTGTCCCTGCGCCGACCGCGCTTTGCTTCAGGAACAACTTCCCCCGGTGGTAATCTTCGATAATTCTTTTTGAAAGACTCAGGCCGAGTCCCCAGCCGCGCTTCTTGGTGCTGTATCCGGGACGGAAGACGTCTTTGTGGAATTTGGGATCGATGCCTTTTCCGGTGTCGCTGACATCGATGGTAGTGGTTTTGCCTGCTTGCTCAAGGCGGAATGAGATTCTGCCCGTTGGTGTTTCCATCGCATCGAGCGCGTTCTTCATCAGGTTTTCAATCACCCACTCAAATAGCTCGCGATTGATCTGCGCGTAGAAGTCGCCCGGCGTGACGATGGCAAGATCGATGACCTTGCGCGTTCGTGAGATACGCCGCGACATGTAGTCGATCACGCCCTGAATCACTTCACGAACATTCTCCTGTTTCAAATCCGGTCGTGACCCGATTTTTGAGAACCGCGCCGCGACTTTGTTCAAACGCTCAATGTCGTTTCCCATCTCCACAACAGTCTCGCTGAGTTGCGGATTGCCGGCTGCGTGTTCTCTCGCGAGTTCGAGCCAGCCCATCATGCTCGAGAGCGGCGTGCCGAGTTGATGCGCCGTTTCCTTCGACATGCCGACCCAGATATTGCTTTGCTCATTCCGTTTGATGTAGCTGAACCCGACGTACGCGACAACAATGAACAGTCCGGCGAGCGCGAACTGGATGTACGGCATCAGTCGCAGCCGCCGGATCAGATCCGATTCGCCGTAATGGAGATAGTTGAGCACGATCGTGTCCTGGAGTGCGACGCGCAGGGGAGCGTTCTGTTCATCGAGACTTCGAATGATGTCGCGCAGAAGGGCAGTTTGGTCTTCGTGCGAAAGGCTCGTATCGATGCTAACGTTGCGGGCGCTTGCGCGCAGGGGCTGGATGGGATTGTTCTGCGCGTCGGTGAGCACCATCGGAAAATCGATCGCCCGCACAATTTCATCAAACACAAAACTGATATCGCCGGCGGATGATTGCTCGCTCGCGAGATACTCGAGTGAACGCGCATACAGATCGACAACTTCACGCTCCTTCGCCAGCAGCCGGTTGATCATGTTCTGGGAGTAAAACAGCATGCCGACGACAATCGCAATGGCGATGACGAGCAGAAGGATTTTGAAGTTTGCAGTGCCTTTCACGAAGCGGCCAGTCGGCTGACTAAGGGGTCGAACATCATTTCGTTGTGAAGCGAGCGCTACTGATTGATGACAATTGTCTGGTCGCGCCGCGGCCCCACCGATACGATCCACGTCTTCGTGTCGGTCAGGTCGGCGAGCGCTTGCACGTAGCTGCGTGTTGCTGCCGGGAGTTCGGAGAACGTTCGCGCTGACGAAATCGGCGTCTTCCATCCCGGGAATGTCTCGTACACCGGATGAATTTGCTCGAGCGTCTTGACATCGCTCGGAAAACTCTTGAGGCGTTTGCCGTTCAGCTCGTACCCGACGCAGACGTTGATTTCGTCGAACGCATCGAGCACGTCGAGCTTCGTAATGACTGTGCGACTAATGCCGTTGATGAGCGCGGAGTACTTCAGTGCAACGGCGTCAAACGAGCCGCAGCGGCGCGGACGTCCGGTGGTTGCGCCAAATTCGTGGCCGAGTGTGCGCAAGCGTTCTCCCGTGTTGTCTAGCAGCTCGGTCGGGAACGGCCCGTTGCCCACGCGCGTAGAATACGCCTTCACAATCCCGACTACGTCGGTCACGGACGTCGGCGGAATGCCGAGGCCCGTACACGCGCCCCCCGATGTGGGATTGGAAGAAGTGACGTACGGATATGTTCCGTGATCGACATCGAGCAGCGCTCCCTGCGCTCCCTCGGCAATAATTTTCTTTCCTTCCTTCAGCGCCTGATTCAAATACGCCGACGTGTCGGTGATGTACTCATCGATTTTCTTGTCGAACTCCTGATACTCGGCGATGATTGCATCGACATCGATCTTGGTTTCGCCATACACTTTGGTGAAAATTTGATTTTTTTCTTCGATGCTGGCTTTGAGTTTTTTAGCGAGAACGTCGCGGTCGAGCAGATCGACAATGCGAATGCCGACACGCATGAATTTATCGATGTACGCCGGCCCGATGCCGCGCCCCGTTGTGCCGATCTTGTTGGACGATTGCTCGCGGATCGAATCGAGCTGTTTGTGATACGGCATGATAAGATGTGCGTTGTGGCTGACGAGCAGCCTTCCCGTAATGTTGATGCCGGCCTGTTGCAGTTGTCCGATCTCGCTCATCAGCGCAGCGGGATCGATGACGACGCCGTTGCCGATGACGCAGGTGATGTGGTTATGAAATATTCCGGAGGGAATAAGATGGAGGATGTACGTCTTCTCTCCAATGCACACGGTGTGGCCCGCGTTCGCGCCGCCTTGATAGCGAGCAACGATATCCGCCCGCTCTGAAAGCATGTCAACAACTTTTCCTTTTCCTTCATCGCCCCATTGGGCGCCGACAATTACTTGAACAGGCATGCTGCTATTCCTTGGGAAACGACTACATTTCTCTAACAGGACCGTCGAGAAACTTTGAGAGTCTTCGTGTCTATAGAAGACTCATGTTTCTTTCTCGCGCAGTGAGAGATCTGCTTCTTCGAAGACAAAAAAATTCCGACCTCTCTACGGAAGAAAGGTCGGAGATTGCATTGAGAGAATCAATCACTTTTTGAAACTCGCCGCGGCGTCTGCAACGGATTTGTGCGTGTCGAGTATGCCGGTCAGTTTGGTGATCTTAATCAGCTCCAGAATTTTGTCCGAGGCCTTGGCGATTTTCAAGCCGCCGCCGGCGCCCTTCATCGTCGATGCGCCTTTGATCAGCATGCCGAGTCCTGAGCTGTTGATGATGGAGACGCCGCTCAGATCAATCACAACATGTTTCTTCTTCACCTCGACCAACTCAACGAGCTTATCGTTCAATGTTGAGGCATCGGGTCCGCCCATGAGGTTCCCCTCGATGGCAATGACGGTGACGCCGCCCTGCTGTGTGGTTTTGAATTTCATAGCTCCCTCGTTCAGGAGAGTGCGGTGTTAATCAATGAGCTTTGCTTCCTTCTTCGCGCGATTCGCCCACTCAAGAACAATGGCGCTCGCGATGTAGATCGACGAATACGTTCCGGTCACGATGCCGATCGTCAAGGCGAACGAGAATCCGCGGAACACTTCGCCGCCGAACAACGACATGACGATCAGAACGACGAAGATCGTGCCGGAGGTGATGATGGTGCGGCTCAACGTTTCGTTCAGACTTTTGTTGATGAGCTGCAAGAGCCCCATGCTGCGGAAGATCTTCTGGTTCTCGCGGAGACGGTCAAAGATAACGACTGTGTCGTTCACGGACAAACCGACGAGTGTCAGGAACGCGGCGATCATGTCTTGCGTGATTTCGAGATTGAAGCTGGGCGTGATGCCGTCGAAGATGGAGATGATGCCGAGCGTGACCAGCACGTCGTGGAACAACGCGACCACCGCGCCGACCCCGTAAATCCACTTGAACCGGAATCCGACATAAATGCTGATGGCAACGAGCGACCAGAGGATCGCCCAGAACGCTTTCTGCCGCAGCTCAGCGCCGATTTTCGGGCCGATCTTGTCTTCCTTCAACACCTCGAATTTGTTGGTCGGAAAACTTTGGGTGAGCGCCGCTCGCATTTTATCGCCGACTGTCGTCCCCGTGCCTTGCTCTGTTGTGCGAAGAACGAAATCGCGTTCGCTGCCGTACGACTTCACTTCGCCTTTGGCGATGCCGCCTTTGACGAGCGCATCGCGCAGCGACCCGATCTCTTCGGGGCTGTTGAAGCGGACAATGATTTCCGTTCCGCCGAGGAAGTCGATGCCGTAGTCCAGGCCTTTGATAACAAGCGAAATCATGCCGATGAGAATGATGGAAGCGGAGACTGTGTACCAGAGTCTTCGTTTCCCCATGAAATCAATATTCGTTTTTCCAAAAAGCCGCATGTAGAAGTTTCTCCTGACGTAAGAATTTCTTTGTTATGCCGGAAGCTTCGTTTAGCCGAAGCTCACCTTCGCGCCTGACTTATCCGTCATGACGTTGAAAATAATTCTTGTGATGAAGATCGCGGTGAACATACTTGCTGCGATACCGATCATCAGCGTCAACGCGAAGCCTTGTACAGGCCCGGTTCCGAACTGAAACAGAATAACGCCGGTGATGAATGTCGTGAGGTTCGAGTCGAAGATCGCGGTGAACGCCTTCTCGTAGCCTGCGTCGATTGCCGCGCGGAGCGTTTTGCCCGTTGCTTGTTCCTCGCGTACGCGTTCGTAGATCAGCACGTTCGCGTCGACCGCCACTGCTAACGTGAGAATAATACCGGCGATGCCCGGCAGCGTCAGTGTGCCTTGAAATGCGGCGAGCACAGCAAGCAGCAGAATCAGACAGAAGACTACGGCGACATCCGCAACGGCGCCGCCTGTTCTATAGTAAATGATCATGAAGAGAATGGTCAGGAGCGTGGCAAGACCCGACGAAAATAATCCGCTGCGAATCGAGTCTTCGCCGAGCGACGGACCGACGGAACGCTGCTCAGCAATCTCAACGGGAGCGGGCAACGCGCCGGCCTTCAGCACAATCTCAATGAGTCGCGCTTCGTCGAGATTCGACATGCCGCTGATTTGCGAGCGGCCGCCAATGATTTTTTGCTGCACGACGGGAGCTGAGAACACAGCGTTGTCCATTACAATCGCAATGCGCTTCTTGATGTTTGCTCCGGTGATGCGCGCCCAATCCTTCGAGCCTTCGTTGTTCATCTCCATATCGACGACATGACCCGCCGTGTTGGGGTCGATGCTTGCCTTCGCGTTGACGACAACGCCGCCTTCAAGCTCGGCCTGCGCTTTGACGCAATAGATAGGCGTGTAGGCAACGCCCTGCACGATCGTGGATTTTGCGCCGAAGAGAACTTGCATGTCCGGCGGCATGCCGCGCTTCACATCATCGCGGGCGAGCAAGCGCTTCACTCTATCGATGTTTTCTGACGAGACGGCGATATCGCCGCCAAGACCGGTGAGCAGAGATGTGAACGGATGCGCTCGCGCGGTAGTGTCGCTCAATGCTTTGGTCGTGTCGGCCGCGGTAGTGTCGGTTTTGCCCGCAATGATGCGGTCGATTTCCATGAGCGCACGCTGGACCTGTTCAGGCTCTTTCAGCAACTTGAACTCGAGGAGCGCCGTCTTCCCGACCAGGTCACGCACTTCTTGCTCGTTCGAAACGCCCGGCAACTCGACGATAATACGCGTGCCGCCGAGTTTCTGAATGGACGGCTCCGACACGCCGTACTGGTCGACGCGGTTGCGCACGATTTCGATTGCACGGTCGATCGCCTTCTTCGATTCATCTTCAAGATAGGAAGCGACCTCGTCGTTGGTTTCGCGAATGGAGCGATAGTACTTGCCCATCCGGATTCCCCGCTCATCGAACTTGCGCTTCATGATGGCGACGGGAGTCTCTTCGGAGGTCAGGAGTTCGTTTCGCACTTCCTGAGCCAGCTGCGTGAACTGCTCGTCCTTGTTCTTGGCGAGATCCTCAATCAGCTTCAGGGTGTTCACCTCCAGAACAACGCGCATCCCGCCTTGCAAATCGAGCCCAAGCTTGATGCGGCGTGCCCTGTTCTCGCGGATATCAGCCTCATGTTCCTCATAGAACTTCAGGCTGTCTGCCCCCGTGAGCGATTTGAGTTGCTGCTGGAAGCGATAGTCGACATACGTCGGCCACAGATAATAGATGCCGATGAGCAACGCGGCAGCAACAATACTAATTCTAAACGCATACTTTCGCACTACAACCTCCGGAATTCAAAAAATCGGGAAATGAGTGTGGTAGGAACAACATTTTGCAAATTTTTAAGCGATCAAATGTAATCCAATCTCCCCTGAAAGTCAACAATTAAGCATTGCATCTACTGAGCCTTTCGGTTATATTCATTTTACTTTCTTAGTTCAGTATCCTTCCATGTTCAGCTAGAGGTTGTCTGTTTTATGCCTATCATGACCCGCATGCGGGAGAGCATGCCAGTTATCCTTTTCGGACTTCTCATCGCGTTTCTGATTACGATTATTTTTGAATGGGGAATGGACTACCTTGGGCTTAGCTCAGGTCGTTCCAACGATATCGGTTCTGTTGAAGGCAGAAAGATTACGTATCAGGAATTCAGCGACCTGGTCAAGAACGCGAGTGACGCCCAGAAACAACAAACCGGCGCTGAGCCGGACGAAAACGCGCAAAAGCAAATCCGCCAGCAGGTGTGGGATCAATTCGTCACACAAACTCTTGTGGAGCGGGAAATCAAGAAACTCGGACTCATGGTCCCCGATCAGGAGATTGCCGATTGGGTGCGCGGGGAGAATCCACCCGAAGACCTGAAACGAAATTTCATCGATTCCACCGGCAACTTCCGACGCGACCTGTACGATCAATTTCTCGCCAATCCCAATCAGTTCATTCGCGAAGAAGGGAATCCGACCGCAGGTACAGCGTGGCTTGTCAACTATGAAAAAAATCTGCGCCAGCGCCGGTTAAGTGAAAAGCTGCAAAGCATCATTACGGCATCGGTTCACGTCAGCGAATGCGAGATCAAACGCCGGTTCGCCGATCAGAGCGTGAAGTACGATGCGCTGTTCGCGTTCCTCGATCCGAATGCGTTCGTCAAGGACGAAGAGGTGAGCGTTACGGATGACGACGTGAAGGCGTTCTATCAGGAGAACCTCGATCAGTACAAAGTCGAAGCGTCGCGAAAGCTCAAGTACGTGGCATTCTATGAAAATCCTTCAGCCGGCGATTCGGCCGAGGCCAAGTCGTCGATTGAAGAAGACGCGAAAAGTGCGACAGGCGGCGCGGACTTCATTATGCTTACGCTAGAGCGTTCCGAAAAGCCGGATAGCGGCACATGGTTCAAACACGGCGAGCTGGGTCCGGACATTGAAGCGGCGGTATTCTCTGCCAAAGTCGGCGACGTTGTCGGGCCTTTGACGCAGCCCGATGGTTATCATCTGATGAAAGTATTGGAGGAGCGGAAGGGGACCACGGAGTTCGTGAAAGCGAGTCACATCCTCATCCAGATTCCGGCCGGACCCGATTCCGTGCAGGCGAAAGCAACCGCGGCTGAAGTCGCCAAGCTCGCCAAATCAGGAAAGGACTTTGCCGAGCTAGCATCAAAGTATTCGAAAGATCCCAGCAACGCACAGAAGGGCGGCGACCTCGGTTGGTTTTCCAAAGGAAGAATGGTAAAGGAATTTGAAAACGCCACGTTCAACGCCAGGGTTGGTGAAGTAGTCGGGCCTGTGCGCACAGCGTTCGGATTCCATATCATCAAAGTGACAGGCAAGGACGCGAGAGAACTGAAGGTTTCGCGCATCATCTCCAAGATCATTGCAAGTCCACAAACACGCAACGATGTGTATGAGCGCTCAAAAGACTTTGCCGTGATTGCGCGCGAATCTGAGTTCACGAAAGAAGCGAAGTCCATCAACGTTGAGCCGCGTGAAGCCGAAGTGCAGGAAAAGGGCGGCATGATTCCCGGACTCGGCATGAACGAATCGGCGGTGAAATGGGCGTTCAAGGGAAAAGTCGGCGAGGTGAGCGAGCCGTATTCCATTCCGAATGGCTGGGCAGTCTTCACGGTCGTCGAGGCGAAGGATGCAGGCGTGCGATCGTTTGACGAGCTGAAAGACGCCCTCAAGCCGCAGGCGCTCCGCAAGAAAAAGACCGAAAAGACAAAGGAGATTGCCTCGCAGCTCCGGTCGAAACTCGCTGCCGGCGACAGCCTCACGAAACTCTCGACGCTCGATACGCGTTTACACGTACAAAGGACCGGCGACTTCGTGATGAGCGGCGGTGTACCCGGCGTCGGGCGTGACATGAATTTCTTCGGCGCGGCGGAAGCGCTGAAGCCCGGCGAAATCTCTCAGCCCGTCGGAAGTACGCGCGGCGTGTATCTCATTCAGCTTATCGCAAGAGGCACGCTCGACTCTACGGCGTATGCAGCGCAGCGCGAAACTTTGCAGAGCCAGATGCTGCAGGAGAAGCGGAACAGATACATCGGCGAGTGGCTCACGAAGATGAAAGAGTCTGCCGACATCGAAGACAATCGCGATATTTTCTATCGATAAACGTTGTGTGAGGAGTGATATGAGAACAACCGGGTTGCGCGCCCGCTCTGTCGGGTTGATTCTCATCGTGACGGCGACATTTCTGTGTACTCGCGAGATGAACGCGGAAGAAAAGCGTTTCGCTCTCGTTCTGAAAGGGAGCCTTACCACAGGCTCCCAACTCTTCCCCAAACCCACATCTGCCAGTGAAATCGAGCGAGCACAATTCTTCTCGATGAAAGATATTCTCGGCTACGGCGCCGAGCTTCGCTACCGCTTTCCCGAGAGCAATCTTGCCGTCGGGATTTCCGCCGACTACATTCGTGCGACCGAAGCGCGTTCGTTTCGCGTCTCAGGCGTGGAGATCCCGATTGACGATGGCTACCGCGTCATTCCCATTGAGCTGACAGGATATTTTCTCATTCCCATCTCGGGCGAGACGTTTGGCGTGTACATTGGCGGAGGCGCGGGAATGTATCTCGGTCGCCGCATCTATCGTGTTGCCGACGTTGAAGCGCCGTCGACCGATCAGGGCCGCGGGTTCGGCATCCATGTCCTGAGCGGACTCAGCTATCGATTCACCGAAATGTTCTCGCTGACCGCGGAGTTGAAGTTCCGCGACCTGCAGTTCAATTCCGTCAATCATTTTTCCTCCACTCAAATCCGATACCGCTCAACAGTGATCAACCTGTCGGACCCGGGCGAATCACGCGTGCATACCGACGGCATGATTATCCAGCTTGGGGCTGTCATTGAGTTTTAGTCCGACGTGAATCCGTTGTCACTCGCTCATTCCCCGGCTCTTTCGCTTCCAGATCTCCGTGCGTCGCTTGCCTCACGCTTCGAAGTTGTCGATGAAGACATCAGCGTTGCCGATGCGACATTCACGCTCCTGCGGGTGCGCGACACGAACACGCTTGTCGACGCGTTGCGGCCTGAGGAGTTTGCTGTGGATGAACGGCTGCCGTATTGGGCCGACATCTGGACTTCATCTCTTGAGCTTGCGCGCTACTGCTTGACTGAAGCAAACCTGCGGGGAACACGCGCGCTTGAGCTTGGCTGCGGTCTCGGTCTCGGCGGCATTGCCGCAGCGACGGCAGGAGCGAATGTGACGTTTTCCGATTACGAACAGGACGCGCTCGACTTTGCGCGATACAACGCCGCTCGCAATCTTGCGCCGGATGCCTTCGCCCGGGAAGTTCAATTTCTCCAACTCGACTGGCGATCACTGCCCGACATCGAACCGTTTGATTGCATCATTGCCGCAGACGTGGTGTATGAGCGACGCAACTTCTTTCCGCTTGTTGATGCCTTCGCGCGGCTGCTCAAGCCCGGCGGGCACGTCGTGCTCACCGAGCCGGGGCGCACGATCGGGGATCGTTTTCTTCAGATGCTGAGAGAGGAAGGATTCGGGCTCAATCTGACGCATCACACGGTCGAGCGCGGGGGAAAGCGGAGCGACGTTCGACGCGTCATTATCCGCCCATTGTTCGGATGAACACGAATGTCTGATCAACGCCGACGCAAAACGCTCATCTATTTGACCGGCTTCATGGGAAGCGGCAAGAGCACGATCGGGCCGATACTCGCGAACACGCTCGGCTATGGCTTCAGCGATGTCGATCGCATCATCGAAGCGCGGGCGGGCAAGAGCGTAAACCGGATTTTTCGCGAAGATGGCGAGAAGGCGTTTCGCGCCGTGGAGCGGCAGGTGATCGCCGAGTTGAGCGCGCTCGATCATCACGTTATCTCGCTTGGCGGCGGGACGGTTGTTGATGAAACGAACTTCGCGACAGTCCGCAACACCGGCATTCTGATCTATCTCTACTCTACTCCCGAACATCTGCTTGCGCGTCTTCAACACAAATCCGATCGCCCCGTTCTTGCATCGAGTGAAGGCGAGCGCCTTTCAGCCGACCAGCTTCGCGAGAAAGTGATGAACCTCTTCGCCGCGCGTGAACCGCTCTACTCGCAAGCCAACTTGATTATTCATACGGACGAGCAGCGCGTGGGCATCACCGTCGATGAGATTGTACGAAGGCTGCATGCGATGAAGCGATAGCGCGCCGCGGCGGGGGAGTGTGAGTCGCACATGACTATGGGATGGCAGTGATCTGTACGTTCACAACTTTCCAGCTGCCGTTAGAATACGAGTACGTATCGATGTATCGGTAATGAGATTGAAAAGGTTTGCCCTGATACGTGCCGGTCATTTGCGTTCTGCCGCAGAGCAACGCACACGTGCCGTAAATCCTCATATCGAAGTCTTGGACTGTGTATGGATGAATGACAAGGTCCGGAGACATGATTTCGCGCAGAAACGTTTTCTTGTCTGAAATGGAACCGCGTTTATCGATATGTCTGAAATCCTCGCTCATGTTTGATGCGATGGCGTTTTCATTTTTCTGAATGATGGCCTGATCCCAGGCATCGGCCTGTTTTCGTAACAATGAAGCCGCAAGCGTGGAGTCTTCTGCCGGCCCGCGGGTTGAGCACGAAACCAGAAAAGCAGAAACGACAATGAGCGCCGAAGCGAGGAAAACTGATCGAACAACATGTATGGTCACGAGAACTCCTTTGTTTGAAACTAACATCCCGAAGGGTCATCAGGAGATTGATTTGTTAAATGACTCATCTTACACATCAAAGACTTTTTGAGCCACAGATTTCACAGACACACACATATATGATTCAGGTCATGACGACTTTCGCTGGAGGATAACAGTACACAACTTCTGTGGAAATCCGTGTAATCTGTGGTTTACGCTTTTCGCCTTTGGTTGCAGCTGCCTGCCCGCCACAAAATTCTCTGAAGCAGGTCTACGACTCGTAGAGCGGGCGGCAAACGAAAACTCTCCCCATCGTACACACCACGAGCATTGATGATTGATCTGTTTGTACCGGACTTCAACTCTTTCATCTGAGGTCACGCTGACGTTGCTCAGTCAGTCCCGACGCATTTTGTCGGGATCAGCTTTTCCTTGTTGAGCGCCATGTGCGAAATGCGCTTTTTGCATCCCGCTGGTCTGGAGCGGGAGCCCAATGCTTTCTGTCGGGGAGCCGCTGGTTTAGGGCGCATTGTTAGAAAACGTATGAGATATTGAACTGGATTTCTTTCATATCCATCGAACCTTCGAATGATTGTTCAATGTCGGTTGCATACACACTTCCCATCAGATTCTTATGCTTGAACAACACCTCTAGCTTCAGCGGAACTCCAAATACCTTCTCTCTTGAAACTGATATCGCATAGAAGACACCAAACTTGTCTTCTCTAAATAGAGACACCTTTCTTTTTGAGAGCGTGCCCAACCTCTCACCTTTGAACCTGTTCACCGAACCACCACCACCCACATTCATAGCGAACTCTTGATAGGCAACAATTCTTGGAATGATGAGACTCAATTCGACCGACCAAAATGAGGATTGACTTAGTATTGGTTCGGGCGAATACTGACTGGGATACATCATAAAACCCGATACCAGAATTCCGTAGTAGCTTCGCTCATTGCGCGCAAAGGAATATTCAAGCTTCAATCCGATTTTCCAAATTGGCTGAAACAAATGAACGCTGAATCCAATAGGATTTCCAATTTCTTTGTTATCAGTCCAAATCTTCGTTGGTGCAATCCCGATTTCTTGGGCATTGACTCTTCCCGCGAATATCAGGACTAGCGTCCAACACGCCACTGTCTTCATAAGATCGATGTTCGCCATTTCAATGCGCCCTAACGGCTCGCGGCTAAGCTGCGGAGTAGAATTTCTCCGGCATGCTCTGCACCGAGCGTTGATATGAATGAATTATTTTCGTGCGCTTGCCCGCCGGAGTTGATTTTGAACGTAGGCGGGTGAGCATTAAACTTCTCCACGCTCAAATCCGTCAGCTTGATGCGCTGGTTAGGGCGCAAACACGTAGTTTTCGATAACATAGAATGCAGAGAATGATGCAAGCATCGAGTAAAATACGACAGAGCCAGATTTGAGAAGGATATTGGTCGTGCGCGATTCAAAGACGAAGCAATACACAATCATGATCAGCGATGCAAGTGTGAATTCCATGAAGAAGAACAGATTCACTACGCCCCAAGATTCGTAGTCTTTGCCAACACCGTTGAATGTATTTATGACAACGTAATTGATCAACAACAGACCGTAGTTGAGTAAGATCGCTTTCCGTAAATGCTCTTCGTACAAAACAGTGTTGAGTGCCGCTACTACGAGAAGGATCACAAGCAGTGACACAAGAAGATGAAACGGCGGGCGCAATGTGCCACTGATTACCACCACGACAACGTCGATCAGTACTATTAGGAGCGAAGTATTCATTTGTTTTGCGCCCTAACGGTTCGCGGCTAAGCTGTCTATGACTCGTAGAGCGGCAACGAGAACTCTCCGCATCGTACACCGCGAGCGTGGGTTGATTTAATCTGTTTGCATCGGACTTCGACTCTTCATCTGATGCCACGCTGACGCTTCCCAGTCAGTCCCGACGCATTCTGTCGGGATCAGCTTGAGCCGCTGGTTAGGCGACCCATCTGGCTTCGCCCGATTCTTGTTTACGAGAAACTCTCCATATCTTCCTGCACAGTCCCTAAGATGCAATCAAGCACGATGTCCCTTAGAATTATGACCGACGCTCCATTGGT
>JACRFA010000011.1 GCA_016218065.1 Ignavibacteriota bacterium | reverse complement strand
GGGATCACATAGGAAAGTGAGTCCTGCCTTTGAGCAAAACCAAAGTGTCTAAGCGCCGCCTCCAGATTTCCCTTCATTCCAATGGCGTAAGCCAGATATGCGCGCACTTTTGCCTGGCTTGAATCACTTTCAAGAAGACGACCGAGTATCCGGGTTGCATCCTCAAAAACTCCTTGTCGCGCAAGGAGGAATGCACGCGTGCGCACTATTTCAATCGATGTCGAATCAAGCTGCCCGGCTTTCTTGAGAAGTTGTTCGGCCTCAGGTAGATGGCCTTCCTCGAGTGATATTTCAGACAAGAGCGCGAGAGGCAAGGCAAACAAAGAATCCTGGCTCACAGCTTTGATGGCGTGGCTCTGTGCTATTGCGGTTTTCCTCCGCGCGAATTCCCTGCGGGCCATGGTATAGGTAACAAGAGCCCCGCGATTGGGTTCATGCGCAGTCGTCTTTCTCGAAACAACGAACGCCGGTCCTTCGAACGCCTCCGTGATAATGCGGAGAAGTTCCCCCCGTCCCACAATCGGGTAGCCGGCGAGTTGATATGTAATTCGGTTGTTTTTATCGATGATACATATTGTGGGAACGGCAACGATACGATAGCTCCAAAATGTTTCGAGATTGTTATCCAACAGAATGGGATAGGTAATCTGCTGTTGCCGAATCGAGTCATTGATCCTTTTTCGTGCAGAGTCGTCAATAGTCCGTTGTTCAACACAAACGCCGACGACTGCCAAACCCTTGCCGCCGTACTTCTGAAACAGCTCCTCCATATCGCCCAACACCCGACCGGAATCTTTTCCCCACGTTGCCCAGAAGACAATGACCGTAGTTTTATTGTCGAGGAGGTGTTGAAGCGAGTATTCATTCCCGTCAAGGGCCTTCAATGTAAACGGCGTTGCCTGCATGGCCGATTGTTCTTGAGAAGCAACGTGTGCGGCAAGCGTCAACGCGGCGCTGAGTGTGACAAACAACATTCTTGCAAACCGCAGCTTCGCCTTATGCGTATGGCTGAGAGTTATGGTGCCGCGCATAGTATTCACTTCTTCTTGTTGGCCGCAGACGCATTTGTGTAGTCTTTGGGCGCATGACATCCGGGCGAACACTTTCCGCCATCCAGCTTCTTCTCGAACCGAATGGGGAGACTCCATTGTCCGAATGGTACCGACTCACGAATGTGTTTTTCCTTCTGACTCGCGTGCGTTTCATGGCATGAGCGGCAGGTTCTTCCCTTGACTCTTTTGTTTACGTGGAGATAATGCAAGTTTCGGTCGCCGTCGCGGAAGTTCGTCAGCGTTGTCGTCGAGGCATCCTGCACCAGTGTCGGTTGATGGCATGCAAAGCACAGCTCGTACTGGTCTTGTGAAAATGATGTGTAGAATTCCCTGGGATAGTTGAACCTCAGGATGCGAAAGTTCGCGGCGCCATGCACATCGTGACAGCCCGAGCAGTCCTTTTCGCGAATTGGTCCATGCCAATCCTTGCTCTTCTCGAAGACGCCCTTCATGTTGGCCAACGTACCGGATGGTGACGCCATCGGTTGGTTGTGGCAACTGAGGCAGAGCGTCATCGGATCTTCTTTGAGTTGCTTGTCGAGGTTCGCGGTATGAGGCGAATGACAATTCATGCACTTCTTGTCAATGTCGAGAGCTTCGTGTTTAATGATGACTTTGGCAAGCTGCTCGCGCATCTCCTTATGACAGGTAAGACATTGATCTGGTACATCTTGCCCCAACAGAGACTGACCGTCGCCGCCGTGGGGGTTGTGACACTTCACGCAACCTTCAGCGACGGGCTTGTGTACTCTCTTGGCGCTCGCGATGTCCTCCTTCATATTCGCATGACATTCGAAACACAAATCGTTTCCCGATTGAACGAGCAGCTTTGGCTTGTCGCCGGTATGCGGCGTGTGACAAGTTAAGCACTCGCCTTCTGCTACGGGCATGTGTGCAGATTTCTTTTTTACCATTTCCTTGTTGTGGCAACCGAAACACATCTCAGCTGTTGTTCCACCTCGCAACATATATTGCTGCGATGCCTGATGAGGATTATGGCAGCCCGTACATTTGCCTTCAGCGACGGGCTTGTGAAGAACCGCCTGTTTCTTCATCGGCTCATGACATTGAATACAAAGCTCCACCGCTTTCTTCAGTGGCGCGAACTTGTGCGTCTCTTTCGGCAGCAGTTGATGGCAGGGCGTGCAATCATTTGCTGCAACCGGGCCATGAACAAATTCTGCTTTGCCAAATGTTGCATGGCATTTCGCCGTAACACAAGACTCGTTTGGATTCTGTTGTCCGGTTGCTTGTGCAAGCGCCAACATTGTAAGCACGGGAAGAGTAACCAATATTCTTGCATTCATACCAAACCCCATTTATG
The DNA here is from genome assembly GCA_016218065.1 of Ignavibacteriota bacterium. GTDB lineage: Bacteria > Bacteroidota > Ignavibacteria > UBA10030 > UBA6906 > CAADGV01. The sequence goes on along the minus strand of JACRFA010000011.1, from coordinate 39,231 downwards.
AAGATGTAAGGATGTAGAATTTACAACACACGACAAACAATTCTTACAGTGATCTCTTGTTCAGTCCGCTTTGTTCCCTCCTGATATGCAGAGCATTCTGATTTCCAAATCATTATCTGTCACTTCTGCTGATAAATATGGCACAGATTTTCTTGTGCTGTAATCACAAACAGAAGAACAGGAAGACTTGAAACTGACCATACTTCATGTTGCACTCGTACTAACTCTCAACTGTGGTGCAACGAGGGCAGCAGCACAACCAGCCACGAATACGGCATACAGCCAGCCGCCTTCGAGTCGCTTGAGTGTCGCTCAACTCGACGCTGAATCCCAGCGTTGTATGGCTTGCCACAGTGGCGCCTTCGGTCAGCATATCGAGCTTCGCCCCGCAGGTGCACCGCTTGAATTTGAATACGGTCGCACCGTTCGGACGAGGAACCACGCAATCGGTATGGAATACCAGATTGCCTACGAAGCCAACCCGCAAGAATATGTCGCACCAGCAGCTTTAGACAGGAATATCCGGCTTGTCGAAGGGAAAGTCGGTTGCCTGAGTTGCCACATCAAGCGAGAAGAGTTGATCGTACAAGCAACTTCTTACGTTCCAGTATCTGACATGCAATGCTCAAATGATAACGATGCTTTGCAGAAAGTCTTTCGTGGACCCAATTGTCTGAAGTGTCACATTAAGTGACGATGCAGAATTTCCCTCAATGAACGTCAGCGCTTACTCGCCACCGTCAACCATTCAACAATGTTCCGTCCAACCCGGATGTTGTCTGCTTCCTCGATAAACGCATTACTGAATGCCGCGTCATCGGCAATGACCAACAGTTTTCCAGCATGCTTCTCTGCGGAAGCGACAACACCAAACGCTTGTATCGGATCTTGGGGATCGAAGCGGTTGTTCTGTGTAACGTCGGCAAAGGCTTTCGAAGAAGTCGTTGCCAGGATATGAGCGACATTCCCCTCGCACAGTAGCGCCCAACTTCCAAATACCGCCATCGCTTTCACGCCAGAGAATATCGGATGCGGATGAAATCTGCTGATGAGGAAGTTGTACGGCTTTCCATCGAACTGAGACCCTTGTTCGGTTTCGTACACAGTTGCATTCGAAACAATGATTCCGAACTGCTCTGTCAGGCGAGCAACAGGCGCAGACACGTGCAGCAGGAGAAGAACATTCCCTCCAGTACGAATGTAGTTCACGATCACACCGATTTCAAAACGGGTAAGTTCCTTAAATGCGCCGCTCATCACGAGCACCGAAACACCGTCGAGTGATTTGGCCGTGATGGCTTCGTTCTGCGTTCTTACCATGTAGCCGGCGCTCTTGAATAGTGATGCAAAGATTGAGTAATCAAGGGGATGGGAACCGGACGGTGAAAACAGTTCACCGTGGGCCTTATCAAAAAGGATTACTCGTGTTCCGCCCGCCCGTGCTGAAGGTAAGCAGAGAACGTAGAGCGTTATCAAGAGAATGATGTCCTTTTTCATACTTGTCGCATTGCGACGTTTCGATCAATCACGAAGAGCCTGGTGACAGGAACGACAAGGTCTCCCGGCGAGCGACTTGTGAGTGCTCCTGTTGCGTACGATAGTTGTCGGTTGTTTCACCGACCGTGGACCACGTGCTTCGGAAATGCGAGGCGCCAAAATTGGCAACAGTGGCGGTGCAGCCGCAGTATTTCCCATGAGAGAGTTCACTGTCAAGGCTGACGTTGCTTGCAACGGCAAGGGGTCCTCATAGACGCTGACGTCAAGTCCATTTTGTGCGGGAAGAATTTTTCCATTGTGAACGGTTGAGTAAACAGTCCCTGTTCCCGCGTAGGAGGAGAGGAATTGGCCCGAGCTAGTAAACGATCCAACGACCCCACCATTCACGCGCAGCGCCCATGAGTTGACCTTGCAGAAGCCAGGATCGGATGGATTCGTCGGATTGTCGCTGGGCCAGGTATCTCTGATTGTCAGCAGCCACTCACCATTGCTTGATTCGCCGTTGAATGCCGTGAGACTTTCGGCAGTTGATCGCGGACTGACATTCCCATGGGGATCGTTCGGAGACTCGGAATCGTACCAGAAAATCAGATCGTGTTGCCAATCCCCCCAGTCGAATGCCTGCACATGGACCGTCCTGCCTGTCTGCGTGTGGGTCAAATCCAATTCAATGTCACCACGATAATGGTGAGAGATGTTGACATACACATTGAGATCCTCAATGGTCATGGCGTTTGCAATGCTCAACGAACTTGTGACTGTGATAAGTCCCCATCCTCCATTGGCATTGGGGTCGTAACCAATCGACCGGTCGAGTGGGATGTACGGAGTCTCCACCTTGTTGTATTGCGTTCCCGCGCTGCCGCCACTGATCGTGAGAAACCTCCATTGCGCCAGTTTATCGACTGCAGCTTGCGTAAACTCGATGAACGCAGGCGAGAGAACAGAGTTGAATTGTTGCGAAGCACCGACGAGAATCGTGGCGCTCGGTGGAGACACTACCAGCGACTTCCCGGTTGTTGAAAGCTGCATAAGTGATTCGAGCGTTGACGAGTGAGGAAGATGGCAATTGGAACATGACGGATCTTCGCCGCCAAAGCTATGGCATTTCATGCAATCGGAAACACCGGTATGGAGTGGATGGAGTTGTGACGCGCCACCATTGTGGCACCGCAAACAAAATGCCCGGCGCGTTCCGGTCCAGGGTATTGTCTTGTTTAGCGGGTCAATCAAAATGTTTGTGCCATGATTCAACAGGTGTAGATCGTGACAGTTCCGGCAAAATACATGACCATCCGAGGTGACGAGATTCGCACTGCTGGCGTGCTTTGATTTGCTGTTGATGTTTCCTGTTGCATAGGCAACGCGGATGTTCTCCATGTACCGCCCGCTGTTGCTGACGTTCGCAGCTCCTCCGTGGCAGCCGTAGCACATGTTCTCCTCCGTGTCATCCAGATAGAAGTTTGAGAAGAACTTGATCGAAGCCGTGTGCTTGTTTGATTCGTTGTGGCAATCCAGGCAGCTTCCGTTGAATGCGGTACCAGACCTGTGGACATTTTGTGTGGTATAGAATGATCGCTTGTCTGGCCCAACGATTCCGCCTAATCGGTAGTTCGGATCGGGATTCTGACCATCATGGCAATCCATGCACCACGGATCTTGATAGATGCCATTCCACTCCTGCGATCCAGAATTGTCCGGGTCAGGATTCAGATCAACAACTCCATTCGCATGCAAATTCGGATAGTCGTTATGGCAGATGAGGCAGTTGTTGTCGGCGGGAGAATTGAGATTTCCTCCTGCGTTGTACGTCAGCGGATGATGTGGCATCGACGATGAAAAATCCGGCCCGACTGCGCGTCGAGAACCCATCTGGGATTGGTGGCATTGCAAGCAGGCAGGCCCTCCACCTGCAGCAGAAAATCCCACTGAGTGTGGATGACACGTAACGCAGTTTGCTGCATTGTTGTGCGGTTGTCCCGTTCCGTTGTTCCGGTGGTATCGTGTAGTCGTATGACAAACCTCGCAAACGCCGTCGTACACATTGTCGCCGTCTGCAAATGAGTTGGGACCGGATGAGCGCAGCAACTTCACGGGCCTACCATTGACAGCTGTTTTCACGAGCTTCGAGAACGAGCTTCCATTCTCTCTCTCCTGCTCTTGATGGTGCGGGTTGTGACAAAGGGTGCAACTTACTCCGCGATGAGTTTCAGCAGCGGGAGCGGTTATTCCGTTGTGACAACTCAAACATTTGTCGTTGATTGTCGGTGTCGGATTGGGTGCACCATAGCCGAAGTGGCAATCGGCGCAAAGGTTCGGGAGTTTGGCAGGATCTCCATGAGGTGGATCAACCCGCAAAATCTTGGACTGGTTTTGCGCATGGCCAAACGAAACGATGAAAACCATACACACACCCGCAATAACAATCTGGGAGGAACGCATTGCATGTTTCCTTTACCTGATGAACGCCATTTTGTTTGTCTGAGTAAATTCGTTGCCGACCGTTAGGCGGTAGAAATAGACACCCGATGAAACCGACATCCCTGCTTTGCCTCTTCCATCCCACGCAACGGTGTGAATGCCCGCAAGACGTTGTTCGTTCACCAAGGTTTTCACCTCACGACCAGCAATATCATAGATAGTCAAGTTCACCAGTCCACCGGAAGGAAGTGAGAACCGAATGCTCGTCGTCGGGTTAAACGGGTTGGGATAATTCTGTTCGAGTGAGTACGTCATCGGCGCCGTCGGTTCCGACACGGAGGTGATGAGACCGTTCACCGTGTACGCCTGTACCTCAGATCCTGCCATCGAAGCCACATACAAAATGCTGTCGGCAGTCGCGATACCCATGGGAACCCGGAAGTTCGTCGAAGGATGACCTTCTCGTCCAAGGAAACGGAGGAAATTTCCTTGAGAATCAAAAATCTGAACGTGATTCAATCCGCTATCGGAGACATAGATGCGATGGTCCGCATCGACCGCAACTCCCTGCATTTGTGCAAATGCTCCAATAATTCTCCACGTCGTATCAATGAGCTGTACGTGCTGTCCGAACGCACGCCGGAACTGACCTTGAAGTGAGAAGATCTGGATTCGAGAGTTACCCGCATCCGCCACGATGATTTCGCCCGCGGCCCTGTCAAGCGCCAGACCCGACGGGAGTCGGAATTGACCATTCGCTGTTCCGGGTGTCCCAAACCAGAATTGCAGATCACCAACTGAAGAGAAGACATTCACGCGGTGAGTCTCTTTATCAAGAATAGAGACGTTGCCCGACGCACCGACGGCGATGTCGACAGGTATTCCGAGAACTGCCCCATGTAAAGAAAACCTGTCGATGATCTCTCCTTGAATTGTCATTCTCAGCACATCATGGGCAATGCCTACGTACAGGTTTCCATCGCCAGCAAATGCAACGCTCAGCGGTGAGGTGGGCACCGGGATGAGCGAGAGAAGTCGACCGCTTCCGTCAAAGAAACAGATTTGCTTTCGGTGGTAATCACCGACAGCGATCATGCCGGAACTCCGGGCTGCGACCCGGGTCGGGCGGTGGAGAGCGCTACGCAGTATGGTCTTCAACGTGAGTGATGGTTGGGCATCGCTTGCCGTTCCAACAAACATGCTTATGATCAGAGGACAGCACCAACGAAGCATCCGTGTCATATAGTCTCCTACTATTTGTTGTGGCATGTCAAGCAAAGGCTACTATTTGAATTTGATTTCTTGAGGAACGGCGCATGTGTTGGGTTGTGAGGATTGTGGCACGACGAGCACTCCAGAACATGGTCGTAGAGCATCTTCTGGGATACTGTTCCGCCGATGCCGCTCGGCTGCGTGTCTGGATTGTGCAGCGTTCCTTTCGTGACATCCGGGTGTGCAGGATCATACACGAAGTTTATCGGATGGTCGTTGGAAAGATTGTTGGAGATAACGCCGCCGTACCCTTCGCCGATGTTCGCGCCGGGAAACTCCGCGAAGATGCTTCCCGGATAGTACACCTGACCCAACTTCGTATAGTTACCAGCCATGGCGGGCTGACCCACGGTTGAGGTGTTCACGAGAGCGTTCATTGCAGTAACACCATCATGACAACTCAAACAGAGAAGAGAATAACTGCCTGCCAGATTGGGGTTTGGAGTAGCGTCCAGCGTCGGGGAACTGTACACGGAGAACGTGGTGTTCGATGGGAGCGATTTATTCCAGAGCGGCTTCACACCGGGAATGGACTTGTGGGGCGTATGGCAGAAGATGCATACTTGCGATTCGTTCGTACTTTGCCACTGCGTCGTTCCGGTGTTGCCTGTCGAGAGATCGTGTTTGGAGTTCACGACGGTTTGCGCCGTTCCCATCCAAACACTAAAGATCATTCCAACAACAATGGTCGGCAGCCGCATAGACGTTGCCGCTGTTTTGATATTTGCTGTAAACGCGAAAGCCCTATTCACAATTGTATCTCCTCCTATGCCTATGGATCGAATGTGTTACTCTGATTGCCGTGACAAACCGAGTTGAACGTGCAGTTATTTTCTGAGTAATCGAACGGACCGCTCGCTTTTCTGAAGCCGCTAACCGCCAGTTTCGCGTAGGTAGCTCCGCCATTGTAGTTGTATGGACTTGGATCGGTCGCGTACCCAATGAGCCGCGAGCGTTTCGTTCCGTGTGGCACCACCACATGACACGTAATGCAATAGATATTTGAACCCTGGTGGTCGTCTCTTTCGTGGACATTATTCTTCCACTGTCCGCCGCTATGCAAAGGATGGCAATTCACACAAAACAGATTCGTTGACCAACTGTTCAAGTTGCTTCGCATATCGTTGAGTGACCACAGTGTCCCCGAAGCATTCGTGGGCCAATATTTCGCCGTTCCAGTAAGCATGTATTTGTAGTTGGAACCATGAGGGCCCTGCGCTACCGTTGTGGAAGTTGCCTGATCATTTCCATGACAATCGCTGCAGTACATCGTCTGTGTACCAACCGTGTTCCAGACGGAGGTCATTTGAGCCGAGGCCAAGGCCTTCGGGGCGTACGATCCTGTTTGACTATTCGCGCCAACCTTTACAGGATGAGCAGAATAGTTATTGATGTTGTACTCCATTGCCTGATCGGTGATGTTCGTACCAGAGGGACCAATGATTGTCGTGACACCCGTCGGGGCAGAGCCAAGACCGTAGTATGAATGGCACTTCATGCACACCTGATATTCCTTTGTCGCCGGATCGATACGCGTGAAGCCGTTTGGCTGCGTCCAACTCGCAACGGCAGTTGGTTCAAGTCCCCACACACCGGACAGAGCGTTTGAAAGCGAATTCGATTTGACAGCGTGCAACCCGCTTTTTGCTCCATGTGGGTTGTGACAGTCCGGACATTCGGCGTGTCTGTTTGACCCGCTTACATCGGTAGAGATCTCCGTCGGAGAGCTTGTGATCGGTGAAGCGTTCACCGGGTTGTGCTTGGTGTCCATGGTGTATGTCGGATGGCGATAGGTTTTTGCAAATGGTCCTCCAGATTCGCTTGACACATTTTTTTCTGTGACTCCGGCATTGGTGGTACCCTTATGGCAACCATCGCAGGTGTTTTGTTCAACCGCTTTCAGTAAGCGAGTTGCACTACCGGCAGTGTGAGGTTTGTGGCAGCTTTCGCATCCATTTGTCGCTACGGTCGCATAACCATTATGACTCCATCCAGTGGGCGTCGTCTTTGTTGATGATTGATGGATGGATGGGTTTGTTGCCCAATATGTTTTCTTGTGGCATGTTCTGCAAAGCGCCGATGATTGATTGCTTTGCGAGAGAAATTTTTTCGTGGCACCGTCCTTCGATTCACTATGTGGGTCGTGACATCGCACGCATTCCACCTGTACAATGTTATTCGGTCGCGGATAGTGACACCCGCTGCAATTATATTGTGCTGCCGAAAAGTGCGGTGTTCCGATAGAGATTGGATGATCATCGGTGAGATTTGTGCTGGTTGCCCCGCCGATGTTGCTTGTTGTGCCTGCGGCAAGTGACTGATCTGGATCAAGCGACGCTCCTCCGCTGATCGTGATTTGACCAGTACTGATGGAGCCTATGGCAATCGTTCCATCATGGCACGATAGACAGAGCTTCGATGAACTGCTCGGATACTGAGTCTTGTACGTGGATGTAAACGTGCTGCTTGTGTAACGAGAATACGAAACAGAAGACATCGTGTGGTCCCACAGTGGTACTGATGGCGATGCCTTGTGCGGAATGTGGCAGAACTTACAAATCTCCTGCTCCGTTGTTGCTCTAATCGTTCCGGAGCCGGACACGGACAGATTGTGCTTGGACTGTGCTACTTGCGCATGCAGTGGCATCGGTGTATATGTCAGGCACAGAAGCACAGACATTGCAGATGCTCGCCCGATGAATATGTGTTGCTGTAATCTCATCGCAAATACTGGAACACTTGGACGCGTTTATTGCCGGAGTCCACGACGTAGATACGATCCTTCACATCTATCGCAAGACCGGTGGGCAATGAAAAACTCCCGAATCCTCTCCCTGAACCGCCGAATGCCAACAATATCTGTCCTTGTTTGTCGAAAACCTGTATGACATCAAAAAGGGCATCAGTCACGTAGATATGTTCCTCACTGTCAAGCGCGACGCCCTTGGGTCGTGCAAAGTCGCCGATGCCGTCGCCTAACTTGCCGAACTTCGAAACGAGCGTTCCCTCGCGCCGAAGAACCTGAATCCGAAAATTCATCGCATCCACAACGTAAAGGTTGTTGTCCGAAGAGTCTTCAGCATGTACATCGATTGGAAAGTTGAACTCAGTGTCGTCAAGCCCGCGCTTCCCAATGCGGTATCGTTCATTGCCGGCCTCGTCAAACACCACAACCCGATTCAACCCTGTGTCCGCAACGTATAGCGCGCCGGAGGACAAACAAATTCCCGTCGGTCGTTTCAATCCTTTTGAGATGGTGAATTTGTAATCCCCATCCGGATCGAACACCAACACAGCCCCGATTTCAGAATCAGACACGTAGAGCATCCCATCCGGAGAAACGGCAATGCCTACCGGCGAAACGAACTGATGGTCATCATCACCTTGAAAAAGGGTGTGCTCCTTCTCCTCAAAATCAAACACATGCACACCTTTCAGGGCAATGTCGGTTACGTAGATGCAACCTTTCGAGTCCACGGCAATACCCTGGGGGCGGGCCATGCTGTTTATTTCTCTCTCCTCCCCGAAGACAACATCGGCCAGCTTTCTCCAGAAAGACTTCTCGATTCCCATATCTTGCTTTCCGCAAAACGCGTACAGGAACTGAATGCGAGGCTTGTCCGGCGGTTTAGGCCAGAAGAGATTTTCCGCCGATCGTTGTTGAGCCATCCCACCAACGGGGATAACAACAAGACAAGCGATGATTATGGCGGCACTTGGTTTCATTCCAAATCGAATCGAAATGGTCGGCTCAGTGTTATGTACACATCGTTCCTTCGCATGGAGTAGAAGGAGTAGCCAACCCATCGCGCCGTTACAGCAATGGCGCGCCAGCTGTATGTGATATCGGCATCGTACGTGAACTCGTGTGTCCGCAACAGCCTGTCGAACGTTTTCGCCACACGACCTTGCAGGTTGAGGTTGTCGAGGATGTTCGGTAATTGGAGTGACACACCATAGTTTTGCACGCTCCGTCCGAAGTTCTCTGACCAGGTTCGATTGACTCCATAGTGTAGGGTCAACATCACCACAATGCCATTGCTCCAGCGATAGGTTGCATCAGCCAAGAACGCGAGATTCTTCTCGTTCAAACGGAAGGGACGGTCGGTCAGATCTTTTGTGAGAAGATACGACGTGGCAGTGTGCAGAAACACGAACGGAATTGCATTGCTCTCTATCGTCGTTGAAACAGAGTTCTGGAGTAGTGTCTGGGGGAACACCGAGAGCCAGCGACGAACCGTTACTTGTTCAGCTAGTGATACCTGGCCAAGCGAGAATCCTTTCGTACGGATGGCGCCCGAAGCGATGCCTTCAAGAGTTTGATACGAGGAATGCGATTGAAACCTATTATAGGTCGCGTGCGACGAAAAATTCAATTGGTACCGTTCAAGTTCCTTCAGATGCGTCACCCCTGCAGACGCCGTTGTCGTCCGGAGCGGTGTAACGACTCCAAACCCTTTCATCCTTCCTTCGGAATGGGAAAGGATAAACAGACCGCGCCACTCAGGTGAAAACCCGATATCCAATTGGTCTCTCACTTGTCCCTCATACGTCGTGAAGGCAAAGTTCTTTGACCACCGGAACTGACCCGCGACCTGATTGTTCATGTCGCCCGCCATCTGCGAATTCCACAACATATTGGAATTCAGCATGTCGATCTGACTCTCGTTGAGGAAGTTCGCGCTCACCGACACGTGATTGGAATCGTCAGGCTGGGTGAATCCCCGGAACTGCACCTCGCGTGTTCGATAGTTCTTTTGTGAAATGTAGTCCTGCCGATCGCGTTGAATCAGCTCCATGCCAATATTCGTTTTCTTAGAGACAGACATATCCATCCCCAATTGCATGGTTCTATTGAACTGATTCAACGGGATGAGCGGATTGAGGCTCTCGCTCTTTGTCCCATCGTAGTTGAAGGAGAGGTTGAGAGAACCGCCTTTCAAGGAGGGAGAAAAACGAAAGCCGTGTCCGTTCGTCAGAATCTTGTTCGAAAACGAAGGCACGAATTCACCACTCACGTCAATTGTGCTCACATCGCGTTTCAGAGACACCGAGAGCGGATACCGCGTCGAACGCAGAAGGTCTGCAGAAAAATCGTAATAATTTAGGTACGTGTTACGTTCCTTCGATGTGTTGCCCACATTTGAGATAGTGGAGTTTGTGTTGATGAACCTTGTCTGCAAATTGAACTCTGCAACATTGGGGTTGTAGAGATAGCCGGTAATTCCAACGTTCGCTAGCTGGCGGTATCTGTCGTAGCTACTCGTCGTTCCTATAAAGTTGTAGTTCTGGTTTTCATATTGCCCCCCAAGGCTTCCTTGAATCGTTTTGAACTGTGCATGCAAGATGTTGCTCTGAAACAACAAGAACGAGAAAACCAATAGAAGTGCTATTGCCGAGGATGTTCGAAGGTCGGTGGCCCGACTTGTCGACACCCCTTGCGGAGAACCAACAAATTGTCCTCGCCTGTCCCAACGTGCCGGGACGGGCGAGGAGTGTTGCAGTCTCTCACAGAGAATGCTTTCGCTTACTTGGTATGGCAAGTAACGCATAGCGCACTCGCGGCGTTGCTCTTGCGCATGAATGAGCCATGAGTACTCTTATGCGCGTCATGGCAAGAAGCACATTGGACTTTTGCGCCATACAACGGAATAGTATGTGCCGCGTCCACCCAGGCTGTTGATACAGGCGTCACCAACCCACCGTCGTTGGTGGCAAGCGTTGCATCATAGTCAAAGTTGATCGGGTGATCATTCGTGAGGCTTGTTCCCAAATTGGCATCCCGCCCGGCGGCAATCTTGCCGGTTGCATCCAATTCGACGCCGCTTCCCATTGTGGGCACTCCAAAAGTTGATTTGTTGCCCAAGTTGTTCACTGCAACGGTACCGTCGTGACAACTCATACACAGGTTGGATGTTCCTGTTCCGCCGCCAATGTCTGCAGGCGTTGCATTCATTGACGAACTGGCATAGACTCCGTAGCTAGCCTGTGACGACAGCACCTTGTTCCAAAGTGGCGTGGCTGTCACAGTCGTCTGGTGCGGCGTGTGGCAGAAGATGCAGACTTGCGTTTCGTTTGTTGACTTGTTCGTGATCCCGCCGCCTGTGGAGAGATCATGCTTCGAGCCAACAATTGTTTGCGCAAGCGACACCGTCGCTGCCATCGTCACGAGGACGAAGAGAGCAAGGATATTGCGTAGCATTGTTGATTCTCCTTTTGTTGTTGTGAGTTGAGTGATTTGTTCCTGTCTTTCTGCACTCAACAGGCAGAAAACTCTACCGCAAAGATTGATGCTTTAGTGCGGGCGCTTGATGAACTGGAATACTTGCACACGTTGGTTCATTTGATCGACGACGTAGATCTGATCCTGTTCGTCGGCGCACGCCCCGGCGGGAAGCCAGAACATGCCGGGGTCTTTCCCTAATGTCCCGACGAACATCAGTAGTGTTCCCTTCGGATCAAATATTTGAAAATTGTTGAACGCGGCGTCAACAACGTAGATATTTCCTTCGCTGTCTAGCGCGATGCCCTTCGGACGCGTGAACTGGCCAAACGAATCGCCGAGCGAGCCGAACGTGAAAAGAAATTTCCCTTCGGAATCAAACACCTGAACACGCGCATTCATTGTCTCAACAACATAGATCTTCCCATCCTTCCCCACAGCAACGTTCGTCGGAAAGTTGAACTCCCCGTCTTCATTTCCCCGCTTGCCAAACTTAAACAGAAATGTCCCCTCCATGCTGAATGCCTTGACCTCATGCAGTTGGGAATCGACGACATAGATTCTGCGCTTCGCTTGATCGAGTGCAATGCCGACAGGGTTTGCAAAGTCTTTTGAGCTTCCTATGGCTCGAACGAGCGAACCGTCTTCAGAATACATCATGACAGACTTCAGTGCGCCATCGGAGACGTACACTAATCCGGAAGAATCGGCTGCTATCCCAAGCGGAAGACTCAACGGACCGGCGGCAGTAGTTCCAATAAATGAGAGCTTCGCGTTCTTTGTGTCGAACACATACACGCGTTTCTCGCCGGTGTCTGTGACATAGACCTTGCCGTTTCGTCCTGCAGCGACTCCATACGGTTTCGACATGCGGTCTTTTGGCGCTTCGCCGGCAAGCGTTGCAAGCCAACTTGCGCCCGAGCCTTCAATGGAATTACGGTCGGTGAACTCTCGCACGAATCTGATCCGGGGTTGTTCCGGCGGCGGCGGCCACACCAATTGATCCGTCTTCATCACTCGCTCAGAGCTGCCGCATCCAACAAGAATTGCTGCAACTAACAATGATGCAATGTTGCAGGATAGCTTATCTCGAAGTAACTCTTTTGCATTCACTGTAATCGTCCCTATTACTTCTGATGACATCGTTGACACAAGGCGAAATACCCGCCCTCTGATGCCAGCATGTTTTTGTTATCCGACGCGTGAGGAAAGTGGCAGCTCGCACAGGTGAACTCGCTGGACGGTGAGAGGGGATTGGCGCCGCCTCTTGTCGGATGAAAAACGACTGGATGGTTGTTGTCGTCCTTCCCGTCATGACATGATACGCAGATGTCATTGACCGGCATTCTCAACTGGAATACGTTTGGCGAGCCGTGAGGCGAGTGACAGATATGGCACTGTCCTCCGGCGAGCGGCGCATGCACAAACTTCTTTCCCTTTATGTCTTTGCCGATCGTTTCGTGACATTCGAAGCACTTCGCGTTCTCTTGATGCGGGGCATAGAGTGTTCTGTAACCGGAGCCGGGCTTCGCATCATGGCATTGTGTGCAATCATTTGCAGCGAGGAGACCGTGTACGGACTTCTGTTTCGTCATCGCTGCGTGACACGAATTGCAGTCCAACGCGGCTTTCTCTTTTTGTTTTCCGGAAGAGGCATTGTGACACGGCAGACATTGAGCGTCGTTCGCCGCAGTGTGAAATGTCGGTTTCGTAAAACCGTCTGGCACAGCGCGGCTGCTGAGTTCAATGTTGTAGTAGACGAATATCGTGTCACTTTGAACATGCTGGTTTGACGGGGAGAATATTTCATACGGAATGGTGTTCAGACCTGGCAGCACGGTGACGGGTATAGCCACGTACTTGTCCTGACAGAAGCGTTTCCGTTCGCCCTTCGTCTGCACCGTGAGTGGAGCCCAGCCTGTGATCTGAAGGGTTGACGGACTTCCTTCGCGAGTGAAGAGAGACTTTGCAATGCCGCGTGTTGTGTCTTCAAGGAGAAGCGCCGTGGCAACCTTCCTTGCTGAGAAGTTGAAGCCTGTTGCCTCAGAGTCAATCGGTTGGTGGTAGGGAAATACGCGCAAGAGCAATTGTTGCGCGACCAAATCTTGCGGTAGTGAAAGTGCTATTTCCTGAACGCGCTTTGCTCTCTCTGCCTTTGATGAGAGAGCAAGACGATACGTTGAGTCCCACGGAACAAATACCTTTACGGCCGAAACATTTTCACGATCAACATCCAGAACGAGTGTGAAGACATTCTCTGCGACTATCACTCTGGGCTGGCTTGGATACACAAGATACTTTGCAGACGACTGCTCTTGAGGCGGAGACGCCGTTGCGGAGAAAGCAACTGCCGCGAGCATAAGGCTGAGGATATTTATCACGTACATGGTAAGGTCTTACAGTGGTGTGCAGGACTATAACGCAACCGGCGTGCCAGCGAAAGATAGGTTCTGAGCAGACGCATCCGACCTTCTGCTATGCGAAAAGCCCGCAAAGCCTGCATACTTCCCATCGCTTTTTATCTTGGAAACGGTGACCAGGTGGGATACTCGGAGAAGAGAATAGGTGCGGTGTGTGAAAGGACTCAGGGGTGGGTCATATTCCGCAAAGGATTGCAGCGAAGGAGCTACTTCAAGATCCGTTGAACCATCCAGACCATATCAGCTAAGTTGATTGGCTTGTCGATGAAATACGCGATACCCATTTGTTTCGCTCGTTCTTTCGAGGCTTCATCACCGAATGCCGTCATCATAACAACGCGGCAAGTGGGATTGCTCTCTTGCGCTTTGGCGGCAAGCGCAAACCCATCAATGCCCGGCAAACGCATATCAGTGATCATCACATCAAAGGTCGATGCGCGAAGTTGCACAAGCGCCTCTTCGGCTGTGCCTGCAACCGTGCCGAGGTAATTCGCCTTTTGCAGCGCCTTCATGAGTGACCATCGAACCAATCTTTCGTCATCAACAATGAGAACACGATATTGTTCGGGCGTCAAGCCATCAGTCACTGTTTTCGGTACAGACAACTCTGGAGTTTTCATCGTGTAGCGTGCTTCTCCCGTTCGTCTCCGAAGGACGGCTCAATCTTCGTACCAAAGAATGATTCCACATTGTGCAGGACGGTGGATGGTTCTGCGACATCCAAAGCCCTGCATTGCGTCAAATCACTCACCGTCGTGTTGCTGTTTCGGTAATCCAAACTTTTTCATTTTGTAACGGAGCGCATCGCGACTGATCTTGAGCAACTTCGCCGCTTGCGACTGGTTACCATCTGTTCTGCTAAGAGCTGCGAGCAATGCCTTCTTTTCAAGCTCCATCAGCGACAGGCCATCGGGGCCGAACTCAACCGTTGTGACCTTTTGGTCATGTAATTGATGCAGGTGTCCAAGGTGTACATCGTGGGAAAAAATGTACTCACCATCGTCGAGCAAGGCCGCCCGCTCCACTACATTTCTTATCTCCCGAACGTTCCCGGGCCACGCGTACTGTCTAAACAACGTCTTCGTTTTTTCTGAAAGTCCCTTGAAGTGCTTTCGAAATTTTATATTGAACTCATTCAAAAAAAATTCCGCCAATAGAATAACATCATCGCCTCGCTCGCGCACCGGCGGTAAGTGAATGTGTGCAACGTTCAGACGGTAGAACAGGTCTGTCCGGAATTTCTCCTCCGCAATGCGTTGTTCAAGAGATCGATTCGTTGCGGCAATAATGCGGACATCAACGCAGATATCCGCCGAGCCACCCACGCGTCGGACTATCCTTTCTTCCAGTACACGCAAAAGTCTTGCTTGCACGGCCGGACTGGTGTCGCCAATTTCATCCAGGAACACTGCGCCTCCCTGTGCGAGTTCAAACATCCCTTTTCGCAACATGCGTGCATCGGTGAAGGCGCCCTTTTCGTGTCCAAACAGTTCGCTTTCGATCAACGTCTCGATCAATGCCGAACAGTTCACTGCTAAGAAGGGCATATCTTGTCTGTCGCTTAGCATGTGTACCGCCCGCGCAGCCAGTTCCTTTCCTGTTCCGCTTTCACCCGTCAGAAGCACTGTGGTTGCGCTGCTTTGTGCAATCTTTGATATTTGTTCGAAGACCGTCTGCATGGCAGGAGAATCGCCGATGAGTTTGTAGGAACCAAATCGTTTCTCGTTCTCCTTTTTGAAGTGGTGTAGTTGGCGACGCAGCCGGGTTGCCTCGAGACACTTGTCCACGACTATCTTCAGCTCCTCGATGTTGACTGGTTTTGTTATGTAGTCGAGTGCGCCGAGCTTCATTGCCTGGACTGCAACATCAGACCGATCGATCGCTGTCAGCATAATCGTCGGCGTTGTCATTCCCTTATCGTGAAGTCGTTGCAACAACTCAATACCGGAGCCGTCGGGTAGACGTTGATCTAGTACAATCAAGTCGGGTTCCGCTGTTATGATGATCGAAAGCGCCCGCTTCGTATCTTCTGCTTCAATTACGTTGTATCCCTCTTTCTGCAGCGCCCTTCCGAGCGACCAACGAATGAGTTGTTCGTCATCGACAATGAGAATCGTTTCACTGGGCATAGGGTTAGTGGGTATCCATCCCTTTGGGAAGAGAAATGTTGTTTGTCGGCATGATAACGGTGACGGTCGTCCCTCTTCCGGGCTCGCTGGCGATGCTCATTGTCCCCTGATGCTGTTCAACAATTCGCCTGCAGATCGCCAGACCGAGTCCTGTTCCTTTGTGTTTTGTTGTGAAGAACGGCGTGAAAATTCTTTCGAGATTCTCCGGCGGAATGCCCGCCCCGGTATCCTGAATATCGATCCTGACGGATGAACCTTGTTTGCGTGTGTGCAACAATAGTGTTCCTGAACCCTTCATTGCCTGTACTCCGTTCAGCGCGATGTTCCACAAAAGCTGTTGTAACAGTTTCTTGTCGGCAGTAATAGTTGCGCTCTCGCTCGTGAGATTCAATGTTAACTGTATCTCCTTTTCCTTGATCTGTTGCGATAACAACAGGATGGTTTTCCTCACCACCTCGTTCACGTCTAATCTCGTCAGTAGAGGAGGTGAAGGGCGGGCGTAGCTCAAGAGATCATTCACGGCATTGTTGATGCGCTCCATCTGCGCCATCATCTCGGCAAGAAGCTCTTTTTGTTGATCGTCCAGCATAATCTCAGAGTCAAGCACCTGTAGCGCACCTAACACGCCTGCCACGGGGTTCTTGATCTCGTGCGCAAGGCTCGCAGCCATTTCACCCGCCGACGCAACTCTGTCTGCATGCTCGAGCTGCTCTTGATGATATACGTGAAGCTGCGCATTTGCTACATTCAGTCGTGCCACGAGGTTGTTAAACGTCCGCTGGAGATCAGCAACTTCATCCGTTCCTCTGGGCTCGGGCAAGGAAGTTAATGTTATACTCTTGCCGCTCTCGAGATTGTCAAGACCTCGTTCAGCCTCGCTGATGTGAGAGTGCAGTGAGCGGATCGGCCGTACCACCAACAGTGTGAGCACCAAAAAAATGCTGAGGCTGACACCTCCGAACGTTAGTCCGGCCATTAGCATATTGGTGGTGCGGTGCTCGGTTGCTATAGCTTGCAAATCGTCGGTGCTGATCTTTGTTGTAAAGTATCCTAAAAATTGATTCGAGGCGCCGTGACATCTGTTGCATTCTCTTTTGTTGCTGATGGGGCTGAGAACATAGGTGAACACCTTATAGTCTTCTTTCACAGAAAAATAGCGGTTGCCAAACTCATCGGTTCGGTCCACAAATTGATCGATACGAACATTGGGGGAGTTGCCGCGCGCGCTTGCACCCCACGCAACTGTTCCATCAGGCTTGAGAACAAAGGCGTCGCTCACTTGAGAAAAGGACATTGCGCTTTTCAGAACATTCGGAATCTTGTTTCTCTTCTCTGCAACCATAAGATGTTCTAGAAGAGCTTTCCCGAGACCGGCAACGGCATACGCCTTCGCGTGCCCCACTTCTTCCAACATTTGGCTGCCGGTCTTGTATGCCACAAAAATAAAAGCTCCACCAAAGATCACCGAGACAAGGGCAACAATCAGCGCTACCTTGCTGCCGAGTCTCCGAAACTTTAAGAAGGCAACGTTCGTCATCTCAAACATTCCTTTCTCCGAGGGAGTCCATTCAGACAACTTCAATGTGTGGTATGTGCCGCCGGTGTGCAGATGATGTTAACCTCAAAGTAACCGAAAATCGTATTGCAATCAATTAGGTGATTAGACACCGAGAACAACTCCAGCGTGTTGTATTCCGATCGCATCGACTTCGACATGCTCAACATCGAACCGCCGTTTCAGATCGAGAAGTACATCGAGGCGATCAAGACCGCAGAGCAGGCCGGCTATCACGTGCTGATACTCGACAGCATAACGCATGCATGGGCAGGTGAAGGCGGTTTGCTTGATGTGCAGGGAAGGCTTTCCGATGGCGGCATGAACAGCTTCACCGCATGGCGGAAACTCACGCCCCAGCACAACGCATTTGTCGAAGCGATGATCCGCTCAAAACTTCACATCATCGCGACGATGCGCTCGAAGATGGACTATATAATAGAGCAAACTGACAAGGGGAAGGCCGTCCCGAAGAAAGTCGGGCTTGCGCCGATCCAGCGTGAGGGGATGGATTACGAATTCGACATCGTGTTTGATCTGGACCTTGGGCACAACGCCATTTCATCGAAGGATCGGTCAAGCATGTTCGACGGAAAGGTCCTCATCAAGCCAAACGAAGAACTCGGTTCGCAGATCACTTCCTGGCTGAACCGCAACGGAAGCGCACCATCGACAATCAACAAACAACCATCAACGATGGCATCATCGACTGTCTCCGGTCACCCGTCATCTTCTCAACCTCAGGCTCTGCTCTTCAACGACAACGGCCATAAGCTCGGAGAGAAAGAAACCGAGGCGATATTGTTCGCCGTGAAGCATGCGCAGACAGTCGAGAGACTCTTCTCGATTGAGCAGAGCATGAGCAAAGGCTTGAATGCGAAGAAGATCACCGCAGAACAAGCCGAGCAGGTCAAGAAGGCAATTCAGGAACGCAGTACGCAGCTCAACCAGACGAAAGCAGCATGACAACGCTCCACTCACAACACGGCGGGAGTATCCCTCCCGCCTCATGTTTATCAAGATCATTGCCCTGCGAAATCGGCGACAAACCTTTTCACTGGGTCTGCGAAATCAGCGGCGGGTGTGTTGGCAAACGACGGCGTGCGTTTCGATTTTCAGTCGCTTTGCTTTGTTACTGAAAATTGGTGGCATGAGCGAAGAAAGCCGTCGGCGCATTCTGATTTCGCACGGTTTCTTTCGCCGATTTCTTTTCCGCAAAAGAAATCGGCACACAGACTATCAATGACTTATCAAAGGAGAATCACCATGAACACTCAACGCGACTTCCTGCAAATCCCCGACGGCGAAGCCGTCACCATCACGCTGAAGTACAATACCGGACTCCTCCGCAACGGACAATTTGGAAAGTACTTTATCTACACGGTCATGCACGAAGGAAAAGAAAAGCTTCTCAAGGTTACCGAACGACTCGAAAAGCAGTTCCGCAAACAGAACGTTCAAGGCGGACAGGAGATTCGGCTCGGCAAGACATCCGTTACGCCGGAAAACGGAGAGCCGTACAGCATCATCAACCTTGTTGTCGAGGAAGGGAAGGCGCAACCGCCAGCAAACTCTTTGTTGGCCGAACAACAGAATGAACAACTGACCGTACTCACCGAGTCCGCCGACGAAATGCATCTGCTTAGCAATGCGCTCTCAGATGCACGATCGATCTGCAAGAATCTGGATGATCCATCCGTCATTCCTGAAGTGACACTTGCCGTCGGACTCTTTCTTGCGCGAACGATTAGAACGACAATCACGACGAAGAAAGAACCGACGAACCATTCGCGCCGAGCACCGCGCAAACCCGCGAAACCAGCCAGCGAACCCGACAAGGAGCCGGTCGCCGCAGCCGAGAAGAAGGACGACGACTTACCGTTCTGAGCTTTTTAAACATAGATGTCATGCAGCCCGGGTGAATTCGTCTGGGCCTGCTTCTGCGCGCGTAGGGGTTTAAGAAAAATCGCGCGGCGGTTGTCATGCCTTTTGAAGCTGATCAATGCCGCGCCAACTCTGAAAGGCAAAGTTGTCACGCCATTTCAAAAGCTCACGCCAACCGCCGCAATCAAAAACAAAGTCAACAACTTCGCCACCGCATTTTCCAGCGCGATGCCGCGGTCGTCACAGTTTTTGTGACAACGAAATGGCGCGCTAATCCCGAGGGAACAGAGATTGTTCGCTTCCCAGAATCCGCTTCGCGGGAACATGTCGTTTACAAAAACTCCTCTCGATATCCTCTGGATGCGCCGACCGCCATCAAAGAACAAACCAAGAGTTGAAAATGATTGAAAGACGCTTTTGCTACTCTGACTCAAAACAACAACAGCCCAAAACCAAATTTGCACGAGATGCTCCGCAAGGGTTTACCCCGCTTGCAGTCTTAGGCTCGTCGGAGCGGGGCTGTCGCCCTTCCGTGCTCGCCCTGAGCAAAGTCGAAGGGCTCGCCCTGAGCTTTCGTGAGCCTGTCGAAGCACTGCCGAAGGCACGGTCGAACCCTTGTGGTGAGCACAGTCGAACCACATTGTCGAAGGGCGCGCCCTGAGCTTTCGTGAGCCTGCCGAAGCACGGTCGAAGGGCTGCGCGCCATCAGGGTAAAATCCCTTGCGTTCGCAGCTCTGAAGACTGTTAGCTGTCGCTGTTGTTGTTTTCTTTTTTTTGTTCAGGTGCGCTATGTTTACTTCGTTCTCTCGTGTTGGCTTCTGTGGTTCGCGGTCGCTCCCTGTGTCCGCGTTGCCGCTCGTTTCCTCTGTTGTTTCTTCCGTGCTTGCGTCGTCCGCGTCGCTCGCTGTCGGCTGCTCTGTCGGCGCCGATGCTCTCGTGTTATCCTCCGTTCCGCTCGGCGTTCTGCGTCGTGTCTCTATCTTCGCTGCGTTCGGGCGCGGTGGCGCTGGCGCTTGTCCCGTGTCGTCTGTCTCCGGCGTTCTCTCTGCCGCTCGCGCCGGCGCTTCCGTTCGTTGGTGTGCCGGTGGCGGTCTTCGTGTTCCGCTTCGCGTTCGTCTTGCCGCACGCTCTGTTGCGCTTGTGCGTTTCCTCGCCGCTTCTCCGTCGTCTGCGCTCGTGTGTTTCCTCGCTTCGCCCCGTTCCCGCGGTTCGCTTCTCGCGTGCCGCGTTGCTGCCCGTCTCGGCGTTCGTGTCTTTGTCTTCTGTGTTGGCTTCTCGCCTGCGCGCCTGCCTCGTCTTGGTCGCGGCTCGTGGGTGCCTGTTTCAAGCGCCGGCCAAATCGCGGCGCAGTGGGTGCCGGCGAAGAAAGTTCCGCCGACGAAACGGAATCAACAAGCGCTTTTCAACGCAATGATCAGATCATGCCGAACAATCACCATCCTTGCGCTTCTCATTCTATTTGCATCGAGCTCATTCGCCAGCGTTCCTCGCGCCATTGCCAACGCGCAGCAAGGTCTCGCTGAAGCACTCAAGTACGAGATGCCGAAGGAACGGAAGTTCAAACATATCGAACGATGGGAGAATGGAATTCTGATCTACAAGTTCTCGATCAAAAGGCTGGGTGAGCGCACATTCACGATTCGGGTGACAGGTTATGATATAAGTGATGAGGTCGGAATCATCACATTCAAGGTGTCCAACCCAACTCCAAGTGACAGACAAAGGAAGTAGGATGGATGTAGTTCAGTATTGCTATACCACCATAAGATAATTCACGCGGTTGCGCGTGTTATACGCCCTGCTTCGCGGGTCACATGTTTTGTATTGACGAATGTCGCGCCAATCCTGATGGAACAGGTTCGCACGCCATTCACAAAAACTCCTATCGAAATCCTCCCGATGCGCCAACCTGCGCAGTCAAACCCAAAGCCGCAAGAACATTACGGCTGGCACGCCCTGCCCGCCTCGAAGAACTCTATGGTTGGCGGGGTTTGGTGCGAACAAAATTTCGCGCCAACTCAAGAACAGTTAGACACGAAATCGCATAAACTCCCACCGCAGTTACTTGGACGTGCCAGCCGCCAAAGGGCGCAGCGGTTGCGCGTTGTGTGCGCCCCGCTTCGCGGGGTCACGGTTTTGTGACGCCTTGACGCTTTTCACCTACGAATATCGAAAGCGCCGCTTCCTATCTTAGACGCTTCACATTTGACATTTGGTCGTCTATATCAGGGTCGCCATTTGCCCGCGATCAGCCGTGCCTCTATGCTGCACACTCATTCTGACCAGAACGGAACAACTAGCAAAAGGAATGGATCATGCCAAACAGAAGGCTCACCACTTCCACAAATACCTTTCTACTGTTTGTCCTATTAGCCAAGTACTGCAAAACTAGACGCGATGCAACGAGCCTTGACGAGAAATTGAAAGAGCTCGCGGACGAGATTTGACAACACATACTGTCTATGACAAAACCGTTGTTGTCGTACCTCAAACATTCATCCCTGCAATGAATCATCCGATTTGGAAGAAGAACTCATTCCTTACCTTCACTCTTGGAAGCGCCACAACATCTACTTCGAGCTGGAATCGAGCAGACCCTGGACCAAGGAAATCGGCCATGTCTTCCCCACAGCATGCTGCTCACTTTCCGTCGATTGGCGGGCTGAGGAGAATCTGCCATTGCTTAACCTGAAGGCCACCAGTGAGGCAATGTACTTCAGGTTTCCATACAACTACCCCGACATCGCAAAACGCGGTATTGTGAATTCAGCCTTTCTTGATTCCCGTACCCTGCTGAAAGAACCTATCTTAGCCGTCCTGCATAACCAAATCGTCACGGCTCGGTATGTTGTCTTCTCAATCCCGCCCGTTGCACCAACTGAGCGACTGTGAAGTTCAATGTTCGAAAAGAAGCTCGGCGCGTTCTTGAATTCGTCGCCACAATCATATCGCTATGCCGTTCAGATAAAAAATCAGCGATTTCTCGCACCGGCAAACTTTGATTGTCTCACCGAACGGAATGTCGGTCAGGTCCAATCCCCGTGACCTTCACGGCCGATTCTGTGCTCATCATGACTAACGCAAGCAGTTCACTCGAATGGCAACTCGGAGTTATCGAGACCGTTCGGCGCTGCTTGCGCGAGAAGAAGATCCCGCACAATTGTATGTTGAATAGATGCGGGAAGGGAGTGTGAGAAATCCCCGCCTGCCATATTTGAGGGGAACCCGCAAAAGCGTCTGGATGATTCTGTCCGAGTTAGGATGGAGTTTCGACCGCACCGTAGTTCAAAGTCGGAATCTTCAAAGCAAAGACTGTTTCGCTTCCCGCACCGCGCACCAAACAACATCGGAGTCTTTGACCGGATTTCGGAGTCCATCGCACAAAAAATCGCAAAGAGGTTGCAGCAACAACTTTCCTAAAAAGAAACGAAGCCGTCTAGCGACTATTTCGAAGGCACAGATCTGGTTTTCTGTCGCGCACGCCTGCACTTGCCGAGGTATTACATCCGGTGTCGGGACAATCGTTGTTCGTTGATGGTACAAGGTTGGCCGAAGGTCATGGAATGAAACTCGCCTCCTCCTGTATGCGCTCGATTTCTTTGGCAATCATCTCCTATAGCGCTACCAGATACTGCACATCGCACCGACTGAACGACATGAACGGAGTCGTGTCGTTCTTTGCTGCAACTTGCCTGCACGTTTTCATCCATTCATTGATGATGCGCTTTGCCGTTACGGTTGGGAGTGGCGTGAATCATTTTCCTGTCAGAGCACCGTTTATGCAGCCCACTGTTTAATGGGTGAAAGCCTGGCAAGGTCGGCGCTCATCATTTCCTTGATTACGTGAAGAGATGTGAAGAGCCTCGGTTCCGCGATATCGACAACATAACAGTACAGTTGTCCCGCTCCGCGGGGCTTTCACCGATTTTTCCGTTCTTCGAATCCCGGCCAGCGAACTCCTTAACTAAGAGTGGGACTTTTGGACGAGCGAGAGAAAACGGACAACGATACTCTCGACCCCCTCTGCAAACGTAGGTTTCTCATTAACCCTGATCTCACCTCTTCATTCTCTCCTCAAACCCCATCTTCACACTATCGAGTAGCTCCAATACTCTTTCGAGCTTGCCTCCATCACCAAAGTGATCGGGCCCACTCATGGCTTCGACTAATCTGTACCGATCCTTTTCTCCGGTCTCTCTCTCCAGTATTTCAAGCAGATGGCTTGCCGTTTCAGAGTTGCAACTTGTTGCCATGTCGCGTCCGAGGAGTCTCGCTCCTGCGCTCTCATAATCGAAGTCAAGCGAGTTAAGCAGGTCAGATGATTCGCCGGCTAATCTGTCGGCATTACCGAGATCAAGATACGTGCCTATGATCAGAAAGAAATCTTCGGCGTCTTTGCTTGCCCCTGCAGCTCGCTCATCCCACGAAATCAGTTTCAAGATGGCTAGGCTCTGCGGGACAGACACTCGAACCTCAAGGACTGGGTCATTCCTTAGCCTCACATTCAACGAAAACTCATACGCCTCATCAAATCCCAACATGTTCATGGTGAAGTCTGGGTCCTTGGGCCACGTGATCTCTGCATCCGGCTTTGCGATTGGTCCAAAGGGAATGATATCAACCGGGAGGGTTCCCTCGAACGTGAGCCTGTGTTGTTGTTTGGTCACTGTGAATCTCCCTGAGGATGCTAACTCGGTCATAAGCTGTTCGTACGTTTTCCAGTCAGGAACCTGAACGCCAAAATCAACATCCTTTGTTGCCCGGGATGGCCTCACTCCGAATCCATGTTCTAGAATGAGATCGCGTGCTGTGGCGCCAATAACAAAAAATGGAATCTGAAGTTCGCTCGCTGCATCATGAATGGACTGGAGGACGTTCACTGTGAGAAGGTCAATCTTCCCTGATAAGTCCAGCAAGTTCTTTGTCATAGATCATTCTCGCAGTTTCGATATTCCTGTCATTTGCCGTTGCTATGAGGTCAGCATAGACCAGCAACGGATGCACCGTTTCTTTCCGGGCCTCGTGTGGATTCAATGTCCAGAACCGTCTCACAATCTCAACATCTCCCCGGGGATCCTTGCGGAGCTTGTTCTGAAGTATAAGTTCTTGGATTCGCTCACCAGCATAAATCGTAACCTTCTCAGGCTTGAGATATTGAGTGAGCTTTGCCGCTGCCGGCTCTCCACCCCACTGTGCGTCGAATGGTGTAAGATCCGTATCACGCCACCAGTTATAGCGATCCGCTTTGTATGTGCCGATGAACTGTTTTGGTTTGAGCTGCTGGGGATATGCCACTACCCATTGCTCAACGATTTTCTCTTTGTTAATGAGACGCCTTCCTTTGGGCCCCATGTTGATCATGAAACCCATCGTCATCAGATCTCTCATTGTCCAGTTGATTGTACCGAGTGCGGTGTCTGCAATTGCAGCTATCTCACGATAGGTTTGCCTCTCAAGTCTGGGATTGCAGAGGAGGGCAAAGAGTACGCGTAATCCTGCAGGTCGAAACAAGCGCTTCACACCTTCACCGACATTCTTGACCCTTGGTCGATTCCCGGTTACATAGATGTACAAACCTGGTTCATCAATGAAGGCATTCCCGGCGGTGTCGATGAAGGCAAGGCCAAGTTCGCGCAGCTGTGTTGCAAGTGCCGGTGTGATGTGCCTGGTCACGAGAAGCCAGCCCCTTCGATTGTCACCAATTCTTCGGACGATTGGTCCGGCATTTTCTTTTGTGAGCCATGGCTTTATCTCTGCTTTGAAATGCCATTCCTCTTTTCCTTTTCTCATCATGACCTCTGCGTCCACTTCCAGATTAATTCGGCGTGGCTCCATGGCAACCATGACCCCCGTTGCTTGGTGAAAGACTTCAAGTGCCTCGTGCAGTATTTCCTGTTCAGTGTTCAGGTTCATAGCCTGCTCCAATCTGTTCACGTTGTCTGCGTGTTCACTACTAGTGAACATAACAAAATAATGAACACACGCAAGTCAACTTTTCGAATTCTCTTCAAGACCATTCGGATTCACTGTTCCAATGCTATTTTGTCTGAAAGTAGCAGCAATCCTGGCTCTTGACAACCCATATAACAAATGTTATATTGTAAAAAATGACTTCACACGATGCCACAAAAATCTGAACAAAACGTCCTAACTCAGGCCCCAACAGCCGACTATTCGGATCGCATCAAACATCTACGTGCAAAATTGGGTCTTACGCAGCAAGCCTTGGCCGAACGGTTAGGGACTTCCTTCGCCACTGTGAACAGGTGGGAAAACGCCCAAACAAAGCCTTCCCAACTTTCCTGGACCCAACTCCGGCAACTAGAAATGGCAGTCGCTGAGGAAAAAACCCCGTATGGCATCCCAAAGGAAGAGGGGCCACAGAAACTCGACTTCACAACCCAGCCCGAGATCGTGAAGATTCTGGCTGAGGGCAAGCGCCTATCCTATGGCCACTTGATGAACCCAACATTCGCCACCGAGATTTCGAGCATCGACCCGCTGCCGCACCAAAGAATCGCAGTCTATGACCACATGCTCGGGCAATCCCGTCTCCGGTTCCTCTTGGCCGATGACGCTGGAGCGGGAAAGACCATTATGTCGGGGCTTTACATTCGTGAGATGTTCTCACGACGGCTCCTTCGCCGGGTGCTTATTGTGACTCCCGCTGGTCTCTTGGGCAACTGGCGTCGTGAGCTATCGACGCTGTTTAACCTCCAGTTCCGCATTCTAACCGGCACAGACTTTCGTTTAGACAACCCATTCATTGGGGAGAACAGTGACCGTGTCATCATCAGCATGGACACTCTTGCAACTCAACGGGCATTTGGAAGGATTGATGACCCAAAAGTTATTCCATACGATCTGGTCATCTTCGATGAAGCGCACAAGTTGACCGCAGATCGGAGCGCTGATCTTCGCGTGCGAAAGACCGATCGATATTGTCTCGCCGAAGCACTTGCTGGTATTAGGAACACGGGTGATCGGTGGAAGCTGCGATGGAGCGCTCATCATCTACTTCTCCTAACCGCAACGCCTCACCAGGGAAAGGACTATCCCTATTATGCCCTCTGGCGGCTACTCGAACCTGAAGTGCTTTCAACTCCGGAAGCATTCGAAGAGTATCCGGTCGAACAGCGAAGCTCTCGCTTCATTCGCCGCACGAAAGAGGAGATGGTATACCTCGACGGTCGACCTCTCTATCCCAAACGCATTTCCGATACGCTCGGTTATGATTTAACTCAGGGGGACATCAGCGAACAGAAGCTGTATGACGAAACCACAGACTACCTTCGGTATGTCTATAATAAGGCCAAGCTTCTGAACCGGGAGGCCGCCCGACTTGCGATGAGCGTGTTCCAGAGACGTCTCGCCAGTTCCACATTTGCTTTGCTCTGTTCGTTTGAACGTCGCATTGCCAAACTAGACAGACTAATCTCAGATGTACAAGATGGGAAGATCACTCAAGAACAACTCGTCATTTTCCAGCAGCGCATCCATTCCGATGATGATGTTCTTGATACAAAAACTGCTGACGATGAGTCTTCCGAAGACGGTATGGAAGAGAACGAACGTGCGGAGGATACTCTCCTCCAGGGTGTCGTCGCAGCTTCTCTATCGGATCTTCTCGCAGAACGAGAGCAGGTCAAAAAACTGTTGAATCTTGCCAGGCAAGTGTTCGATGCTGGTTTTGAATCGAAGTTCGAGAGGCTGCGAGAACTCCTGCTCGATCCGAAGTATCATAATGAAAAGTTCATCGTCTTCTCCGAACACCGTGACACGATGAAGTTCATTGCGAACAAACTTGGCGGCATGGGTTATACCGATCAGGTTGCTCAGATTCACGGCGGACTTTCCTATGTCGAACGAGAGGAACAAGTTGAACGCTTCCGCAAACCGATTGACGAGGGTGGCGCTCGATTCCTGATTTGCACGGATGCTGCGGGGGAAGGTATCAATCTCCAGCTCTGCTGGATCATGATCAATTATGACGTGCCGTGGAACCCCGCCCGCCTCGAACAGCGCATGGGTCGTATTCATCGATATGGTCAGAAGCACGATCCTGTTATCATTATGAATCTCGTAGCGCCATCAACACGGGAAGGGAAGGTACTCAAGACTCTTCTGGACAAGCTTGAGAAAATCAAGAGGGAACTCCAATCCGACAAAGTATTCGATTGCATCGGGCGTATCTTCGCTGAGGTTTCCATCCGTGAGTACATGGAGATGGCTGTTACTGAAGATGCCAGCGAAGTGGTTCGTGAATTGGACGGCAAGCTAACGAAAGAGCAGATCGTGGCTCTTGCAGCAAGAGAGAAATTACTCTTTGGCTCGGGCGGCGATGTCGCAGAAGAACTGCCACGTCTCCGCGCGGACCTCGATCAAGAGGTCTATTTCAGATTACTGCCAGGATATGTGCAGAGGTACGTTGACCAAGCTGCTCCTTTAGTCAACCTGGTGCTCGAAAACAATGAGGAGGGTTGGTTCTCATTGGACTCAGCAAGACTCGGTGCTATTGATCCACTCCTCTCCACGTTTGAAATGTATCCGGAGAAAGTGCGCAGCCAACTCACTTTTACTCGACCAAAGGAACGGGACTCAGCAATCTGGCTTCATCCAGGTGAGCCGGTGTTTGAACGTTTCCGGCAACATGTGTCGGATCGGTTGAGCAATGAGGGACGCCGGGGAGCAATCTTTGTTGACCCAACCACCGAGAAGCCGTATCTATTCCATCTTGCCTCGCTGACCATTGTCCGCAAGGCCGATCATGAGCTCGCTGATCTTTCAACGGACGAAATTCTCGAAACTCGCCTTGTTGGTGTCAAACAATACGAAGGTTCCGAGCTTGCACTCTGTCCCATCGAACACCTCCTGCTTCTGAAAGGTGGCCAAGGTCTTCCGTCGTCGGCTCAGCGGATGGCAGTTGCCGCAAATGAGGAAAAGGAACAGGCCCGGGCATTTCTTGCTGAACGGGTTGCCCGCGTGATGGCGCTCGAACGGAAAAAGAATCTGCTCCAGACCGCACCAGAACGCGAAGGCTTCCTGCAACGCGGATTTGATTTCCAGGAGGCAGAACTCGCAGCTGCGCGGGCAAAGCAGGGTGAGAAGGCCCGCTCAGGCAACAAGAAAGCAAGTGATGCGCTCGATGAGGTCAAGAGAAATCAGAAGGAATTGGCTGCTCGGCGGGAGAATGCCATCGCCGTGATTCGTCGCGAGCCTGAGCTTGTCGCAGTCGGACCAATCGAGTTTATCGCACACGCTCTCGTCGTGCCATCTTCCGATCCGGCAGACATCGAACAACTTGAAACAAATGTCGAAATGTTTGCCATGAAGCTTGCCACTGTGTTCGAGGAAGCTGCTGGCGCAAAAGTACTTGATGTTCACACACCCGAATTGGCCTTGAAAGCAAATCTCTCCGAGCATCCTGGCTTTGATTTGTTGTCACTCCATCTGGATGGAACGAAGCGATGCATCGAGGTCAAGGGACGGTCTGGCACGGCTGAGGTGCAGATGTATGATAACGAATGGGCAAAGGCTTGCAACTTGCGAAACCAGTACTGGCTCTTCGTTGCTTACGATTGCGCTACACCCAGCCCCCGATTGGTTCGTGTACAGGATCCGTTTGGCAAACTGCTTGCTCGACAGTTCTCATCAGTGCGGACTCAAGAGCGCACGCAAACAGTAAGCGGAGTAAGGATCGTTCCAAAACAAATCATGGAAGCTGCAGAGGAGATGGTATGATAATTCTATGGCATGAAGGGGAAATCGTGAAAGGTAGGGGGAGATAGTATGGCAAAATCCGTTTCGTCTATCAGCTTCGGAAACGACTACCAATACCGTTTCTTCTGGTTGCAGGCGTGTCGCCTCTTCGATGATCGTCCAAAGGTCATCGCTGTCGAAATTGAGGCTGACAACATCAAATCTCTTGATGACGTTGCTGTCCACTATGACGGAATGCTGGACTTCGGCAAACCTCTCAAGGCAGACTACTACCAAGTCAAGTTTCATGTGACGGCACATGGGGCGTTTACTTATAAGGGCATGATGGACCCTTCATTCATAAATGCATCGTCTGTCTCTCTGCTCACGAGGATCTACAAAGCACAAACTCAACACGCACCAAGTGGGCAGGGCTGTCGGTTGCACGTCTATTCTCCTTGGAGCCCTCATCCTGATGACCCCCTTTCAAAATTGATAAGTACGACAGATGGGCATATCAGATGGGAAGACCTGGCCAAAGGTGGAGATCGATCAGCCATGGGGAAAGTCAGAAGCGCTTGGCGAAAACACTTGGGCTTATCAACTGATGAAGATCTACGAGTTGTGCTTGCTCCGCTCCGGTTGTTCAAGGGCCCTACTTTGGTTGAGCTGGGGGACAGGCTCAACGACAAACTTCGGTTGGCTGGGCTGAAACCTGTTGCAGATGATCGTATGACTCACCCGTACGAGGATCTGGCAAAGAAGTTCATTCAAATGGGCAAGAGAAGGCTCACCCGAGACGAAATCGAGACGATATGCAAGCGTGAGGACCTTTGGGATGGAAGGCCTATACTCGAACCAGATGCACGACGGCTTGGCATCCGAAGCTTCCTGCGTTTTGCAGAGAACCTCGAAGATGAAACCGACAGAATATTGTGCCTGCTCAAGCACTTCGATGGAAGATACATTCAACCACCATCCAGGTGGAATCGAGAGATCGTTGCGGAAGTGGCAAGCTTCCTTCGCAGCAATGTCAAACCGGGTGGACGCTATCTGCTGAACATGCCCGTCCACGGATCGATCGCCTTTTTTGCTGGATGGTATCTAAACACAAAATCCGGTGCAGATGTTGCGCTGATGCAGACTGGTGTCAACGGTAGAGAAATCTGGCGCCCAAGTGCTTATGTTTCCACAGGCCCCGATTGGCAAGTTCACTCGGTATCAATTGAAGGAGCCGGGAGCGATCTCGCTCTCGCGATAAGTGCAACTCATGACATCGACACCGACACTATTCACTTCGTGAAAAGTTGCCTCCCCAACGTTTCGAGGGTCATTTGTTTTCGATTGCCATCTCCCAATAATGTATCAATTTCTGACAGTGTCCACGCCTCCTTCCTTGCTCGTCGAATTGCTGGGATACTGAAGGATCAACGTACCGACGCGGAAGGGTCCAGCAGGCTCCATTTGTTCTTTGCCGCGCCTAACTCATTCGCATTCTTCTTTGGACAAGTATCGGCCGGCTTCGGCGCGCTTACTCTCTACGAATACGATTTTGACAAAAACCAAAAAGGGGCATATTCACCTTCAATTAGTTTGCCCCCATCAAAAATCACGTCTGCACCAATTGCAAATCCGAGAACATAGGAGGAGAGATTCATGGCTATTATACCATCTTACTTTTCTGATTTCGTGTCGAATATCCGATTGACAGACACTCAGATCGACGAGTGCAAATCCGGACACACAACTCTCCGAGAACGTATTCATGCGGATGAAGACCTCTCCCCAATCATTGTGGATTCCTTTCTTCAAGGGAGCTATCGACGAGCAACGGCAATCCGCCCGAGTTCCGACACCAAGAAATCAGATGTTGATATCATTGTCGTGACGACTATGGATAGGTCCACAGTGACACCAGTTGAGGCCTTGAACAGGTTTGTACCGTTTCTTGACAAACACTATAAGGGCAAGTATGAACCACAAGGACGGTCATGGGGCATCAAGTTATCGTATGTGGAGCTAGATCTTGTCCCAACCAGCGCCCCGAGTGAAGCTGTTAAGACGTTGGTGAAGTCCGCCAGCGTGCTGACGAACGAGAGCATTGAGGAAGCCAAGGACTGGCAATTAGGACTTGATTGGGGACTAAAGGGCAACAGGTTACTAAAGAGCACTCTCATTACAGAGGCGGAAAAGAAGCAATGGCAAACTGAACCGCTTTGGATTCCCGATCGTGACGCCAAGATATGGGATGAAACACACCCCCTCGCTCAGATCGAGGCTACCCAACGGAAGAATAAAGCATGCAATTCACACTATGTGAACGTCGTGAAATGCCTGAAGTGGTGGAGGACAACGCAGCAGCCAAAACCAAAGTATCCAAAGAGCTATCCGCTAGAGCATTTACTCGGCTTGAATTGCCCGGATGGGATTGATTCTGTTGCCATGGGTGTGGTTCGAGCACTTGAGTCTATCCGGGATCAATACCAGGGTTACGCAATCTTGAAGCAAACACCATTTGTTCCAGACCATGGAGTACCAAGTCACAATGTGCTTGGTCGTGTGGAAGGGAGTGATTTTGCAGCATTCCATGAACTAGTAACGGCTGCTGCAAAACAAGCAAGAACAGCATTCGATGAACAGGATACGCGGAAGAGTGCCCGGCTTTGGCGAGATCTGTTTGGTGAGAAGTTTCCAGAGCCCCCTTTCGATCAGTCAAATGAAGGTGATGGTGGAAATGAACCGAAGCCAGGTGGATACACTCCAAGAACTGGTGTCTCAATAATTGGTGGAGGACGATTCGCTTAGATGGCTGCACTCAGACCACCCGATGCACTTTTGCAGGGCCGGCGGGCTCTCGAACACCTTCCGTTCTGTCAGATGATGACGGATTGGGAGTGGTTTGCTTCGGAAAGAAAGTGGGCGTTGAGGTTCCGCATAAAGGTTGATCCACAAGGTGCAATACCAGAGTGGACAACGTGGTACTTGCTTTGCGAAAGTAGCTACCCATGGGGTACCATCGGGTCATATCCGGCGAAGGATGGAGGCATCGAGTGTACTTTCCCTCATCAATTGCTCAACAACCTTGGTGATCCGCATATTCCCTGGAGAACAGGAAAGGTCTGCGAACAAACAAGTCTAAGGTCTATTGGGCGGAGAATGTACGATATTGAACCATTAACTGCCTCGCATCGCATTGGCTGGTACATGTCTAGGCTTCATGATTGGATAGTTGCAGCCAGTCAGGGCTGCCTCAACGAGGACGGAGATCCATTTGAACTTCCACATTTCCCTCTGGCGAAACTTGATCCGCAGATCGCGTTTGTCGAGGATCAGGCGTCCTTTGATTTCTGGCAACTAGACGATCATCCATATGGCATTGTGGATTTCTCAAATCTAGTGATGAACCCGTCTGTCCTCGCTGTCACTCAATTCAAAAAAAGAAACGGCCAGGAACTCTTAGGGGTTAAGTACGGAGATGCTGTACAATCAAAGGTCGCTCTCACTGGCTTATGGATTAGAACGCAAGAGGTACCTCACATTCCTCCTTGGCAAGCGCCGACCACACTTGCGGAACTTGTTCGTGCACTTTCAAGTGTCGGAATAGATGTCCAACAACTTCTTCGAGACCTTGCGAAGACAATCCGTGATGGAGTGCGTCATCCTTTGTTGATTGGTTTTCCCATCCCTTCAACAATCGGAAGTCCTCTCCAAAGATACCATTGGCAGGCTCTGTTGTTGCCAGTGTTGTCCAATGGCAACGCTAAGGGATTCAGCTCAAGTGAGAAAGGATACTTGCTTCGCGACGGATCGCTCGTCCTTACTTCCCACATGAAGCTTGAGTGGCTTGGATCGGTCAACTGGGAGGAAAGTGAGCTCCGCACGCGGGGAAAGCTGCCAGCCTGCATTACATCAAAGAAGATCCTTATCATTGGGGCAGGTGCTATCGGATCCATGATCGCTGAATTGCTCGCTCGTGAAGGGTGTCATGATTTTGTTATCGTTGATAATGAAAGACTTCAAGTCGGCAATCTCACTAGACATACGCTTGACCTTCACACCGTTGGGGATCGTAAAGCCGACGCATTGGCCTTGAGGCTCGTATCACTAAACCCGCACGCCCATGCCACTGCAATACCAAAGTCATTTCCCCCTTTAGGCGAATCGGACCGTAAACTAGTTCAGTCCTGCGACTGTGTTATCGATTGCACAGCAGATGACACTGTGCTATATGCCATGTCCATTTTTGATTGGAAGAGTGACAAGCAGTTCTTAAGTGTGTCGGTGGGGTTGTTTGCCAAGAGAATATTTCTCTTTTCCTCATTTGGCCGCTATTTTCCCCACTCCTTCTTCATTGAGAAAACGCAACCTTGGATTGAGAATGAAACGAGGGAATATTCTGATGCAGAGCTTCCAAGAGAAGGAATTGGTTGTTGGCACCCAATTTTTCCAGCCAGCCCCGATGATCTTTGGATGGCAGTCTCAGTTGCTGGAAAGAGAATCGCAAGTATCGCATCTGCTTCAAACGTCGCTCCAACTTTAGAAGTCTTCGAGCAGGAGTTCAGCGGAGGTCTGTTTCAGGGAATTAAGAAGGTCGCTTGACAATGGGTGCTGATCAACAAATCTTTGCAGCAGACAATATGGAGTACAGCCTGACAATTGATGGGCTCTTGATGGACAAACTGCTCCTTCTTTGTAAAGAGTCAGATGCAGTCGAAACGGGAGGCATTCTTATTGGGCATTACAACTCAAGACATGACAACGCAATCGTCACCGATGTTTCTTCGCCTCCCCCAGATTCTAAACGTGGGCACACCACATTCGTCCGTGGCATCAAGGGCCTTCAGCCTTGGCTGCAAAAATTATGGACGCAGCAAAAAAGATACTACTTGGGCGAATGGCACTTTCATCCTTTCAACAGTCCCGAGCCAAGTACGACAGACATTGATCAACTGCGGAAAAACTCCGAAACACCACCCTTGCGATGTCCTGAGCCTGTCATGCTCATCATTGGTGGTGATCCGAAAGGCAAATGGACCGCAAGAGCATTCGTTGCGCCAAAGGGATCTCAAGTTCTCGAAATGAATGCTTCAACAAACATCATCCAAGTAGACCAGAAAACGTAAAGGCCTTTAATGCCCGACCACGACCGCCTCATTGAACACGCCTTCCCACTGAAGCAAGCGTCTCTCGATTCTGTGCACGAGAAGAACGTTCGCCACGGACACATTTCCACACTTCACATTTGGCCGGCGCGACGGCCGCTTGCCGCTTGCCGTGCTGCTCTGATTGCAACCCTCTTGCCTGATCCCGGTACGCCGGAGAAACGCAAAGAACTTTGTGAGAAGATCGGCGGCAAAGTGGTGAAGAAGATTGAGAAAAAGAAAATGCCCAACGGCCAGACGGTTGAGCGTGAGAAAGAAGTTACCGAAGGAGGCATTCTCCATTGGGGACGTGAAATAGAGAACAAGGCTGATCTTGATTGGTTCCGCGAAGAGATCCGAAAGGCCTATGGGGGCCGGGCACCGAAAGTACTCGATCCATTTGCAGGTGGCGGAGCTATTCCTCTCGAAGCCATGCGCCTCGGGTGCGAGGCAACTGCTGTTGATATCAATCCCGTCGCGTGGTTCATTCTCAAATGCACACTTGAATACCCACAGAAGCTCGCTAGCAAAACGCTCCCACTGCCAGAGTTTGTTCTCGACAATGAGGAGTTCATGGCTGCGTTTTACAAGGCGCACCCGCATCTCGTCGGCAGGACGAGGCCTACCAAGAGCCAGGTTGCCGAACCGCAACAACATTTGTTTGTGAAACACAGCGAGGACAACACTCGCGTGCCCAAGGCCGATCTTGCTTGGCATGTTCGAGCATGGGGGCAATGGGTGCTCGCTAATGCTCGGCGGGAGCTTGCAAAATTCTATCCTACGTATGCGGATTTTGAGCCTCTTGATAAGCGCAATAGCAAACCCTACGAGAAACAAGAGATGAAGCTCGTTCCAATCAACGAGGATGGAACGCCGGACATCGACTCCCTTAACAAAGAATTCAGCGAGGAGTACAGAAGAGACAAACGCAATCCCCGATGGGTCGCCAAACCGACGGTTGCGTACCTCTGGGCTCGCACAGTGAAGTGCAAAAACTGCGGTGTGACAATCCCGCTCTTGAAAACTCGGTGGTTGTCCAAGCGGGAGAATATGCGTGTGCTCCTCACTATGGAGCCAAGCGTCGACAAAACCAAGATCGTGTTTGGAATACAAACAAACGCAGCTAAGAAGGGAGGAAATACCGCCCAGAAACGTGAACATGACAAACGGATTGGGGCTGGAACGATGTCCGGGTCTGGTGCAAAATGTCCGTGTTGCCCGATAATCATGACGATGGAGGATATCAGATTCGAGGGGCGTGCGGGCCGATTAGGTGTGGTAAACACCGCTGTAGCTATAGAGGGCCCTTCAGGAAAAGAGATTCGGTCACCCAATACCTTTGAAGTGGATGCCGCTCAAGTGGCCAGAGACTCTTTGGAAAGGACTTTTGGAGAGATACCGCATGGTATGATTCATGAACCTTTGGATCCCGCAAGCACACGCTCGATTTCTTGCCAACTCTACGGAATGGACAACTTTCAAAAGGCCTTCACGTCTCGGCAATTACTTGCATTGGGCGTGTTTGCAAAGACCATCCGTACCCATCTTCAATTTTCTGGCAACCATGCCGGATCATTCAACCAAGAAGTCAACCACTATTTATGCATTGCCTTTGGGAAGTTGGTCGACTACTGCACGGAGTTTTGCATTTGGGAACCACGAGCTCTGGAAGTCAAGCACACTTTTGCCCGATATTCCTTTTCAATGCCGTGGGATTTCGTAGAGTGCAATCCGATGGTTAACCTTGATAGGTTCTTCCGCGGCGGACTCAAAGTCGTGGCATCCGCAGTTCGATACATTGAAGAGTCTCTCGTTACTTCTTCTCGCCCTGAAGTTATCCGGGCATCATCTGATGAACTTGATGCAGAGAAAGTGAATGATGTTGTTGCGACTGACCCCCCTTACTATCAAGCAATCTCCTATTCTGACATTTCTGATATCTTCTACATTTGGTTGAAGAGATTGCTCCACCCGAATCCTGAATTCGTGGATGACCTTACAGAAAAAAAGAAGGAAATGGTTCAGCATGTACATGAAGACAAGGACAATGCTGAAGAAAAACAGAAATATGAGAATGGCATGTCGAGGGCCTTCAAACAAGCACGGAAATCACTCAAAGACGGAGGGCGGTTCGTTGCTGTTTTTGCCCACAAGGACCCCGCGGCGTGGGGAACCCTCGTTGAGGCAATTATCAAAGCTGGTTTCGTTGTGACGGCGAGTTGGCCCATTCAAACGGAAATGCCTTCACGCCAGCGTGGGTATGGTTTCTCATCTCTTGCTTCATCAATATGGTTGGTATGCAAGAAGCGATCAGAAGACGCACGAGCTGGCTGGGACAACAAGGTCATTGAGGAAATGCAACATAACATCCGCACGATGTTACGTGAGTTCTGGGATGCCGGAATCCGTGGTCCAGACTTTGTCTGGGCAGCAACGGGCCCAGCATTGCAAGCTTACAGCAAGCACCCTGTTGTGAAGAAAGCCAACGAACCCGGCCCAATGACTGTGACTGAGTTCCTCACTCACGTTCGTCGCATTGTCGTTGAGTTTGTTGTTGGTCGCGTGCTCTCTGGAAACAAGGAGGGAGATCCAGAATTTGTCGCTGCTGATCGCCTCGATGATACAACCGCGTACTACCTGCTGCATCGCCATGACTTCGGTCTCGAGGAAGCACCAGCAGGTTCATGCATCCTCTATGCCGTTTCATGTGGCCTCTCAGATAAGGAATTGGCTGACACGTGGGATCTGATCTCATTTACCAAAGGCGATGCTTCTGTAGATGATGAAGAGAGGGTAGCAGATGCCGATGCGGAGTCAGACCCGGACGAAGAAGAAACTTCTGGCAGCAAGGTAAAACTCAAGACATGGGCACAGCGCAAAGGAAACTCCATGGGGTACGATGCGCCGGGAGGAAAACCCATTCCTCTCATCGATCGTGTCCATCGGCTCATGCACCTCTGGAAATCAGGCGATCTCCATAAAGTGGATGAGTATCTCGATTCAAACGCTTTACGGAGGCAGGAATTGTTCAAACGCTTCCTGCAATCGCTCATCGAGCTCTCCCCTCACGGAAGCGAAGAACGCTCACTGATGGAGAGTCTGAGTAACCATATTCAGGCAAAAGGGATCGTCAAAGAAGATATTCAAATCTATCTCCCCATCGATCCTGTAGAAAAGAAGGAAGCATGACAATGGCAAAACTACCCTGGAAACCCTGGCACGAAGTTGTGAAGCTACGGGAGGATCTGCTCAAAGGCGAGCTCACGCTCAGCATGTTCGCAGCCGATCTCTACGACGTCCTTATGCAACGGGGGAAACGCCCCGTGTACGAGAAAGCCGAGAACTTCTTCGCCCTCACCTATCCAACCTACAACCTGCGCCGTCTCGTGCGCGAGGTTGTACTTCGGCTTGCCGGGAAGAACGACAAAGCGGTTCGACAGCTTGAGTTGACATACGGTGGAGGCAAGACTCATACGCTCATCACACTCCGCCATCTTGTTTATGACCCCGATAAACTTCCCGATCTCAGTGCAGTTGCTGAGTTCATTCAGGACATCGGACAAAGGCCACCAAAGTGTCTCGTTGCAGGCCTCTGCTTTGACAAACTCGATGTCGAAAAGGGATCAGAAGTCACAGACCCCACAGGCAAAGTCAGGACACTCAAGCAACCATGGAGTGTGCTGGCGTATCAAATTGCCGGTGACGACGGATTGAAGCTCCTCCATGCTGAAGGGAAAGCAGAAGAGCGTGAGACAGCACCAGCAGAAAATCTTCTCATCGAACTCCTTGAGCGCCCAACCAAGCAGGGCCTTGGTATTCTCGTGCTGATTGACGAGGTATTGATGTATGCCCGTGAGAAAGTCGGCAACGATCAGACAAGACTCAACAGTCTGGTGAACTTCTTCCAGTACCTAACCCAGGCAGCAACCAAGGTTGATCGATGCTGCATCGTTGCGTCTCTCTTGACGAGTGAGCCAACCAATCAAGATCAACTGGGCAGGCGAATTCAAGGGCAACTCTATGACATCTTCCAGCGCCAGAGGGAAGAGGCGATTGAGCCTGTTGTTAAGGAAGACGTGGCTGAGGTTCTACGCCGCCGGTTCTTCACGCCGGAGTCAATCAAGAACACCGATGTCTTTCGCCAGCATGTCGTGGCCGCGCTGAAAGGAGTAGCAGCAGTTGACGAGCAAGCGAGCAAGCAGGGTGCCGATGCAGAGGAGCGATTCCTCAAAAGCTATCCATTCCACCCGGATCTCACAGAAGTACTCTATGGAAAGTGGACGCAGCTCGACCGTTTCCAGAGGACACGAGGAGTATTGAGAACATTCGCCCTCGCTTTGCGGGAGTCTCAGAAATGGGATACGAACCCTTTGGTCAATCCCTCAGTGTTCCTGGCAGCTCCTGCTGACGAATCGATTTCCGAAGCCTTGAGAGAACTTGTAACGGTGGCGGATACGGAGGAATGGGAAGGCAGCAGGCAAAACTGGACCGGAATCCTTGTTGGCGAGCTTGCACGTGCACGACAGATTCAAAATGACTCAGTCGGTCTGAAGTTCAGGGAGATCGAGCAAGCAGTGATTGCGACGTTCTTGCATTCACAACCAATCGGACAAACTGCCAAGACGCGGGATCTTCTCGTGATGTTGGGCTCGACCCGTCCTGACAAGATTGAGCTTGACAAAGGTCTATCGAACTGGGCACAGAAAAGTTATTGGCTGGATGATCTTTACACTGGGATTGCTCAGAACCAGGTCCCTTCAACGTGGCGTTTGGGCAACCGGCCTAATCTCACGCAGATGCACGCCGTTGCGCAGCGCAACATCACGGATGAAATCGTCAAAGCCCGGTTGCTGGATGAGATCGCAAGGGTGAAAGCCCTTTCTGCCAACGCATCGGCTTTGGGTGTAAAGGTTCACACGCTTCCTACGAGACCGAAGGACATCGAGGATGATGGCGCATTCCACTATGCCATTCTCGGACCTAGTTCTGC
>JACRFA010000010.1 GCA_016218065.1 Ignavibacteriota bacterium | reverse complement strand
TCATCCAGCCGAAGCAGGATGTTCGCGAGAACAAAGTGAAAACGAAGTTCAATACGGTGAAAGGTGTGTTGAAAGATAAGGTCGTGGTGATTGTTGATGATTCGATTGTTCGCGGCACAACATCGAGGCAGCTGGTTCAACTCGTGAAGCAGGCAGGACCGAAGGAAGTGCATTTTCGCGTGACGTCGCCGCCGATTCGGTTTCCGTGTCACTACGGAATGGACTTCCCGACTCAGAAGGAGTTGATTGCAAATCAGTGCAACGGCGATGTTCGGAAGATCGAGCAAGCGCTCGGAGTCGATAGTCTTGAGTACCTTGAGCTTGATGATCTTCTCGACTCCGTGCCGACAGAAAATGGCGCGGCCTACTGCACAGCATGCTTCAGCGGAAAGTATCCGGTGAAGATCGACACGCATCAAACGAAGGAAGAGAACGAGGCGTGACCAATCAGTCTGTTGACACTGAGATGCTCGACACCGCGGCGACACAGGATTCCGACCCCGAGAAGTTTCTCACGATTTCCAATCTCCTGAGTCTCACGCGGGTGATTCTTGCCGCGCCCTTTGCGCTCGTGATGCTTTCCGATGTGCCGAACGCTTCCCTGTGGGGAATCGCGATTCTCGCGCTCGCAGCGTTGACGGACAAGTTCGATGGAGTGTTCGCCCGCAAGTATCATCAGGTCACCGAGTGGGGAAAAATTCTTGATCCCGTTTCCGACAAAATCGGAATGGGCGTTGTCGCGCTTGTGCTTGTAATGCTCGGTTTGATTCCGCTCTGGTTCGTCGTGTTCGTGATCGTCAGAGATGTGTTGATACTTGTCGGGGGCATCTACCTGAAGCAAGTGAAAGGCGTCGTGCTGCAGTCGAATCAACTGGGCAAATGGACCATTGGCGTTCTTGCGTTGACGATGCTGTTCGCGATGCTTCGTTTCGCCTTCGCTGCCGAGGTGTTTGTCTGGCTCTCTGTTGCGATGCTGGTCGGTTCGCTCGCTATGTACCTGCAGCGGTTTGTCTCCGAAATGAAATCTCTCCAATCACCAGTCCTGAACAAATAGCTATGGGTTTTTTCGACAAGCTCGGATTCTCGAAACTCAAAGAAGGTCTTTCCAAAACCCGCGAGAGCATCGTCGGAAAAGTGACGCGGCTTGTGACCGCGAAATCAAAGATCGACGAAACGACGCTCGATCAGCTTGAAGAGATTCTGATTGGAGCCGATGTCGGGTTCGATATGACAACGAGTCTCATCGACGCGATTCGTCAGCGCGTGAAGGACGAACGCTACGCAGATGCATCCGAGCTGAACAATCTTCTTCACGATGAGATTCAGAAACAATTCACGCTCGGCACGGCAGAGACGGATGCGTTTCAGATTCCGAATGTATCGCCCTACGTGATCATGATTGTCGGCATCAATGGCGTCGGCAAAACAACAACGGTCGGCAAACTGGCAAACATCTACACGAAGGCGGGCAAGCGTGTAGTGATCGGCTCCGCAGATACATTTCGAGCCGCCGCGAATGAACAGCTGGAGATTTGGGCAAAGCGTGCCGGCGCGTCCGTCATTCAACAGCAGCACGGTTCGGATCCCGCAGCGGTTTCGTTCGATGCCGTGAAGTCTGCGATAGCTCAGCAAGCTGATGTCGTCATCATCGATACGGCGGGCCGTCTTCACACCAAAGTGAATCTGATGGAGGAGTTGAAGAAGATTCATCGCGTGATTACAAAGATCAATCCATCGTTCCCGCATGAGGTTCTCCTCGTCATCGACGCGTCGACGGGACAGAACGGCCTGCAACAAGCCAAACAGTTTGGTGCGGCAACCGGCGTTACCGGGCTTATTCTCACGAAGCTTGACGGAACAGCGAAGGGAGGCATTGTGCTTGCCATCAGCAAGAGTATGAACTTGCCCATTCGATTCATCGGCGTGGGAGAGAAGATCGATGACCTGCAGCCGTTCGACAAGAAGGAGTTTGTCGAAGCGCTGTTCGAACAGTAGAATTTCACCGCTGCACCATTTCAACATCTCACCATTGACATTCAAATTGATGCGATGGCGAAATGATCCAATGATTCAACAATCAGAGCTTTTCCTTGCATCACAAAGTCCAAGTCCTTTCCGAGCATCTCGCCAACCAGATTGCGGCAGGAGAAGTTATTCAACGGCCGGAATCTGTCGTCAAGGAGTTGCTGGAAAATTCTCTTGACGCTGAGGCGAAGCATCTGCTCATCCTCATCAAGGAGGGGGGAAAGAAGGTCATTCAGATTGTTGATGATGGGATGGGAATGGATGAGGCGGATGCGGTTGCGTCGTTCCTTCGTCACGCGACGAGTAAGATTGCCTCGCTCGAAGATCTCGAAGGAATTCTGACGTACGGTTTTCGTGGCGAGGCGCTTGCTTCGATCGCCGCGGTCGCGCAAGTGACGATGAAGACTCGTCGTGCGGATGCCGATGCAGCCGTTGTTGTGCAGATCGATGGCGGAGGCATGCCAAGGATTTCGCGTGAGGGTCGCGAGGTTGGCACATCGATCTCTGTGCAAAACCTATTCTTCAATGTCCCTGCTCGCCGGAAGTTTCTCAAGAGCAACAGCACGGAGTTCAGACACATTTATGAAGTCGTGCAGCGCGTTGCCTTGAGCCATCCTGCCATCGCCCTCAAGTTCATCAGCGACGACGAAGTCATACTCGACTTGCCGCCCGGCGCACTGCACGATCGGCTGCTCGACATCTTCGGGCAGCGACAAGTCGAGTCGATGGTGTGGACGGAGGAACGAACAGAGTACGCCGGCATTTCGGGTTACATTGGCAAGCCTACGTTCGGACAGAAGAGTCGGGTGAATCAATATCTCTTTCTCAATGGCAGGTTCATCACGAATCGCAATATCAATCACGCCGTGTTCTCAGCGTATGAAAATCTCCTGATCAAAGGAACGTTTCCCTTCTTTCTTCTTTTCATCGAGATTGATCCGCATCGGGTGGATGTCAACGTACATCCGTCGAAGATGGAGGCGAAGTTCGAAGATGAGCAGAGCATCTATCGTTTCGTTGGGGCGGCGGTTCGGCGGGCGCTTGCCGCGAACAACCTCATGCCGGCAATGTCAGCCGCGTCGAACGAGAACGATCCTGCCGGCATCGGACTTCAATTCACAAACAGACAACACAGTTGGCCCTCACGATCCGAGTTCATCGATCGGGCGACGGGAGAGATCATCCAACTGAATCCCTCTGCACCGCATGATCAGCAGCAACTTCGATTCGAGAGAACATCAGTTGCTCCTGCAAATGCAGCGGATGGAAAAGCAATCGTCGATCAACTCTTTCGCTCGGCAGGTGAGAGGGACAGCGAGGCGTCGCCGGCGATGCAGTCTGCAGAAGCCGACACGGCCACGGCACAAAACCTTCCATTTCTCTGGCAACTACATAACAAGTACATTCTCGCTCCGATCGAGAACGGCTTGCTCGTGGTCGATCAGCATGTCGCGCACGAACGGATTCTGTATGAGCTTGCGCTCCGACGCTTCGAAACGAAGTCTGCGACTTCGCAGCAACTTCTTTTTCCTGAAACGCTCCAACTGACGCCCGGCGATTCTGCGCTCGTGCAAGAATTGTTGCCGCATTTTGAGATGCTCGGATTTACGATCAAGCCATTTGGCGGAAACACGATTGTGCTGGAAGGAATTCCGGCGGATATCAAGGCGGCGCAAGGTTCTCACATTATTCAGGATCTTCTTTCTCTCTACAAAGAGTACACGCAACACGGCAACGTCGATGCCCGCGACAATCTTGCCAAATCGTACTCATGCAAAGCAGCGATCAAAGCCGGCGATCCTTTGAGTATTGATGAGATGCGTTCACTGCTCACGCAGCTTTTCGCAACGCGCATGCCCTACGTGTGTCCCCACGGACGCCCCGTCGTCCTGAAAATTTCCACAGATGAATTCGATCGCCGCTTCGGTCGAACCTCCTGACGAAAAAAATCCGCGCTGAAGATACATCAGTTTCCTGACGATAACGTGTCAGGAGGGACTTATGCATATCAACGGCGTTACTCGCGCTGCCATAATGCTTTGCGCGGCAGGGATGATCAGTCTTTCGAACGTACAGGCTGCGAAAGCTCAATCGACCGGCTATCGCTTCCAAGCGGCGCCGGGAAAAATCATCGGCGTTTGGCCCGACGTGTGGACGGTGGAGAGACTGAGACAATTGCGTCTCTCTTTCGGGTTTGACTACGTCGCAGTGCCTGCGCTTCGTGAGAACTACCAGGCCGCGATCGATGCGGGCTATTCACCCGCGAACATCATGGTCATCTTCTGGCATGGCTATGCCGCTACTGCCGCCGACAGTTTCGACGGATTCATCTACTACGCCGACGAAGCAGTCGAGCATGACTGCGCCGGCAATCCGACGGCTGGGCCGCTGTACACGCCCGCTGAGCTGGCAGAGGTACGCGACTACATTCATCAGCGACGACCAGGAGCGCTGTTCGTGAGCGGCGGATATAAGCGATGCAACCACTTCAGAACGCTGGTGACGTATGCCGACAAAATCATGTTCACATCGTATGTGAACTGGACTGAGTTCAGCATCGCCGCATGCAACCCGAATCTTGGATGGGGCGATGCCTGGGAACGGCCGTGGCTCAAGGGCGCGAACGATCAAAGCCCGAGTTGGTCCTGGATGCGCTCCAACTTCGGCGACAAGTTTTCGATGACGTGGATTCGCGGACGCAATGATGAGTACAGCACACTCTTGCCGTTGTCAAACACACTCGGACTCGA
The DNA here is from genome assembly GCA_016218065.1 of Ignavibacteriota bacterium. Classification (GTDB taxonomy): domain Bacteria; phylum Bacteroidota; class Ignavibacteria; order UBA10030; family UBA6906; genus CAADGV01. The sequence goes on along the minus strand of JACRFA010000010.1, from coordinate 7,843 downwards.
CGGCCTCTTTTTGTACCACGGCGAAACGATCGACACCACACTGTTGCTCGACTTCTGCAACGCGGCATGGCAGAACGGATGGATGTACAAGGTTTCGTCTGCACTTTCAGTGCAATTGACTTCGTTGCGCGCGGTGCGACAGAGCAACGGCGCGGTGCGCGTCGAATGGACGACTTCAGGCGAGACGCAGAATCTCGGCTTCTTCGTCCAGCGCAGACAGCCGGGCGGGCAGGTGTTTGTTGATCGCGGATTTGTCTTTGGTGGAGGCACAACATCTGAACCGCGCAGCTATGCATTCACCGACAACTCGGCTCCGACAGAGTTGCTTGAGTATCGTCTGCGACAAGTTAGTTTGGATAGCCTGACTCACTTCAGCGATCCGGTGCACGTCGGAGCGACGGCGGATGTCGACGAAGGAACGGTCAACGAATTTCGACTCGAACAGAATTATCCGAATCCATTCAACCCTACTACGAATATTAAATTCCAAATTCCAAGCGCCAAGCTGGGATTTGGGGTTCCTGCCCGGCCGGCAGGCGGGTCAGATTTGCGATTTGTGTCGCTGAAGGTGTTCGACCTTCTCGGTCGCGAAGTCGCGACGCTGGTGAATGAGGAGTTGAAGCCGGGAAGCTATGAGAGAGTGTTCGATGGCGGCAGATTCGCGAGCGGCGTGTACATCTACACGCTCACATCGGGTAGCTTCACGGCGACGAAGAAGCTTGTCTTGATGAGATGAGCTCTCGCGCCGCGACCTTCAATGGGCCAAACGCGATACCGACTCGCGCTTGCGTCACTATAATGGAGATGGTCGATGATGGTCGTAAAGCTTTCACCGACCACTCAGTCTTCAGCGCCAGATCGATGTCGTCGAGACTCGTTTCACGTAGTGTGAACAAGTCAAGGTCGTTGGACCTGCGGTGATGCAGATAGAAGACTGAAAGCGCGGTTCCCCCTGTAAGAAAAAAATCCTTTGCAACAGCCTCGTGTCTCAGCAATGCAAGGAGAGTTTCACGCTGCGACGGCGCCGAGTAGCATCTTCTATCCTCTTGGGCGAGAAGCATAGACCTCGACAAGTCTCTGCCATTTTGCGGCTGCATAGTCGGATAATCTTAATGAAGGGAGAAGGGCGGAGATTTCTTCGATTGTGAACAGCGAGAGCGCATCGGTTGCTCTGCCATGCTCAAGAAACCTCGTCATGAGCCAGGAAAATATCTCGGAGTTTTTGTTCTCCTCTAGAAACGACCTGAGGAACTGCTCGTCGAGAAATTTCGGATAATCCCAGAATACTGCTTCGAGTTTCATTGGCGATGGATGAACTGTTCGAATGAATCTAACGACTCGGAGCCTGACAAACAAGCAGGCGCGTTGCCATCCTTGAAGTTCACTTCGTTTCTTCGTTAATTCCCGTACAAAAATTTTAAATTCATGGCATCGGGGAATTGCATGACGACGAACGGCACAGACAATATCCGGGAAGAAAAGCGAATCTGGCAGACGAAAGCCGCGCGCTCTTCGCGGCAACTGCAAACGAAGTTTACGACAGTGAGCGGCGAGCCGATTGATCTTCTGTACACGCCGGACGATATCGCCCACATCAACTATCTGAACGACCTCGGATTTCCCGGCGAGTTTCCGTATGCGCGTGGCATTCACCACAACATGTACCGCGGCAAACTCTGGACGATGCGTCAATTTGCCGGTTTTGGCTCGCCCGAAGATACGAACGAACGCTATCACTACTTGCTCCAGCATGGCCAGACCGGCTTGTCGGTCGCGTTCGATTTGCCCGCGTTGATGGGACGAGACGCCGACGAGCCGCTCTCTGAGGGGGAAGTCGGCATTTGCGGCGTGAGTGTCAGCTCGCTGGCAGACATGGAAATTCTCTTCAAGGGTATTTCGCTCAAAGATATCTCGACGTCGATGACGATCAACGCGCCGGCGGCAATGTTGCTGGCGTTCTATGTAGCAGTTGCCGAGCAGCAGGGCGCAGCGCGGAGCGAGTTGCGCGGAACAATTCAGACCGACATACTCAAAGAGTACATCGCACAGAAGGAGTGGATCTATCCGCCGCAGCCTTCGATGAGAATTGTCGCGGACATGATTGAGTTCTGCGCGAACGAAATGCCGCAGTGGAATCCCGTGTCGGTGAGCGGCTATCATATCCGCGAAGCCGGATCGACTGCCGCGCAAGAGCTTGCGTTCACCCTCGCCGACGGATTCGCGTACGTGGAAGAATGTCTGAAGCGCGGAATGGACGTGGATGATTTTGCTCCGCGGCTCTCGTTCTTCTTCAACTCCCATCTCGACTTCTTCGAAGAGATCTGCAAATTCCGTGCAGCGCGAAAAATTTGGGCGAAGCGCATGCGCAACAAGTATGGCGCGAAGAATCCGAAATCGTGGACGCTGCGGTTCCACACGCAAACCGCAGGCTGCACGCTCACGGCACAGCAGCCCGAGAACAACATCGTGCGAACTGCGTTTCAAGCGCTGGCCGGGGTGCTTGGGGGTACACAATCGTTGCACACGAATTCGATGGACGAGACGCTGGCGCTGCCATCGGAGAAAGCCGTGAAGATTGCGCTGCGCACGCAGCAGATTATCGCGTACGAAACCGGTGTGACGAACACGATCGATCCTCTCGGCGGCAGTTACTTCGTCGAGGCGTTGACGGATAAGATGGAGAAAGAGGCGGAGGCGTACTTCGAGAAGATCGATGCGTTGGGTGGTGTGATTCCTGCGATTGAGGCTGGGTTCTTCCAGCGTGAGATCGCCGAGGCGGCGTACCGGTACCAACTGGAACTCGATGCAAAAGAAAAAATCATTGTTGGTGTGAACGAGTTCGCCGAAGAAGAAGCCGAACCGGATATTCCGATTCTGGTGATCTCGCCTGAAGTTGAAATCAAGCAACGTAAGCGACTCGGCGAGTTGAGGCAATCGAGAAACAGCAGCGCCGTCGAAGAGACTCTCGCGGCGCTGAACCAGGCCGCGGCCGACGGAACCAACTTGATGCCGAAGCTGCTTGACTGCACGCGTGCCTACGTGACTCTGGGCGAGATGTGTTCGAGCTTAACAAAAGTGTTTGGCGTTCACGAAGAGATAGCAGTGTTCTGATGTCAACTGCGCCGAAGAGGTACATAACGCCTGAAGAGTATTTGGAGATGGAGAGAACTGCACCCTTTCGGTCGGAGTACTTCGAGGGACAGATGTATCCAATGCACCTTTCCCGTAGACCGGGTGACCCGGTAATGGCAGACTCAGCTCATGATCATTTGATTCTTGGAACGAACGTGCTCTCCGAATTAGGTGATCAGCTCAAGAGTCGGAATTATCTTGTCGTTCCCGAAGCAAAAATACAAGTAGGGCAGGAGACCATAACACCTGATGTTTGTGTTGTTCATGACGAGGAACACCTCAACGGGAGGAGAGAACAACCGGTTGTAATCATTGAGATTACGTCGGGTGCGACGCAAAGCGAAGATTACGGATGGAAATTCAATTTGTATCGGCGAATTGAATCGTTACAAGAATACATTCTTGTAGATAGTGAACGCGTCTATGCTGACGTGTTCCAACGTTGCGCTAAACAGGACTGGCTCATGGGAACGCACGAGGGTCATGATGAGGAAATATTCATAGCGCCTCTTGAGTGCAAGTTGCCTTTCAGCAGAATCTACAAAGGAACAAATTTAGAATAGCGTTCGACATGTCGAAATCCAAAGTTTCCGTACTGAAAACAAAACCTGAAACCGTTCTCGAAGACTATCAGCGACTTGCCGAGATGGCCGGGATGCCGGGCGTACTCGATGCAGGCGCATCGACGATTCTGAAGGACAACATCTCGTGGCATTTTCCTTTTCCGGCAGCCAACACCACGCCGTGGCAGATGGAAGGGACGATACTCGCACTAAAGAAGTTCGGCTTCAACGACATCTCTTGTGTCCAGAACAAAACAGTCGTAACCGACGCGTTCAAAGGCGAAGACCTGAACAACTACGTCCCGATTTTCAAGCGATATGACATCCCCGTTCTCTTCAACTTCAAAGAGGAGGACGTGAAGTGGGTGACATACGAGCCGAAGTCGCGGATGCGTGTGTTGAAGATGATTTATCCTGAGGGCATCACGATTCCCGACTACTTCTTCGGGAAGAATATCGTTCATCTGCCGACGGTGAAGTGTCACATCTACACTACCACGACGGGCGCGATGAAGAACGCATTCGGCGGGTTGTTGAACACGAAGCGTCACTACACACACTCATGGATTCACCAGACACTGGTTGACCTGCTTGCCATCCAGAAGGAAATTCACACCGGCGTCTTTGCGATGATGGATGGAACGACGGCAGGCAACGGCCCCGGCCCCCGCACGATGTATCCGGTGGTGAAGGATTACATCCTTGCAAGCGCAGATCAGGTTGCGATTGATGCTGTCGCGGCGAAGATGATGGGCCACGATCCGCTGAGCATCGAATACATTCGCGTCGCGCATGAAGATAAGCTCGGCGTTGGCGATGTTCGCGACATTGAGATCGTAGGCGCTGACATCTCGAACGAGTCATGGGGATTCACGGTTGGCAACAATGGCGTCAGCTTGTTCGGCAATCTCGCCTGGTTCGGTCCGCTCAAAGGTATGCAGAAGCTCTTCTTCCATACGCCGATGGTGCATGCATTCATCTTCGGCTCGGAAGCATATCACGACTACTATCGTTGGCCGCTGAAGGACCGTCGAGTGTTCGAGGAGTGGAAGGCGAAGACGCATTGGGGAAAGCTGTTCGAGCAGTACGAAACTCACGAGAGACTCGAGAGTGTCGAGGCATAACTCATCACACGGTTGATAAAATCATGTCCACAGCACCGAAGCGCTATATAACTCCGGAAGAATATCTGGAGATCGAACGCAACGCCAAGTTCAAGTCTGAATACTTCAACGGCGAAATGTTTGCGATGGCGGGAGGAAGCCGAATCCACGGATTGATCGCGACGAACGTGATTGGCGAGTTGCGTAATCAGCTCAGAGGGCGTCCGTGCATGGTGTACAACTCCGATGTGCGCGTGCACATTGCTGCAACCGGGCTCTATGCGTACCCGGACGTATCGGTGGTGTGCGGTGAAACGACGGCAGAACAGGAGACAGATGTAGTCACGAATCCGCTGGTGATTGTCGAGGTTCTCTCAGCGTCAACGAAAGACTATGACCGTGGACAGAAGTTCGAGCAGTATCGGAAACTCATTTCACTGCGCGAGTATCTCCTGATTTCGCAACACGAGCCGCACGTGGAACAGTACATCAGGCAGGAAGGTGCAGAGTGGTTGTTTCGAGAAAGGTACGACCCGAATGATGTGGTCACGATTGCCGCCCTCGATTGCACGCTGCCACTCCGGGAGATTTACGACAAAGTGACTTTTCCTACTCAGCAGTAGGTTGTTCCTTTCTTTCTGCAACGCAGTGTTCGTATGAAGGGCATAGATCGGTTCTGCGTTTGGACACTCTGCGTTTTCATTTCACATTGCACATGACAAAACAATCACAAGCTGAAAACGCGTTGCTCGCGACAACGCTCGTCTGGGGCAGCACGTTCGTCGCGATGAAGATCGGGCTTGCCGACATTTCCCCCGTGCTGATGACGTCTGTTCGCTTCGTTATCGCGTCCCTCTTCTTTCTCATCGTCTTTGGGAAAAGAATCTTCCCGCTGCCGGAGGGAGCGTTTGCGAAAGGAACGCTGCTCGGATTCTTTCTCTTTATCGGATTCATTGCGCAGAACATCGGATTGAATTACACAACCGCGTCAAAGTCCGCATTTATTACAAGTCTGATGGTGGTGATTGTGCCGATGTTTCAGTTCATGGTGCAGCGAAGGCCGCCAACGCTCGGTAACATTCTCGGCATCGGGATTGTCGTGGGCGGACTCTGGTTACTGACGGCGCCAAGTGGATCGGAGTTCAACCTCGGCGATGCCCTGACGCTGCTCTGCGCGGTGGTGTTCGCATACTATGTCGTCTATCTCGATATCGCATCGAAAGCGATGAGCGCTTTGCAGCTCACGTTCCTGCAATCAGCGACCTGCGCCGTGCTCGGCGTTGCAACCGCGCTTGGGTTTGAAGACATTGTGTTCAGGCCAACCGGCTCCATGATTGTCTCCGTTGCGTATCTGACTGTTTTTGCAACCATCGTGTCCACCTTTGTGCAAACGCATTTCCAGAAATTCACGACGCCCACGCGTGCCGCGATTATTTTTGCTGTCGAGCCTGTGTGGGCCTCGACGACTGCGTATATGTTTCTGGGCGAGAGTCTCGGATCAGCAGGAGTTCTGGGCGGAGCGCTGATACTTGTCGGCATGCTGACTTCTGAGCTGTCGCAGAAGATTCCGATACTCAATCGGTCATTTGCTACTTTCTTTCTTGTCGGTTAGAGATTTGTGGTTTGAGGTTTGAATACACGTGGCCGAGACAAGCCTGCCTGCGGTAGGCAGGGGCGACGGCCTTTGCGCCGAGGTAGACTTTCCCGCTTCGCGGCCTGCCTGCCGGCAGGCCCGCAGGCAGCCCCAAAACAAAAGCGCCAATAACGTTCGGGCATCTTTTCCTTCTTTCAAATATATTTCTGTAGCTGACTGATCTATTCCACCCCACAACAACCTTGGAGAACCCTCCATGCATCGACTTCTCACTGTGTTGATCGCGGTCGCTTCACTCTTTGCACTTGATTCACTTGCTCAGCAGAAAGATCCGCTGCGAGTTCTGGGCATGTTTCCGAAAGGACAATTAGAAGGAGCGAATCAAGGACGAACGATCATCGTCACGTTCAGTAAACCTGTCGTGCCGTTGCAGCAGTTGCCTGAAGGCGACGGATCGGGCCCGCTCGTCATCGCTCCGGCAGTGAAAGGAAAATTTCGTTGGCTGGGAACGAGCACGCTCTCGTTCACGCCGAGCGATACTCTTGAGCCGGCGACAGAATATCATGTGAAGCTTGCTGCGAATTTCAAAGCGAGCGATGGAACATCGCTCGGCGGAGACGTAACCTGGTCGTTCACGACTGCGCGACCCGCGTTGATCGCATCTTCTCCGGGACATAATCAGCAATCGGTGCAACTGACACCGACAATTTTTCTTCGGTTCACGCAGAAGATGAATCCCGCTAAGGCGGCATCGTTCATCAAAGTAAAAGAAGGGACGCGAGAGGGAAGCGCAGTTGCATTCACCGTTGGCGTCCCGGGGAATGAAGAGTTGTCGAAGGCGAAAGTGTATTGGTCGTCCGATACGACAATGATGCTTGCTCTGCGTTTGGAAAAGCCGCTTGTGAAGAACAAGCGCTACGTCGTCATGCTCGCGAAAGAGTTGCCGGGCGCGCGCGGCACGCTGGGGATGGAGAAGGAAGCATCGTTTGCGTTCGACACGTATCGAGACTTTGCGTTTGTGAGAGTTGACAATCCGACGAACAGACGCCCGGGCGATGGTCTCACGTTCAACTTCACGACTCCTGTGCGCTTTCGCGATCTCGTGAACAATCTCTCGTTCGATCCACCGGTGAAGCCGCCGGAAAACTATGAGGAATACGAATGGAGCGCGGCTGAGCTGACTCTCTATCTGCAATTGAAAGCCGAGACGAAATACACCTGCACGATCAAAAAGGAGTTACAAGACATCTTCGGTCAGACGCTGGGAAAAGATGCGACGTTCACGATAACAACATCGTCACACGAACCGTACTTCACGATGACGTCGGGGCACGGAATTCTTGAAGCATACGGCGATCGGGTGTATCCTGTCACGACGATGAATCTGAGTTCCGTCGAAGTGAAGATGCTTCGCCTGAACAAGGACAACGTGATTCCGATGTTGACCAGCT
>JACRFA010000099.1 GCA_016218065.1 Ignavibacteriota bacterium | reverse complement strand
GTCTTACGTGTCCCACCGAAGTGGGACAGAGCGGGAAACGGGACTCGAACCCGCGACATCAACCTTGGCAAGGTTGCGCTCTACCAACTGAGCTATTCCCGCATTGACTTGACCCAATATACAAAACAACATCTCGTCTTGCAACTTCTTAATGTCAAACAACAGTCAATGCGAATCGCAAAAAATATACATTGCGCTCGCCTCAAAGTCAAGCCCCGGCGCAGCTCATCGGTTAATGTCAACGATCTCGTACTTCAGATTGCCGGCGGGCACCTTGATGTCCACCGACTCTCCCTTCTTTCTGCCCAGCAACGCCTTGCCAATGGGCGATGTTACGGAGATTTTGTTTGCTTCGAAGTCGGATTCTTCGGGAGAGACAAGAAGGTATTCGCAGAGATCGTTCGACTTCAAATCGCGAAGCTTCACACGACTGAGGATGTAGATCTTGTCGTTGGGAAGATCCTTCGCTTCGATCATCTTAGCTTTCGCCAATGTGATTTCAAGTTTCTGGATGCGAAGTTCAAGATGCTGCTGCTCTTCTTTCGCAGCATCGTATTCCGCATTCTCGGAGAGGTCGCCATGCCCGCGGGCTTCGGCGATCACCTGTGCCATCCGCCTTCGCCCGTTCGTTCTCAACTCGTGCAACTCCCGCTCCAGCTCGACGAGTCGCTCGCGCGTCAAATAAATTGAATCAGTCATGAACCTCTCCACCAAATGGATTGGACAAAATAAATAGCCATCATCCGACTTCGGATGGTGGCTTAGCACCGTTAGGTTGTTAGTAAGTTAAGAAAGCAACCGAGAAAAGCAAGCGAAAAATGCTCTTGCTGCTACTCGGCGTTCGCCTTTGGGTCAAACAGAATCAGATGACCCAGCTTATCACGCTTCGTCCTCAGATAGCGTTCGTTGATCTCGTTCGGATCCATCTCCAGCGGAACTCGTTCGATAATGTCCAAGCCGTATCCGTGAAGTCCCACCACCTTCTTGGGATTGTTCGTGAGCAATTTGATTTTTGTTACGCCGAGATCATGCAAAATCTGCGCGCCGATGCCGTAGTCCCGAAGGTCGGCGCGGAAGCCGAGTTTCTCGTTGGCTTCCACTGTGTCGAGTCCGTCATCTTGCAGCTTGTATGCTCTGAGTTTGTTGACAAGCCCGATGCCTCGCCCTTCTTGTCGCATGTACAGAACAACGCCGGTACCGGCCTTCTCAACCATCCGCAGCGCAGAAACAAGCTGCTCGTTGCAGTCACAGCGCAATGAGCCGAAGATGTCTCCGGTCAGGCATTCTGAGTGAACCCGGACGAGCACTGGATTGTCTTTGTTGATCTCGCCCTTCGTCAGTGCAATATGCTCTTTGCTGTCAGTGTCGCTTTTGTAGATATGAATCCTGAACGTTCCGTATTTGGTTGGGAGATCTGTTTCGGCGAGCTTGTGCACCAGCTTCTCTTTCGTCACCCGATATTCGATCAAATCGCGAACAGTGATTATCTTGAGATGGAATTGATGGGCGACCTTCATCAACTCGGGCACGCGTGCCATCGTTCCATCTTCCTTCAATATCTCGCAGAGCACGCCGCCCGGACTCAAGCCCGCGAGCTTGCACAAGTCAACGACTGCTTCGGTGTGACCGGCTCGCCGCAGAACGCCGCCTTCCATCGCTCGCAACGGAAAAATATGTCCGGGGCGTGCAAGATCGACGGGCTTCGTCTTCGGATCGATGAGCGCCTTAACCGTGGCCGCACGATCCTGAGCCGACACGCCTGTGCTCGTCCCGTGGATGTAATCGATGGAAACCGTGAATGGCGTCTCGTGCAACGACGTGTTGGATTCGACCATCATGTCGAGGCCCAGCTCCCTTGCGCGTTCCGAGAGCAGCGGGGCGCAGATGATGCCGCGGCCATGCGTCGCCATGAAGTTGATCACGTTGGCATCGACATGCTCTGCCGCGCAAACAAAATCGCCTTCATTCTCACGATCATCATCATCAACCACGATGACGACTTTGCCGCGCTTGAAGTCGTCAATCGCTTCGTCAATCGTGTTGAATATTTTGCGCACCGCCGACATAGCCTCTTCCTTACTTCTTCTCGCCTTCTGCTTCGCGAACTACTGTGGTGATGGATCCCTTTTCGAACTTCATCTTCACATTATCAGCAACTTGCACGAGCACAATCTTCTCTTCCACGCCGGCGACGGTACCGTGCATTCCGCCCGAGAGGATGACCTTGTCTCCCTTCTTGATCGACTCCATCAACTGTTGATGTTGCTTCTGTTTCTTTTGTTGCGGACGCAGAATCATGAAATAGAAAATAGCAATGATCGATCCAAACATGATCAGTGTGCTCACCAGGCTGCCTCCGCCCCCGCTGCCATCCGCAGGCGGTGAAGCCATAAATACAAACGCGAGTAAATTCAATCGTTCCTCCACTAATGAATGATGTCAGTTAACAAAGTTACTATTCGGTATCTCAGCCCCGAGTCTCCTCACTTGCTCGGCCTTCCACGCATGAAACTCGTTCTTGAGAATCGCCTCACGCGCCGAACGAACAAGCCAAAGATAGAACGTCAGATTGTGAATCGACGCGAGTTGCAACGCCAGAATCTCATTTGCCTTCATGAGATGCCTGATGTACGCCCGCGTAAAGTTCCTGCATCCGTAACACGTACATTCGCCATCAATCGGCGCCAGCTGATCCGCGTGCACAGCATTCTTGATGTTCAGCTTGCCGTTGCGCGTGAAGAACAGCCCGTTTCTTCCGTTGCGCGTTGGCATCACGTAATCGAACATGTCAATTCCCCTTTCGATGCTCTCAAGAATATTCTCAGGGGTGCCAACTCCCATCAAGTAACGCGGCTTGTTCTCAGGAAGCATCGACGTGCAAAGCTCAGTGATTCTGTACATCTCCTCGGCCGGTTCGCCAACCGATAATCCGCCGATGGCGTACCCTTCAAAATCCATCGTAGTCAAGGCGCGTGCTGAATCTTCGCGGATGTCGGGGTATGTTGAACCTTGCACGATCGCAAACAGAGTCTGATCACAACCGTATTGAGCTGTTGTTTGCTCGAATCTGTTCTTGCATCGCTCGGCCCATCGGACTGTGATCTCGTTCGATTTTCTTGCGTACTCAGCATCGCAGGGATACGGCGTGCATTCGTCTAACACCATCACGATATCGGACCCGAGCGTCCGTTCAATGTCGATAACGCTCTCCGGTGTGAACCGATGCATTGAGCCGTCATGATGCGATTTGAATGTGACCCCGTCTGCATCAAGTCCCCTCAGATCAGCAAGACTGAAGACTTGGT
>JACRFA010000094.1 GCA_016218065.1 Ignavibacteriota bacterium | reverse complement strand
TTGGTTGACGCGCCGTTGGTTCCGCTCAGTACGTCCGCGAGCCGGGGAGTGTAGTACCCTTGGGCCGCAAAGAAGCGCAGCTGCTTTCGAAAAATATTGGCGTTCACAACGTAACGCGAGCGGATGTTTTCTTCCGCCCGACAAATGCGATGGTACATCAGCACCGGGATATTCTTCATACAGAACGCTTCACTTCTCTCACGTTTTTACGATACCGATCTAAGAGTCTCGCGAACGCCAATTCCTGTTGCGTGTATATTGCCGTGCGCCTCAATGGATCTCTCAACCTCTTGTTGCACGGCTTCAACAAATTGCTCGAGCGTTGCATGTTCATCAACATAGCGGCGCGCTGCTTCTCCCAGCCGCTTGGCTTCCGCGGGATTGTTCCAAAGAAAGAGGATCGCTTTCCGCAGTGCAGCAGTGTCGCCCACCGGCACAAAGATGCCCGTCTTTCCATCTTCGATAACATCGACTTGACCGATGGTGTGCGAACAAATCACCGGCTTGCCCATCGCAAATGCTTCCAGAATGCATGTGATACCGTTATCTGTTTCCGTCTGATGCAGCGGAATCACGACGAACCGCGCTCGCGCATACAATTTGCGAAGCTCGAGCTGCGTCTTTTTCCCGACGGTGATGCTTGCCGGAAGATCATCCCGCCTCTCGATGGCGCTCGCCCATTTCGATTTCTTTTCGATGAGCGTTCCCGCGGCAATGTGACACGGAATGTCGAGACCTTTCATCGCCTCAAGAAACGTCGGGTAGTCGCGCATCTCGTTCCCGACCGCAAAGATCATATCCGTGTCGCATTCGACCGGACGAAAGAATTTCTGATCCACCGGCCACTTGATGAACGAGATCTTGTCCGATGGAACACCGATCTCGTTCAGCACTTTCTCGCGCTGCACCGTCGACCACATCATAATGCGATCAATGTGAGTGTACACACGCCTGAGAAGGAACGCTTTCTTCCCTTTTGCCGGCCAGCCGAACAATGCAACATGCGGCACGCGGGCGCCCGTCAACTTCAAGAGAAGCTCAAATTGCAAGCCAAAGGGTTCCGACCACGAGATGATAGCATCGTAGTTTTTTCGCAGGAAATACGCCTCAAGAACCTGCGCCAGCGGCGTGGGGAGAAATTTGTAGATTCTTCCGCGGAAACCATGAACGCGCTTCAGGAACTCTTCATCCAGCTCGTCGCTGTTCAGCGTGTCGCCGAAGAAGGTTACGCGCGGATGCAGATCGTTCGCCTCAAGATCTTTCAGTAGATGGCGCGCGGGCCGCTTGATGCCGGCAGCCACGAGTGTTAGGACGTTTCGTCGGGTTTCGGTCATGCCGGCTGAACTCCGAAATAGATGAGCAACACGCACGAGATCACCCAGAGAGTCGCCGTTATGAGAATGGGCCAGTCGGATGTGATCGCGTTTGTGGGATTGTCAGTCGATCGTGTTGTGTGAATCAGATAGAGGTAGCGAAAGATGCCGTAGATAACAAAGACGGTCGTGTAGATGAGCTTATCCGTGCCGAACACAATGAGCGTGCGCGGGGCAACGGTGTACAGCGCGTAGGAGATGACAGTGCCCGCCGCAGCAATCGTCAGCATTTGATCAAGGAACTCAACCCGGTAAAGTTGGAGGACTTTGCGTTCCGGGTACGCGGCATCTTCGATCACCACAAGTTCGCCGCGCCGTTTCGCGAATCCGAGGAAGAGTGAAATGAACAGCGTGCACAGCACCAGCCATGTCGATGTCTCAACCCTGATCGCGTACGCTCCGCCGAGGACGCGCATCATGAATCCGGCGGCAACAATAAACACGTCGAGCAGGACGATGTGTTTCAGCCTGAACGAATAGGCAACATTCATTGCCACGTACCCGGCGAGTATCAGTTGAAAGAGACTGTCCATCGCGTACGCGGCAAGCGAAGCGCCGACCAACAGCATCGCAATTAAGAGGTATGCTTCTGTCGCCGACACTGCGCCTGCAGCAATCGGACGATGGCGTTTGACCGGATGGAGTCGGTCTGCCTCCACATCCGCAATGTCGTTGATGACGTACACGGCGCTCGCCGCAAGGCAGAACGCAACGAACGCCTCCACCGCGGCAATCACGGGACCGGCATCAAACAGTTCCTTCGCGAAAATCAGCGGTGCAAACACAAAGAGATTCTTGATCCATTGTTTCGGACGAATCAGTTTGAGATAGGCACCTGCGCGCGCAGTTTTGCGGCCGGGCACACCATTCTCGACGGATATTTTTTGCGCTCCGTTCAATGTCTCGTCTTCTGAAACAGCTTCGGGTGAATGCAGCTACTCAGGTATGTGTCAGATGTCTTTCGACAACTGAAAGAACATAGTCTGCATGGAGTGTATTCATGCAGGTGATTGTCTTATCGCAGCGTGAAAGATAACACGCCAGACACTCGATGCCGCTGTGAATAATTTCGCCTTTGCCAAACACATCCAACTCCCAGGGCGATGTGGGGCCAACTAGCACGACAGTCGGTTTCGCGAGCGCGACGCCGATATGCATTCCCAGACTATCGGAGGTCAGCAAAAGATCAAACGCATTGATGATGCCCGAAAACTCCGCGAGCGAGTTGCTGCAACCCGCGTCAACGGCCTTTTCTCCCACTGCTTTCATGATGCGCTCGTTCAGCTCGACCTCTTCTGGTCCGCCGACAATCACGATGCCGACATCAGGATGGCGTCGCTTCATCAATTCAATGAACTCGACATAGCCTTCGAACGTCCATTTCTTATACTGCCAACGTCCTCCGCCCCCCGTGTTCACGCCAACAATTTTCTTGAAGGAACGCAGCGATACATTCTTAGTGAGAAATTTTTCTGCCGATTGTTCAATGGCGCCGTTCATGCCGAGCTGAGGCGGAGCGGTCGGAAGGTCGAAGCCGCAGATCTCATACATGATGTGCTGATACGTTTTCCGATTCGCCTTCTTCAAAGTATCGTTCACGCCCATGAGCCACCATTCGTGCGCCCGCGTATCGACGGGCTGTACGCGTCCGGCGTCATCGGCAACAAAGCCGCGGCGCTCGGCGCAGCGGGCGATGCTGTGGATTGTGGCGCTCTGCGGATCGGCATCGAGACATATCCCGAGATCGAACCGTTCGTTCTGCAGATACTCGAGATAATTTCCTTCCGTCACGAGCACGCGGTCGATACGCGGATTCCCTTTCAGCAGCGGCGCAGCGCTGGACTTCGTTATCCACGTTACATGCGCGCCGGCGTACCGTTGTTTCAGCGCCGGCAGAATCGACGTCGTTCTCAGAACATCACCCACCGCCGCTAACTTCACAATCAAGACGCGGAACCGTATCGGATCGTAATCCTTGCAGCCTTCGCAAGGACGACCGTCTCGTTTGTGAAAGTCACAGGGCTTCGCGCCCTCATAGTACCTGCAATCAGTGTGGATGATCATGCGAGCTTCTGTTCTCCTTCTGGCAATTCTGCGAACGAATGTGTTCTGGACAAGGCAGGGGCCTTGTGTTTGTCGAGCAATGATTGATACACGCGATCCAACGCAAGTCCGTTCACTTCCCAGCTGTATCCGTCCAGAACGTTTCGATACGCTTTTTCCGTAAGACGCGTTCGCAACTCCGGCTCGTTGAACATGCGAATAACCGCTTGGGCAAATTCCTCCGGCGTATCGGCAAACAGCGCAGAGTCTTCATGTTTGAGATTGATGCCTTCGCAGCCGAGCGTCGTCGAAACGATGGGTCGGCGCATGGCCATGGCTTCAAGCGCTTTGCCGCGTATGCCGCCGCCAATCTTCAACGGAATGACAAACACCTGTCCCCGCGCAAAATACGGCTTCACGTCGTCGACAAAACCGGTGACCGTGATGTTGTCGGATGCGCGGCGCTGCAACTTCTTCGGAGGCTCGGCCCCGACAATTGTGATCTTCGCGTCCGGCGCTTGTTCCAGAATGAGCGGGAAGATTTCATCAAGGAAATAGAGAATGCCGTGGTTGTTCGGATAGTAGCTCATCAATCCGGTGAACACCAGTGTGCGCTCTTCTTCCTTCACCTTCTGATTCTGGAAGAATGCAAGATCGACGCCATTGGGGATGATGTGGATCTTTTTGTTGGGAAGAACAGCGCGGAATTTCTTGTAATCCTGCTGCGTCGTCGCAATCATAACGTGAAACGGTTCGCAATTCTGCAACTCTTCCTGCTTGACTCTGAGATACTCCCAGTAGAAGTACGGCTTGACGAAGGAGCTCGTCTGTTTGTACGCGCGGTACACTGCATCGTACTCCACGTTATGCGTATCGCCGACAAGCGGGATGTGCCTGGGAAACTTGTGGTATCCCAGCATTGTCGTGCAGCAATGAATGAGATCGAACTGTTCTTCCTTCACAAGCTGGTCGATTGCGCGCTGCATCTTCCAACTGTAGAACCGGCGGTACGAGCTTCGGCCTGTGAGCAGCAGCCAGATGCGAAGCAGGAAGTTCAAGGCGCGCGGCCGCTTGTTGTTCACATACACGACGCGGCATTTGTCGCCGAACACTGCATCGATCTTCTGTTTCTCTTCCGGCGTACCGAATGACAACACCGTCACGTCATGCCGCTTCAGATTTTCCTGAAAGAACGGAAAATTCCTTTTCGCCGGACCAAGGTCGGCAGGATACGGAGCAAATTGAAATACCATCAACATCTTCATCAGTCAGTACCCGCTAATCATTGGAGACGGATGCGGCAAAGCGTTTCCGCATTGGCAACAGGTTGAAGAGAAAACTCACTTCGCGCTTCGAAACGACTTTCAACGAAAATAACATGGCTCCATACACAATACATCCGACGCTGCCGGCGAGAATCCAACCTTGTGCATACGGTACTTCGTTTTGCACAAACCAAACGGCGCCCCACATTACCGCCCCGCTCAGAATTGTTTTTGCGGCGAGGACGAGATTGGACTTCGCAAAGATTCCTTTGGGAAGAAGATAGATCGACATCGCCATGACACATACTTCGGTGAAGCCCGTGGAGAATACGGCGCCCATCGCTCCGTTCCCCCACGCTTCTTGCGTGTACTTGATGGCAACGTAGTTGACGCCGATGCTGATGATCGTTGCGATCATTGCTACGACGGAAAGCTGCTTCTGCTTGTCGTTGGCAACCAGCACTGTGTTCAGCACAAAATCCACATAGATCAGCAACACGCTGATCGCGAGAATCTGCAGCAGCACGACCGAATTCCAGAACTCCTTCAATCCAAACAACACCGAAATGATGGGCTGCGAGAGCGATGCTAGCCCAACAGCGAGCGGCACGGCAACGATCAGCGTCAGGTCGAGCAGCTGGCGCGAGGTCTGCGCCATATTCTGCTTCGCCGCTGCGTGACCCAACCGCGCGAGCACAGGAAACACCGCCGTCGTTAGGATCAGCGGGAAGAACATCAAGGTATCGAACAGCCGGTAGGGAGCGCCATACCACCCAACGACCGTATCGTTCGTCATGGATGACATCATCATGACGTTGATGCGATAGTAGATGAACGCAAATGTTGAGGAGATTAGAAACGGAAATCCCTGGACGAGCAGCGGTCTCCAAATGGTGGGGACAAGTTCAAAATGGAGCTTCACGGTTTTGCGCAGGAAGAACCAACTCATGAAGAAGTTTGCTGCCATGCTGAGCAGCATGATGATTGCCACCGTCATAGCGCCCGCACCCATGAGAAGCGCCGCAACTCCGAAGACGGCAAGAAATATTTTTTCCACCACAAGACAGATCGAGCGGTACTCCATCCGTTCGAGCCCGATAAACACGCGATGGAAAAGATCGTAATTCCCGTAGAACCAATTCGCAAGGCAGAGAACAAACACGATGTTGACCGTCATCGTCGGGTAGCCCACGAGCACCACGAAGAGCATTGTGCCCACAAGCGAAAGCGTCCAGGCAAGCGAGCGCAACGCAAGACCATTCATGACGAGCGAGTTGACTTTCTCCTTGTCACGCGCGACATCTTTTACGATTAATGTCGTGAGGCCGAGATCAATCAACAGTCCGGTGATGCCGTTGAGCGATATGGCAAAGTAGAGGCGTCCCCATTCTTCAGCGCCAAGATAGCGCGGCATGAACGACATCAAGACAAACGACGAGATCCAGGTAATCACCTGGCTTCCCATCATTGCTTTTGTGTTGCGAGCTATTGTTGCTGTGGTTTCATTCATACCGGCGCGACTGCCGTTCCTCTCTCTTCTTGAGTGTAGTTCACTGTTAGCCGACCACAACTTTTTCGGGCGGCTGAAGCAATAGCCAGTGTCGTTCGGGAGTTGGAGGCGGTTCCGCCGGCGCCGCCGCAGCTTCTTCCTCCCGTTTCTTTCTCTGCAAAGCAATAACTGTGGACGCGACTCCGAGAAGTGCGCCTAAGTACACATTCGTCCTGCTGTAGGTGAGGATAATATCAAATGAGGAGAAGACGAGATGGTTGACCACGGCTGCACCGGCAAGTACGAGCACCGCATGAAAATATTTCTCTTCAATGAGTTTGCCGAATGCAAATCCTATTTCCGCGATAACGGAAAGGTAAAAGAAGACGAATATCGTGAACCCAACCATGCCAGTCTTCGCCATGACAGCCAGTATTTGGTTATGGGGGATATAAAAACCCAAATCCCACAATAGCGGTATCGGCATGTAGTAGTCAATCTTTACACCGTATCCCGTCCCAAGAAGCGGGCGTTCGGTGATCATTTTTTGCAGATCCCAGTTCTCGACGTTTCTATAGAGGTTGGATGTGTACGATTCGGCTGCCTGGGCCTGATCGTCACCCGCAATTCCACTTTTGATGTTCTTCACCGGCATGACCAGAATACTGTCTGATCTGGAATTCCAGAAGACGGCGCAATAGACGATGAAGACGATGCCTAACTTCCATCCGATACTCATGATCTTCTTCTGGATTGCAGGCGGTTGGAGGACGCCAAAAAGAACCAACGCTCCTGCAAGCACAGGATACGCCGTCCGCCGGTCGGATGCGATGATCGCAATAACTATGAGGGGAAGAAGAAATGTGAGCGCCCAATTCTGTTTCTTGTCCGCCTTGTAGAGTCGCATGGCAAGGATGAACACAAGCATTGAGGCCTGCATCCCCGCGTCTTCGTGATTGCCCCAGCCGCCGCCGCTCTTCGCGATGCTGAAATCCGCCCCGGCAAAATGTCGTGTCACCTCAATCGCTCGAGATCCGAGTCCGGCGATGATTGCCCAGATCATGTGGCGAACCTGCGACTCCGTTCTGATGACTTGCGGAACAATCACCATCAGCAGAACAAGGTACATGATGGAGCGAATCTCCCATAGCGCAGGAAGGAACTCTCCACCCTTGTACACGCCGTACGCGACAAAAAAGAGAATCGACCCGATGTAGAGCCAGAGTTGCTTCCATGCAATAACACGGACGCGCTCTTCTTTGATGATGATGAAGCGGAGAATCAAACCGGCAATGATGCACAGGAAGTGCAACTCGAGAGGATTGATCGCAACTCCCGTGAGCGAGGGGAAGATATTGTTCAGATTGCGGTGGTACGGAATCCCGGCCGTCCAACCATAGTCGAAAACAATTTGTTCGACAGCGAGAGTAAAGAATACAAGCAGGTAGAGACTGATGCTTGGCCGAAAGATCGAGACAACGACAAACGCGATGATGAACACCAATCCGATGGTCGCGAGGAGGTTCCCATCAAGATACAGATTCAGAAATGCGATCGCTGATCCGCCGATGGCCAATGCGAGAAGAAAAAATATCTGAGGACCCAGGCGACGGCCAACAGTTCCAGAGGCCCCTGCCGCCTGTACCCCCTGCATTCTATCGATCATCAGCGATTCTCGGGAAGTGGAATGCGGTTGGGGTTACCATTTGTGGCGAAGCGTGCGTTCAAGTATTTGATAAAGCCGAACCACCCGGTTTCATAGTAATTCACTTTCGGCGGACGCTGGACCTGGTAGTATGTTTGACTGAGCATGATGATTGAAAGCACGGAGGCAAAGACCAGAATGCGTCTCTTCGTCACGATGACGATTGACTTGGGGCGCGAAACAATATACCCAAGGACATAGACGATCAAGAGGATAAAGACTATCGTACTCATGCCTTGGCCATTCCGTGTGCAACGCGGTTCATCACAAAGCCGATAATCTTGTTTTCGTTCAGCGCCGTGACAAGATTTCTGATTTCAGTCTTCTTCGTCTTGCCCGCAGACACCACAACGACGAAGCCGTCGAGATGACTGCTGATCATGCCAGGAAAACTTTGCTCCATGGCCGAGGGCAAGTCGATAACGATGAAACGAAATTGCCGCTTCAATGTGGCGATGACTTCGCGCAGCTCCAGAATCTTGTCGAAGCCCATCATTGATCCTTTCATCTCTCCCAGCGGCAATACCCAGAGACCTTTGATCGCGCTGCGCGAAAGCGTGATCGTATCGTTGCGCAGCGAGTCGAGGATGCCCGGCGTCGGATGAACACCAAACACTTCGTGAAGTTTCGGTTGACGAAAATTCAAATCAATGAGAACGGTGTCGTCCTGCGTGTCGAGCGCAAAGAATGTCGCAAGGTTGGCGGCAACCAACGTCTTGCCGTCGCCGTTGGCAGCACTCGTCACTCCGGCAGCAAGCTGCAACTCTGCGCTGCGGCTCGGGAACAAATTGCTGCCGAAACAATTGTACCGCTGCACCGAGACGACAGATTCGTCAAGCATGGGGTTGGCCGGACGGTTGTACAAGATGAGCTTGCCTTTACGGACAATCTGCTGCCGTCCATGCTCCTCAGGCTCTTCATCTCTGTATTCCGGGATCGCGTTTGTATCTTCGATGTCAGGTGTCATGCGTTGTGTGTGTTGAGTTGAAAGCCACCGCACAGAATCACGGTAAGTATCCGATGATCGGTTTATTGAATACCTCGATATCTTGCCGACGCCGAATGGTTGGATCGTAATATTCCATCGCGAACATTGCAGCAATGCCGATGAGCAGCCCGAGAGCCGAGCCTCCGCCGATAATCAACTCTTTCTTGGGCTTTGTCGGCTCTGAGGGGACCTGCGCAGGATCGAGAATCACGTACTTGCTCGCGCCGCGGTCGCCGAGTTCCTTGCTGATCTTCGCGGCCTCAAGCTTCCCCAGCATGGTGTCATACAGATCTTTAATTCTCACGTAGCTCGACTGTCGCTCGGTACCCACTTCGCGCGTGTTGATCGCAGTCGAAAGACTTGCATTGGTCTCCCTCCAGTCGGTCTCCATGCGCGAACGTTTGGAACGGGTCGTTGAGATTTCTGATTGCACCGCGTCGGAAGCCTTCTCGAGCAGATCGATCAATTGAGCGCGCGCAGTTTGTACTTCGGGATATCGAGGCGTGTAACGGCTCAGCAGCGTTGTATATCTCACAGCAACAGACTTAAGCTCATTGATGTACTGGACACTTGCTCCCGCGTCGAGCGCAGAGATCTGAGCAACCGTTGATGGGTTATCGATATTCTCGCGATAGGATCGTATGAGCGCGAGCGCTTGCTGCTGCTGCATCAGCAATTTCTCATTGGTACCGAGGTCATCTTTGATCTTGTTGAGCATCGGTCGCAACGATTCCTCTTCCAGCGGCGTGGTACGCAAACGGCTTTGCTGCAATCCAAGAAGTGATCGCTGCTCAGCTTCAAACTTCTTCTGGAATTCGTCAACCTTCTGCTCGTAAAAACGGACGATGTCTTCATTCTGCTGTCGGTTGGAGCGGAGGCTGGTTTGAATGTAGATGTTGGCGAGAATTGTAGCCGCCCGCTGTGTCGTTATCGGATCACTGTCAGCGTAGAAGATGCGGAACGAATCGGATGCGCGCTGCTCAATGGAGATCTTTCGTCGGGTGTTGCCAACGAGAGCCTCCATGTTTTCTGGACCACCTTGAGGCTTCACGTCAAGGCTATCCAACAGCCTTTGGATGGAAGACCTGCTAAACATAATCTCATTGAGGAGGGTCAACTGATCTGGCGCTGCCAGAGCCACAGCTTTTTGCCATTCAACGAACGGATTGAGTATGTCTTCCTTTTGAACAAGGATTGTGGTGTACGACTCAAAGCGCTTCGGCAGGACGAACGCCCCAATGACGCTTATCGTTGAGATGAGAATGAAGGGGACGAGAAAATACAGCTTCCTTCGCCGGACAATATCCAAAACCTCGGTCATGCTAATATGGTTCTTCATGTTTTCCTCGTCCAGAAGTTTGTCAAAGATCTCACGGTGTTTGGCAGAGAAAGATACAAAATCATCATAGGTGTGTCAACCTTTATGCCAATTATGCCAAAGGCAGAAAGGAATCGGGGATGCGAAATACAACGGGCAAATGCAATATCGTAGAACACACAGGCGGCCCAGGCCGTCGCTTATCAAACGTAAGCAACCCCACGGTGTATAAAATCTTCTCACTCCAACGCAGCAGCGGCGTCTCCATGTGCATCAAAGATGCGGAAAAAGTAGCGTGTTCAGCGTGCGAGATGTCACTTGAGCGCGTCCTAGGATGGGTGATGTTGGCGCGAATCACAGAGCGGACTTCGGAGTGCCGTCAACCCAAATTTGCAAGAGTTGGAATTAGCGATTCTATTTCTTACCTTGCTTGCGTTTGCTAGAGTCATGTCTGCCGGTTCTCACTTATTTTTCTCACGATACGGATGAGAAGGAATTCACTTCGGAGGAGATTCATGAACATCGTCACCTCTCAACGCGGAATATGTCTCGCCATGCTTGCATTGTTTTGCGTTGGCATAGCGTACAGCCAGAATCAGGGCGGCGACTACGTCATTGGCAAAGGAGACCAGCTTCTCATCACCGTCTTCGGGTACAATGAATTCACGACAACCCAAACCGTGAAAGACAATGGGGCAATCACGATGCCGCTCATCGGCGATGTGGAGGCTGCAGGCCTTACCAAGGATGAGTTCATCGGCTTCCTACGCAAGCGACTTGCTGAGTACGTGCAGGGCGAAGTGAGAATTACGGTCGCTGTTCTTGCCTCTGTCGGACAGCGAGTGACTGTGCTCGGCGCCGTCACGCGTCCTGACAATTATCCAATCGCGAACGAAATGAACCTTCTCGAACTCGTCTCGATGGCGGGCGGCTATCTTCCCGACGCACGCTTGAATCGAATCAAAATATTCCACAAGGACAAGCTTATCCCGCCGACGGATGTGGACCTGGAATCATACATTGAGCGCTCAGATATCGAAGGCATGCCCAAAGTGCGCGCGGGAGATATCGTGTTCATTCCGCGACAGCAGAATTTCGTGAAGGAGTTCGGCGAGTTCTTCAGAGACGTTGCTTTTCTCTTTACGCTGTTCCGCCTGACCGACTCGATCAACTAACCAACCACCGGACCTTCTTCATGAACAGAACGTCGAGACTCTCCACGATTGTTTTCGCGATTGTTCTTATCTCAGGAGCCTTTCATAGCTCACACTCACAGCAGGTCGGCAGAAGGGTCGGACCCCAGTTTCCTTTCCTTGTCAGCAGTGCTCGCCTCACCGGAATGGCGGACGCATCGATTGCAGTCGTTGATGATTTCTCGGGGTTCGGCAGTAACCCGGCCACGTTGGGAATGATGAAGAAATCCGTGGTGGACTACACTAATCAGCGAGTGAAAAAGGGCATCACGTTTGAGCATATTGGCATCGCATACAAAGCAACACCAGATGAGGCGGTAGCATTCGATGCTGAAGTACTTCACTACGGCGGTATTGACTTCTATACGAAGAACGAAGTGCGAGATTTGGGTTTCGAAGCCCGAGCAGGAATCACTTACGGTCGAGTTCTTTCGGAAGGACTTTCTGCGGGTCTTTCGCTGCAGGCACTTACTTCAACCACCGGCACAACTTCGGTATGGGCATTCGCGACAGACATTGGCTTTACGTACGCTCCCGGTCGGTATATTCGCTATGCGCTGTCGCTGAAGGGACTTGGCAGCGACTACGATGTTCCCGGCGGCATTCTTCTCGCTGACACATACAGCAAGAGACTAGCCAAGGTGCTTTCCATCGGCTTGGCTTTCGACTATCCTTATGATGACAAAGAGAAACGGTTGGTGATCGCGTTTCAGAATGACAAAGTACTTGGGGAAAAAACCCTACTCTATAGGTTCGGTATCGAGTACACTCCTTTCTACGCAGGTATCTTGCAGCCGTCGATCCGTGGTGGCCTCGTTGTTCGTGGACTTGACGTTGAACCACGATTCGGATTGGGAATACAGTATTCGCAGTTTGGTGTGGACTACGGCTATCGCTATTCGAAAAGAGAGTTCCAACCTTCACACGTGTTCACCTTTTCAGTTGATTGGTAACTACCTCCCCCTGCTTCAGACTGCAAACCTGCTTCAGACTGCAAAAAACGCACACCACTGTGGTAAAATCATTTGTTGATAGTAATCACTTCTTTTGAAGAAAATTAATTTTCGGTAGTACTTGATTTTCGTGTTCTATTGATTATCTTCATATCCAATCCTTCACCACCACTTACTTTGGGGAGATTCATGAGAATACGCCAGCCTATTTTCTCTTTTTTCATCCTTGTTGTATTTACGCTAACTATTGCGATTAGCGTATTTGCTCAAGGTTCTCCAGTTATGGTTTACCACAGCGCTTGGGGTGATCCTCGAGGAATAGCTTCAGATTGGTTCGAACATAACGGGTCCACAGTTACTCATATCATTCACTTCAAAGTCGATCCGCTCAACATTCCGCCCTACTTAACTTTCGATGGCGGTCCGGAGAACCATGCCCGCAACAGAGTTCAGATCATCTCGGATGCTCATGCCCGCGGGATAAAGGTCCTGCTTTGCATCGGTGGTGTAACCAAATTTTCAGACCAACACTGCACGGGAACAGGCGGTGCAGATATGTGGGAGTGTATCACGTCGGATTCCATCCTGACTGAAACAGTTCTCACAGCAATGAGCGTGTACGCCCGCACGTACGGATATGATGGTTTCGATTTGGATTGGGAGGCAAAATTCAACGCAACAAATCTTGGGTTTCTGCTCCGCCGCCTCCGGGCGAAGCTCGACTCCTGGCCAACCCGTGGAATCCTGTCCATTGCTACGGGCAGAACAGCAAGCTCAGCATGGCCAATCGCAACGATGAACGCGACGTGCGACTACATCAACATCATGCTCTACGATGGAAACGCGTACTGGTCCTGCAACAACGGCACAGGAGGAATATCAGGATTCCATGAACCCTTATTCAATCCGGCTCCCAACTACTCACAGTACTGCTGGGACGGATCGGTTGTGAACTCGGAGTACTGTTTGTCAACCTGGGAATCGGCAGGCATCGATAAGAGCAAGACGAGTCCGAGCATCGCGTTCTACGGATGGAGCTGGAAGGGAGTTACTGCACCTGGTCAACGTCAGTCGGGATGCTCATCGGCATGCGCCGGCTATGCAAGCTATATGGATGCCAAGTCAATGCTCGCGAATGGAGGAACATATCACTACGACAATCTCGCGCAACAGGCGTGGGTGAGCTTGCCGGGTGCAACGTACTCGTACGTTAATTACATCGATGAAACTTCGGTCACTGCGAAGATGAATTACTACCGTTCGCACGGCTGGGGCGGCGTCATGTGTTTCGCGAACGAACATGCTGCCGATATTTCCAAACCGAACGGCAGTGACGCGAAGTTTCCATTGCTGACAGCAGTCAGAAATAATCTGACGCCTCCAACCCCAAGCGCTCCGGCATTTACCTCGCAACCTGCAAATCAAACTGTACTGCTCGGAGATCAAGCGACCTTTTCCGTTTCGGTGAGTGGATATCCGACTCCTGCACTACAGTGGCAGAAGAATAGCGTGGACATCAGTGGAGCTATCGGGAGTTCTTACACTACTCCTGTGGTCGGCATTGCTGACAATGGCATTTCATTCCGCTGCGTCGCGTCGAATTCATTGGGCACTTCGACAAGCAGTCTTTCGGTGTTGACCGTAAATGCTCCTCTCGCTGCCAATCCCGTGTCAGACGACTTCTCCGATCCCGGAAGATTCGCATCTGTATGGCGGATGAGCAACTCGGCTCTTACACGACTCGTCGGGACAGGAACTAACGATGCCGCGCTACAATTCAATCTCGACGGAACAACGCATGATCTCTGGATCAACAACTACTCTGCGCCAAAAATCTTGCAGGATATTCCTAACGGCAACTTCGATGTGGTCGCCAAGTTTCAAACACTCCCTGCGAATCAGTACCAGATGGAAGGAATCATCGTTAAGGAGAACGCCAACTCGTGGTTGCGTTTTGATTTTCTGAAGGATGCCGGTGGATTGAAAGTCTTTGCCGGCCATATCACGAATAGCGGTGGAAGCACGAAGATCCACTCGATCGTTTCACTTTCCGGCGGATCGGCATGGCTCAAAGTGAATCGCAGCGCCAGCACATGGACAATGTCGTACTCGCAGGACAACGTCACCTATACGCAAGCAGGACAATTCAACCTCACGATGAATGTTGATTCGATCGGTGTGTTTGCAGGAAATTCAGGAAGCCCCGCTCCGCCATTTGTGTGCAATGTCGACTACTTCTTTAATACATCGAATCCTTTGGATCCCGAGGATCCGACGAACTTTCCTACCGGAAACTTCTCTGTCAATCGCGACACACTTCCCATCGGAGGTGGAGATGTGATTCTGAATTGGACATCATCCAATGCCGTCAGCGCGACGATCGATCCGGGTATTGGCGCTGTTGCTCTCAGCGGATCAGTGCCAGCCACCGTCGGGTTTTCGAAGACATTCGTGCTCACATTGACAAACTCCTATGGATCACGGACCTATGCTGTGCGTGTTGGAGTCCCACTTCCCGGAGGTGGAAATCCAAACGACGTAACGTCATTAGGTACTCCGATCGCGTTGATCACCGCGCCAACAGGATCGGGCAGCAGAAATATCGAGACCATCCGCGATGGAATTTCGCCCGCACAGGGCAGCACGAATACAGCTCAACAGTATGATACGTACGATGGCGGAGCGACTCGCAGCTACGATTGGATTGGATACACCTATGGAACGCCGCAAACCTTCGGGACGATTTTACTGCAAGAAGGAATTCACAGTGCTGCGGGCGGATACTTCTCCGGCAGTCCGAAAGTTGAAGTGCGTGTAAGTGGTCAGTGGATCGAGGCAAGCGGATTGACGATCACACCGGCATACAATTCAGGCTCGGCAGCAAACTACACAATTTATACCCTGCAAATGAGTCCAACCTTAGGCGATGGAATCCGCGTGGCCGGAGTTCCCGGCGGAACGCAACGTTACATCTCTGTTGGTGAGCTTCGCGTTTTTTCATCGCCGACGAATTCTGTGCCCCCGGAAATCAAACCCAAGGCGCATGAACTGACGCCAAATTTTCCTAATCCGTTCAATCCAACAACCACATTCAGTGTGCTGGTTGGCTCAACTGCTCATGTCCAGGTAAAGATCTACAATCTTTTGGGTCAGGTTGTACGAACTCTGGCAGACGAAATGCTCGCTCAGGGTACATGGAAGATGGCGTGGGACGGACACGATGATGCAGGAAGACAAATGCCCTCTGGTGTTTACCTCTACAGGATGCAAGCAGATGATTTCGTCGCGGTAAGGAAGATGGTTTTCGCGAAGTGAGTTTTGCGCATGTCTCTTAGAAGAAAGCTCCGGCAGTGCCGGAGCTTTTTGTTTCTGAAGAAGATTTGTGCAACAAGCTTCAGGGTTTCCTATGGACTACGTTCAACGTAAGACATTCCAAGTCATCCTTCCCGAACTTGGCAAAATCCTTTGAGATCTTCACGTCACTAATATTGATCGGCTCCGGCCTTTCCTCCACCACAACAAAGCCTGCATCAGCAAAGTACTTCATCCACTCTGATCGTTGAATCCTGTTAAAGTACTGCACCTTATTCTCGAAGAAGCTGCGCCAGACGGAATTCGAGTAGCGGAGGTAGTTTTTGTTGTATGGCATCGTCTTGTCATAGAGCGTCAGATGATCGCCGAGGTCAACAAGATGGATGCACAAGCCGCCCGGCTTCAGAACACGATAACAATCTTTCATGAAAGCCGGCACGTCTTCCTTGGTCACGTGCTCAAGTACGCTGCTGCTGAAAATAAGATTGAAGTGATTGTCCGGGAATTGATCCAGCGTCCCTTTCGGGTTGACGAAGTACTTGTGTCCAAGAATCTGATACGCCTCGTCGAAGCTGTTCGTCTGTTGCAACTTGCTCAAGTACTCGTGTACGCGATTGATCTTGCCGTCGAGCGATGGAATTTCCTTTTCAATGGTTTTGTCCAACACTGCAAAGTACTCTTTGAAGACAGGGAATTGTCGATTGTCCCAGACGTCGACAAGATTCACCTCAACATCATGTACCAACCGGAGAATCGTTGATTCCCAATGAAACCATCCTGTTCCTATTTCAAGCAGACGATCACCGGGTTTGATCGCATCAAACCTCTCAGTGTCAGCAATAATCTTTCTGGCCCGATCCAGGTAGAATTGTGGAATGCCAGCCTTCACACGTTTCTGGGCTCCAATGACGTTTCCGAGCCAACGGTATGCCGAATTCGTTGCATTGTTAATAGAGAATACCTTGAGCGCGCACGCCGCCAGCATGTATCTGATCATTTTTTTAGGCCTTTGGTTTGGATGGGCAGTTAAGATATCAAATAGGTTCTGCCAATTCAAGCACTATATTTCTCCCTAGATGTGTATCACACCAATTCAATTTTGCACACAGTCGCATACGCTTTATTGCGTAGACTCACTTTCTCCATGACCTCGTTAATCCCTCTTGGGGAATTCCTCCTGCTTGTTTTACTCGATTGATTTATTATCTTCATTCTCATGACTCGATTCATCTAGTTTCAATTGAAGGAATAAATCAAAATGCGCTATTTCCTGTTTGTTTCATCCTTCCTAATATTATCGCAAAGTCTGGCGCAATCGCCGACAGACAAGATTTCAGCTTCGCAGCTCGGCTTCCTGCCGAACTCAAAGAAGCAGTTTTCCTCCCCTGTGCAGTTCAGCTCCTTTTCCATCATGAAGATATCGGACAATTCAGTAGCCTATGCCGGCGGAACACCAGTTCGCTCCGTTTCTTCACAACTCATAGGCGGAAATACGGTTTGGATTGGGGATTTCAGCTCGCTGACGACGCCGGGGCGCTACAAGATTGTGGCGGCAGGAAAAGAGTCGTACCCATTCGATATCCGCTCTGATGTGTTTGACCAGGCTGCTCGGGCCGCACAACGGTTCTTCTATTTTCAGCGGGCATTCACAGCCATTGAGAACCCGTATGCCGAGGGGCCGTGGGTTCATGCAAGTGATGCAAGCAAAGCTCCTGCGGGAGTTGTAAGAGGCTGGCACGACGCAGGCGATCTCACCGTGTACAACGCAACGATGACGCAGGCCATCTTCTGGTTACTCGAGGCATGGTCAGATTTCAAGCCGCTTGCCGACAACACGAATATTCCTGAAAGCGGAAATGGTATCCCCGATTTGCTTGATGAAACACGGTGGGGACTTGAATGGATACTGTCGATGCAAGAACCTAACGGAGGAATCTGGGCGTGCGCGACAGCCGGCAATGGAACCAACATTTATCCGTACGGAACAACATTCCCTCACACCGTCGCTCCGTACGTTAAGACCGTGCCGCCATCTACACAAGTAACTGCGAAAGGTGTAGCCGTGCTTGGCTATGCTGCCGGAGTTTTCAGGTCTTACGATGCGGCGTTTGCCAACCGATGTCTTGACGCAGCGCGTCGAGGCTGGGCCTGGATTGCGGCAAATCCGAATCAGACGTATGATGGTCAGCCTTGGGGAACGGGAACGACGTTCAACATGTATGCACAAGGCGCCGATCAGGCGCTGCTTAAGACGAACAAGATGTGGGCGGCAGCAGGACTATTGTACGCAACCGGCGAAGCACAATTCGAAGCAGCATTCCAATCTCACTACGAACCGATCGGTTACATCAGCTCCTATAGCAAGAGCGAGGCGTTTGCTGCTAGCCTCTACCTTCGAATTCCAATTGGTGCAAATGCAAGCACGCAGAATTCAATCAAGCAACGCATTTTCCAAATGGCAGATGCGGTCCGAACCGACGCAAGCAGTCATCCCTATCAGTTTGCGACGTATTATTATTGGGGATGCAACAGCAACGCCTTGCATCGCACCGGACAGTTCTCTTGGCGTGCATACACACTCGATTCGACAAGACTCGCTGACCGCGATCAGGGTCTGGCTAATCTCGATTACCTATTTGGAAGAAACTACCTGAATCAGGTTTACGTCAGTGGAATCAACGGCGTCTCCAAACCGCGACAGCGCGGATTCCACATGTGGATGAAAGCGCTCAATGCCTCGACATGGCACTTCCCGGGCGCACTAGCAGGAGGGCCAAACCAAGCTCCGGACGGAAATGACATTTCATATCCCGGCAATCAGCCGTTCCCAACTTGGGGATACTGGGGCGATCCGGCAAACCCTAGATCCGGCAACACTCCCATTGACGGCCGGTTCACTGACAATGACAGCTGGTGTTCAAACGAAGTCGTCGTGAGTTGGAACGCCGCTCTCGTCTATAACCTATACGCCGCAAAGTTTGTCTCCGGCAGCGGAACGCCAACGAGTGCCGGAGAAACCGAATCGCCGGTGGAATACACATTGAAGCAGAACTATCCGAATCCCTTCAATCCGAGTACAACCATAGAATTCGTGCTAACGAAATCTGCCCACGTGAATCTGACGATCTTCAATATTCTCGGGCAGAAAGTCCGTACGCTCGTTGATCGCGAGATGATCAATGGGACACATCCGGTTCATTGGGATGGTAAGGACGACAACCAGATTCAACTGCCCTCAGGGATGTACGTTTACAGGATGAAGGCCGGTGATTTCACATTCACACACAAGATGGTTCTTTCGAAATAGCGGCCCCTCGAACCGGAACGGGTGTGAGAGTAACTCAAAACTCTTGCACCCGTGAGTTCTTGCTCAGCCGTTCCTCCCTTTTTGAATAAGCAATTCACCTTGATTTTTTTGATTTGTTCAGTATATTGATATCGCACACCGGTGAATAATTCTTGAATTATGAGGGGAAATTGACAAGGAAAAAATATTCATTCGGCGCGTTCTATCTGTTTCTGCCTCTCCTGGCTCTCTTTACTGCAGCTCACAGTCAGAACATCAACTTCGTCATGCTCTACCACTCTGCATGGGGTGACAGTCGCATGATCGACTCCACTTTCTTCAACCGCAACCAGAACGTTGTTTCTCATATCATCCACTTCAAAGTCGATCCGCTGCGAAGCGCCCCTTACATTTCGTTCGACGGAGGAATCGAGAATCACACAAAGAATCGACAGCAGATTATCGATGATGCCCACGCACGCGGCATGAAAGTGTTGCTCTGCATTGGCGGCGTCGCCTCGGGTGCTCACGAATGGGATTTCATCACAAGAGATAGCGTACTCACGCAGACCGTCGTCGACGCAATGAACATCTACGCCCAGAGTGCCGGCTATGACGGATTCGATCTTGATTGGGAATCTGAACTCACGCTGAATGGATTCAAACTTCTCTCGCGGATTCTCCGCAGAACGCTGGATTCCTGGTCGCCTCGTGGAACGCTCACTGCAGCAATCGGTCGTGGATGGGATCCACTGCAGGATGTTGCAACGCTGAACGCGTACTACGACTACATCAACATCATGACATACGACTGCAATTCGTATTGGTCCGGCACAAGCGGATTCCACGCACCGCTGTACAACCCGATCCCACACTATCCGAACTACGATCCCGCATCCGCAGCGCTGAACATCCACAACCAATCAAACACGTGGGTTCTTCACGGGCTTGACAAGTCAAAGTCGAGCCTCGGACTTCCGTTGTACGGATGGGCGTGGCGCGGCGGGGTTACGGCGCCCGGCCAATCGTTCACGTGGATTCCGAATCTCGCAGGCTATTACAACTATTTCGACGCGACGTTCCAACTTGATCAGGGCTTCGGCACGAGACACTACGATACGCTCGCGCATCAACCCTGGATCACAAATCCGGGCGAAGCCGGCGGGCAGCCTTCGTATGTGAACTATGAAGATCAGCAGTCGATCGCGGCTAAGATGAACTATCTCAAAACGAACGGCTGGGGCGGCGTCATGCTCTTCTCCAATGAGCATGCAGTTGATCTCTCAAAACCACTGGACAACCGTTGGCCTTTACTGAATGCGGTACGCACGAGTCTCACTCCCCCGGTTCCATCGCAGCCGGCTTTTACTGCTCAGCCACAAAGCCGGAGCGTTGTTACGGGCGCACAGGTTTCGTTTTCAGTTTCAGCGACAGGATTTCCGGCTCCGTCTCTGCGCTGGCAGCGAAGCGGAATCGACATCCAGGGAGCTTCAAGCAGCGTACTTGTCTTGACGTCAGTTTCCGTTTCCGATAGCGGCGCATCCTTTCGCTGCATCGCATCAAACTCACTCGGAACAGTTACGAGCAACACTGCGATTCTTTCAGTCGCCGCTCCGAATCTGGCTCCGCCATTTTTCACCACACATCCCTCGAATCAATTTGTCACGACTGGTGAGCCTGCAACTTTCTCCGCGGCCGCGAGCGGAAATCCATCACCTTCATTTCAATGGCAGAAGAACGGCGTCGATATTCCCAGCGCGATCAACGCAACGTACACAACGCCGGCGACTCTTCCTTCGGATAGCGGAACGATCTTTCGTTGCATTGCATCCAATTCCCAGGGCACGTCAGCCAGTGATGCTGCATTGCTCTCCGTCTTAACAATGCCAACAGCAAATCCCATCTCTGACGACTTTGCAAGTCAGACACGATTCTCATCGCTCTGGAACTTGAGCAGTCCAGCGCTGACAGGTTTGATTTCGCAAGGAACTCGCGATGCCATGTTGCAGTTTAGTCTCGACACGACGACTCGCGATCTCTGGGCCGGCAACATAAGAGCGCCAAGAATTCTCCAACGAGTCGCCAACGGCAATTTCGATGTCGTCGCGAAGTTTCAGAGTCTCCCAACTTCACCTTACCAAATGCAGGGGATTGTTGCACGCGGAGCCTCTGACTCATGGTTGCGCTTTGATATCCTCAAAGATCCATTCGGACTCAAGATCTTTGCTGGACTCATCGGCACGACGGCGGCAGAAGTAAAATTGAATATACCGATTCAGATTTCCGTTGATCCTGTGTGGCTCAGAGTCAGCCGTCAAGGCAGCAACTGGATCGTTTCTTACTCAACGGATAACACGTCGTTCGCTGAAGCCGGACGGTTTACGCAGGCGTTCGTTGTCGATTCCATCGGCGTGTTCGCCGGCAACTCAGGCAATCCGGCGCCTCCCTTTACGTGCAACGTCGATTACTTCTTTAACACGTCAAACC
Source organism: Ignavibacteriota bacterium (assembly GCA_016218065.1). Taxonomy (GTDB): domain Bacteria; phylum Bacteroidota; class Ignavibacteria; order UBA10030; family UBA6906; genus CAADGV01. The sequence continues at coordinate 9,385 of JACRFA010000094.1, read as the reverse complement.
CCATTGACCCCGAAGATCCGACAGGCTTGCCTTCGGCAATGTTCACATCAAGCGCAGACTCACTTCCGATTGGTGGTGGAAACGTGACGCTGACCTGGACGACAACTGATGCACTCTCGGCTGCCATGGATCAGGGAATTGGACCAGTGCCTCTGAACGGATCGCTGATTGTCGAAGTGAAGCAGACGAAGACTTTCACGCTCACCGTCGAAAACGCCAGCGGCTCGCGTCAGTTCACGCGACAAATCTTTGTTGCGACACCTTCAATTGGCGGCAGCCCGAACGACGTCACTTCCACCGGCAACCCGTTGGCGTCCGTGTTGAACCCGACTGGCGAAGGCAACAAGGATATCGAAACGATACGCGATGGTGTAACCCCCGCGCTCGGAAGCACATCTTCTGCAGATCAATACGATACCGAAAACGGCGTCACAACAAAGACGCTTGAATGGGTTGGCTACGTCTATCTCTCGGCATTCACGTTCACTGCTCTTGAGTTTCAGGAAGGACTCCACAGCTTACGTGGTGGATATTTTTCCGGACCGCCACGTGTTGAAGTTCGCGTGGGCGACGAATGGAGGGAAGTTCGAGGCCTGCAAATCACACCCACCTATGACGCGGGCGCGGCGCCCAATTATCAGAAGTATCGCCTCACTTTTGATTCGGCATCGGGGAATGCCATTCGTATTGCAGGAACGCCAGGCGGATCACACAAGTACATCTCCATTGCTGAGCTTCGCGCCATCGGGACAGTCGTGCCGCAACCACCGACCGAGGAGCTGCCGAAACTTTTCGAGCTTACACAGAACTATCCGAATCCCTTCAACCCAACGACAACATTCACGTTGCTGGTCGCCTCCACATCGCATATTCGGGTTTCGATCTTCGATGTCCTTGGACGCAAAGTGCGCACACTGCTCGATCGGACAATTGACGCCGGGACTTGGCCATTGACTTGGGATGGACACGCTGAGGACGGAAGCGCACTCTCATCAGGGGTGTACCTCTGCATGCTCGAAGCACCGGAGTATGTAACTGTGCGCAAGGTAATACTCGCCAAATAGCGCGAGGTCTGCGGTCGGAATCATCAACGCTCCTTCGCTATGAAGGAGCGTTTTGTTTTTCTTCGAATTGCTAAATCTAGAACAGCGTATAAATAAACGGCGCCAATGCCGACCCTTGAGTGAAGACAAGCAGGAGCCCGAGCAGCAGCAGCATGAACACAATCGGCCCGAGCCACCATTTCTTTCGGACTTTCATGAAGTCCCACAACTCTCCGACAATCGAAAGCTTGCTGCGTACCATGTCAAATCTCCGTTGTTTGCAAAAGTAAAATCAAAACCTGCGCTCGATGTGTTTTGGATCGAACGTGCTCAGGTCGCGTTTCTTCCAGTACGTTGATGCCGAACGATCGATCCGCTCATCGAGAAAATCTTTCCCAAACACTCTCATCATCAACCCGATGGGAGTGAGAATGAGATAAAAAAACAGACTCAGCAGAATGCGTGTGTTGAGCCAACCCAGCGCGAACGCCAGCGTCATCCATCCGATGTGAATCGGCTTCATGATGGGATACGCGACGCGGCTTAACCCGAATAAGACAACCGCCGCGCCCAGAAACCACTTCCATCCATTGCTTGCTGCGCCGCGTTGAAAATCAAACTGAAACCAACCGCTGTTAGCGAGAAAAAGTACCGCTGCAATGATACTGAAGCCGATAAGAAAAGCCTTGCCGGTCTTTCGTACTGCTTCCTGCGACGAGTCAATCTTCTCAATCAAGTTCGAACTCCTTCATCCAATCTGAGTCTTGTTCAAGCGGCTTCTGTTCTCTCTTGGCGATCACGAAGTTCCCTATCACAAGATAATCCATCTCCGTTCGCATGAGGCATTTGTACGCTTCCTGCGGTTTGCACACGATCGGCTCGCCGCGAACATTGAATGACGTGTTGATGATAACGGGACATCCGGTTTTCTTGTAGAACGCGTTGATCATGTCATAGTACAACGGATGATCGCGACGATCTACTGTCTGTATGCGAGCGGAATAATCGACGTGAGTTACGGCTGGGATGTCTGATCGGGGCACATTGAGCTTGTCAATGCCGAAAAGTTTCCGCTGCTCCTCCGTCATTGTTACGCGGCGCTCCTTCACAACATCCGCGACAAGCAACATGTACGGACTTTCGCATTCCATCTCAAAATAGTCCGACACTTTCTCGCGCAACACCGTCGGAGCAAAGGGACGGAATGATTCGCGGAATTTGATTTTCAGATTCATGATGGACTGCATCTTCGGCGAGCGCGCATCGCCAACGATGCTGCGACTGCCGAGCGCTCGCGGCCCGAACTCCATTCGACCCTGGAACCACCCAATCACGTTTTCGCCCGCAATCAGATCGGCAACCAACTCCGGCAACTCATCAGCATTCACTTTCCGATAGACAATCTCATTCATCTTCAGAAGGTGTTCGATCTCGTGATCGGAGTATGCAGGCCCGAGATAGGAGCCTTGCTGCGCGTCTCGCTGTCCGTCGGTTCGTCGTTCGTTCCCCAGATATGTGTACCAGACATAGAGCGCAGCTCCGAGCGCGCCTCCCGCATCTCCGGCTGCAGGTTGAATCCACATTTTCTCAAACGGACATTCACGCAGCAGCCGACCGTTACCAACGCAATTCAACGCGACGCCTCCGGCGAGAACGAGATTCTTCTGTCCGGTTTCTTTATGCACGTGGCGAACCTGCCGCAGCATAATTTCTTCAGTCACTTCCTGAACCGATCGGGCAAGATCCATTTCTCGCTGCGTCAGCTTCGATTCACCGACACGCGGCGGACCATCGAACAATTCGGCAAACTTTCCGTTCGTCATTCTCAGGCCGGCGCAGAAATCGAAGTACTCCATGTTCATCTTGAATGATCCGTCCTCTTTTAGATCGAGGAGGTGATCGTAGATTCTTTGCACGTACTTCGGCTCGCCGTAGGGAGCGAGTCCCATCACTTTGTATTCGGCGGAATTGACTTTGAAGCCCGTGAAGTATGTGAACGCGGAGTACAGCAATCCGAGCGAGTGCGGAAAGCTTAACTCGCCATGAATCTGGATGCGATTATCTTTGCCAATGCCGTAGCTCGTTGTCGTCCATTCACCAACGCCGTCGAGCGTAAGAAACGCCGCTTCCTGAAATGGCGAAGGGAAGAACGCAGACGCGGCATGCGACTCGTGATGTTCGGGACAGAAAATCTCGCCTTCGTAGCCGAGATTCTTTTCGATCAGATTCGGAATCCAGAGTTTCTCTTTCAACCAGAGCGGCATCGCGAGCATGAATGATTGGATGCCGCGTGGCGCGTACGCAAGGTACGTTTCGAGCAGTCGCTCAAATTTTATGAGCGGCTTGTCATAGAAGGCGACGTAGGCAAGATCCGTGGCGCTGATCCCCGCTTCAGCGAGACAGTACTGAATCGCGTGCGTCGGAAATCTGAAATCGTGCTTCTTCCGCGAGAACCGTTCCTCCTGCGCCGCCGCGAGTATTTTGCCGTCGAGCAGAATCGCGGCCGCAGAATCGTGATAGTAGCACGAAATGCCTAGAATGTACATGCAAACATCGCTCCTGTGTGGAGAACAAGATACGGAAATGACAAAACAAAATTGTGCGTCATCTGACAAACAGCCCGGCGTTCTGTGGAGGAATGCGGAAGAGAGATGTGGGATCAGATCTGGAACGATCTGATGTACTCGACGAGCCGTTCACAATCTTCGATGGTCTCAACAGGTTTGGCGACGCCGCCTTGCGCGGCAAGTTCATGATGCTCTTGCACGCTCATCACCGAAAGCTGACTCGACCGCATCTCGTCGATGCTTTTGCAGGCCGAGGCCGCGGCAGCGAGCGTTGTAATGAACGGCACCTTGTACTCCATCGCCGTTTGTCCGATAGCATGCTCGTCTTCGCGCGAGGTTTGTCCGAGCGGGGTGTTGATGATCAGCTGCACCCAGCCATTCCTGATGATGTCGACGATGTTCAGCGTCGGCTCGCCGGCTTTCAAAACGGCTTTGTTCGGCACGCCATTTCGGTTCAGAAATTTTGCTGTTCCTTCGGTCGCGATAATTTTGAAGCCAAGCCGAAAGAGCGCGCGCACAATGCTGAGCGCCCGGTCGCGTTTGTCGTTGTCGTTCAGACTCACGAACACCGTGCCCGATTGCGGCAGCGGCATGCCGCTCGCAATGGACGCCTTGGCGAACGAGACGCCGAAGTTGTTGGAGATACCCATCACTTCGCCCGTCGAACGCATCTCAGGGCCGAGGAAGTGTCGCGCTTGCGGAAATTTGGGAAACGGAAAGACGGACGCTTTCACCGACACGTGTCGCGCCCAATTGAATCCGCCGATTGCCAGATCGCGAAGTTTTTTGCCCACCATCAGCTTCGCCGCGATCTTCGCGAGTGGAATGCCCGTCGCCTTGCTCACGAACGGAACCGTGCGCGACGCACGCGGATTCACTTCAAGCACATACACAACGCCGTCCTGCATCGCATACTGAACATTCACAAGCCCAACAACGTTCAGCGCGAGCGCGAGCTTGCGTGTGTAGCTCATCAGCGTGTGCAGCTGCTGCGCGGTAATCTGATACGGCGGCAAAACGCACGAGCTGTCGCCCGAATGAATTCCGGCTTCTTCAATATGCTGCATCACGCCGCCGATGTACACCTCCTTGCCGTCACTGAGCGCATCGACATCAAATTCGAACGCGTCTTCGAGAAACCTGTCGATCAGCACCGGATGTTCGGGCGACACGTGCACAGCTTTTGCCATGTACTCGCGCAGCGCTTCGTCGCCGTAACAAATCTCCATCGCTCGTCCGCCCAACACATACGAAGGTCGCACCAGCACGGGATAACCGATGCGCTGCGTAATCGCAAGCGCGTCATCCACCGTCGATGTCGTTCCCCAGGCCGGACACGGAATCGCAAGCTCATCGAGCAGCTTGCCGAATCGCTTCCTGTCTTCGGCAAGATCAATGCCTTCAGTCGATGTGCCAAGAATCTTGAAGCCGTTCGCCTCCAGCGCCTTGGCAATCTTCAGCGGCGTTTGTCCGCCAAAACTGACAATGATGCCGTCGGGCTGCTCTTGCTCGCAGATGTTGAGCACGTCTTCAAGCGTGAGCGGCTCGAAGTACAGTTTGTCCGTCGTGTCGTAATCGGTCGAGACTGTTTCGGGATTGCAATTGATCATGATCGTCTCGTAGCCTTCTTCTTCGAGACCCATCACACCGTGCACGCAGCAGTAATCGAATTCAATTCCCTGACCGATGCGATTCGGTCCGCCGCCAAGAATGATGACTTTTTTGTTGGATGAACGAACAGATTCGTTCTCCGTTTCGTACGTCGAGTAGTGATACGGCGTCTCAGCAGCAAACTCAGCCGCGCAGGTATCGACCGTCTTGAACACCGGCAACACATCGAGGCGTTTCCTCAACTCGCGGACACTTGTCTCGTCCGTCTTCCAGAGATGCGCAAGCTGACGATCGGAGAAACCGTACTGCTTTGCCTTCAACAATATGTCGTGCGTAATTGTCTTCAATGTCCTTCGTGCATCTTAGGCGAACCATGACGGAGGGAGTTGTAGAGTGCAGTCTGTTCCTTCGTCAGAATCTTCTTTGCTGCGATGTGCGCGGTCAAGTGAACCGCTCGCAATTCGCCGCGGAGCTTTCCTATCTCACGCGAAAGAGAATTTACTTGTGAGGTTGTTGCCGAGCCGCCTCTAAACAGGGCGTCGAGACGCTCTTCCTGTGCAATGATCTGCTTCCCTTTCGCGATTGCATTCTTCTTCATCTCATCAAAGAGAGCCTGAATCTTTTCTCCCTGTTGCGACGTGATTTTCAGCGTGTCGCGCATGTCGAGAATGTGTTTCGGTCCGGGATAGCCGTTCATATCGGCATACTTGGCCATCCCAGCGCCTGCGCCCGTCTCAAGAGCCTCTCTGTCGGATGGCACCGTCTGTGCAATTGCGAGTGCAGAAGAGAGGATAAAAACAAGACAAAGTCCTCCCAAAATGTTATGCTTCAATCCCGTACTCCTTCAATTCTTCTTCGAGATCAACAATCTGTTTGATGTTATGGAGAAACCAGGGATCGATCTTCGTGATCGCAAAGAGATCCTCGATCGTCATCCCAAGTTGAAACGCGTAGCGAAGATAGAAAATGTTCTCGGGTCGCGACCGACTGAGCTGCGTTCGAATCCTCACGCGCCACTGCGCCTGTTGCTCCACCGTCAACGACGAACAGTCAACAACGTCTTTTCCGTCTGCGCCCAAACCGAAGCGTCCTTGTTCAAGCGAACGCAGCGCCTTCTGCAGCGCTTCTTTGAATGTCCGTCCGAACGCCATTGCCTCGCCGACCGACTTCATCTGAATGCCGAGCGTACTATCGACGCCTTTGAATTTCTCAAAGTCCCAGCGAGGAATCTTCACGACGGTATAGTCGATTGTCGGCTCGAACGAGGCGGGCGTGAGCTTCGTAATGTCATTGGGAATTTCATCGAGTGTGTACCCGACTGCGAGCTTCGCCGCGATCTTCGCGATCGGAAACCCCGTTGCCTTCGATGCAAGCGCCGACGAGCGCGAGACGCGCGGGTTCATTTCAATGACACGCCGCTCCCCCGTCTTCGGGTTCACAGCAAACTGGATGTTCGAGCCGCCGGTCTCGACGCCGATGGCGCGGATAATTTTCAGCGCATCGTCGCGCATCGCCTCGTATTCCTTGTCCGTGAGCGTTTGCTGCGGCGCGCAGGTAATCGAGTCGCCCGTGTGCACGCCCATCGGATCGAAATTCTCAATTGAACAAATAATTACGACGTTATCCTTCAGGTCGCGCATCACCTCAAGCTCGTACTCCTTCCAGCCGAGTATCGATTCTTCCATCAACACTTCGTGCATCGGGCTGGCTTCGAGTCCGTGTTCGAGCTTCGCTTCAAACTCCTCCATCGACTCCGCGATGCCGCCGCCAGTTCCTCCCATCGTGAACGACGGACGAATGATGATCGGAAACGAGATAAGTTGCGCGAGCTTCAATCCATCATCAACCGAACGCACGAAGCCGCCGCGTGGAGTCTCCATCCCGATCGCATCCATCGTCTTCTTGAACAGCTCGCGGTCTTCGGCTTTTTTGATCGGCTCAAGCTTTGCGCCGATCAGCTCAACGTTGTACTTTGCAAGCACGCCGCTTTCCGCAAGGGCAACCGCAGTGTTGAGCGCAGTTTGGCCCCCCATCGTCGGCAGAATTGCGTCGGGTCGCTCCCGCTCGATAATTTTCTCGACGAAGTACGGCGTGATCGGCTCGATGTACGTACGGTCGGCAATCTCGGGGTCGGTCATGATGGTGGCGGGATTGCTGTTGACGAGGATGATGCGATACCCTTCCTCGCGCAGCACTTTGCATGCTTGCGTGCCGGAATAGTCGAACTCACACGCCTGCCCGATGACAATCGGTCCGGCGCCGATGATCAGGATGGAATTGAGATCGGTTCGCTTTGGCAATGAATGAATTCAGAAAATGATTCGGGGATAAATATAACAAGAATGGCGTGACGAGGCAAAAGAAAGAATGGTCTCTTTAACTGTGAGGATGTGGGCTTCCGACGGGTTTACGACTCGTAGAGTGTTCCTCGTCATGACTGAGGTGCATGGCGCGAAGCCTGACTGCCCAATTGAACTTTGACGGTAGGCGGGCGGAGCGGTCTACCTCGCAAATAGGTGTGTCGCCCGTTGCTCAGCTGAGTTTCGCTGAACACAATTTTTCCGGGTCATCACGCCTGCCTGGCGGTCAACGACTCCCTGTGGGTCGTAGACTACGAGTGGCTTGTCTACGACCCGTGGGGACTCGTAGAGTAGGCAGGGCAACCGCGCCTTCTCTTTGAGCCGTGACGATATCGAAGACAACCGCCATTCTGAAAGCGCGTCCCATACAAATTCCTGCAATGAACCGAAATTCCCGAATACCAATCATCGTTCAAGAATCAATGTGCCCTATATGCCAGAGCCATAGTAACCCCAAGGGAATGAGTAGAAACATTATCATCGCAATCACCCCAAGAATCCTAATCCACATGCAAGCAGTTTCTTCATCATCCAACAGCAACAGCTGTCCGCGATATTGCAAGAACTTCTCCGGGGACCTGAACATTCTTACCGCAAGGATCAGCCCCAAGAAATAAAAACATGTCGAGATCAATATCGCTACACCTCTCATCGCTGTCTCATCTGGATATGAATGTGTAAGTGGGGTATGCGCTCATCGAAACTCCAACAGACCTTCCGAATGAGGCCGAGAAAACCCAAACATCTCCTTTTTCTTGGTCGTCACGGCAACCGGGCACTCACCAAGCGCCGTGTCGATATCGAAGACGATCGCCATTCTGATTCTGTCACAGCGACTGCGGTGACAGCCGAGCAAGCTCAGTCGTCTTCCTCCTTGACACAGTGATGGATCAGGACTTCGAGATGATTACTTCAACTCTTGTAATGAAGTCATTTGTCAGTGGAACCCACGGTTTGACGAGTTCCGGAGTGAGGCGAAAGAAATCTTCATAGTCGCTCTCCTGACGAAGGTCAAATAGGGTGTTGTACAGCTCACCAAGATCAGTCGAGATGATTTGTGTCTTGATGAAGTGTTTGTTCAGAAGTGAACGTGTCCCGGAGTGCTTTGCAAACGAGAGATTCTTCGTGAGGAGAAGTGCGGCTGCCGCATAGTAGCAAGAATAGTACAGCCTGTTGACGCGACCATTCCAGCGGCGTCCGTCTCTCATCAATAAGGCCTCGGCATATGTTTCGCGTGCTCGCTCGAGCCTGTACCAGACTAGTGATTCGTTCGGAGTCTTCACACGGAAATGGCGTCCTTGGCAACATTCTTATAGAGCGGTGTAGATCTTGACAACGCGCTCTCCCAATCGTCGTTGCTTCGAACAATTGTGGAGAGTACTTCGCCTGTTTCCCATTCAACCTCATAGACCGCTCGCCTTACTCGCTGAGCGCGTGCGCCGTCGACGCGCCCATCAAGAAGTATCAAGATATCCCAATCCGAATCGTCTCGTGCATCTCCTCGCGCGCGCGAGCCATACAACAGGATGCGCGCCGAGGACTCAACCTGTCTGACAGCATTTCTGATCTTCGTTCGAAGCGAGTCGACATCCACGAGCATGGTCCCCTTCTCTTTGGCAAAAAGATACGGCAGTGCACTTCCAATTGCAAACACCTCGCACCGTCGTTTCAGTCGCCCACCGTATTCTTCACACTCCCCCACTTCAGATACATCCTGTCGAAGATGAGAAGATGAATCCGCGCAACAAGAAATCCCGCGACGCTCATTACCAGGCCGAGCGCAATCTCGGTGGCTGTCTTTCTC
>JACRFA010000093.1 GCA_016218065.1 Ignavibacteriota bacterium | reverse complement strand
TTGAAGAGCGGGAGCATAAGGTACTCAGTGATCGGCCGAATGATCCAGGCCGCGCCGAGACTCATGATGTGATCCAACCCCTTGTCCATCGACTTGATCAGCGAGAAGTCAAGTGGTCCGAGGAAAACGGTGAAGCGCGAGCGTTCCTCGCGCTGCGCCTTGAACGGCATTTTCAGCGCAAGATTGTAGCTTTCTTTCTCGCCACGATCAGGCTGCGCCTTGCGACTCCCCTCAAGGTATCCGCCCTGGCTTTGAGCGGAAGTCGGCATAATGGCCAGCGCAAAATATTTGTTGCGCATGGCGACCCAGTCGGTCACGCCAGTAATATCTTTTTTGACCTGCTCGGTTTCGCTCGTCGCATCGATTTCTGCCAGCTCGCCGCCGGAGTACGCGTAGGCCCTGGCGAAACCCGATTCGTCGATGCTGTTGTGTTCGGCATACGGCAAGGTATTTTCCCACACAACCTGATACTCAAAACCCGAAACAACATCCTGCATCCCCACAAACAGAACTTCTGCGTCGAAGCTGTACTTGTTGTTCGTGAAGGTCAGCCGCTTCACAATCTTCTTGCCTTCACCAACAGGAAGCTCGAGGTTCACCGAAAGACTCTCTTCGCCCGCAAGCGTCGTTGTTACTCCCGATGAAAATGCTGCATTGAAGTAGAGGTTACGCGTGTTGATCTGCTTTCCATCTTTCGAGATGAAGAGAAGACTGAAGTCTCCTCCCTTTTCCGGATCGACAAGCTGAACGGGAAATTGATTCCACGTTTTGAAATTCTTCAGCTCCCACTTCCGTATCAAGCCACCCTTCGTCGTGATCTCCGCTCTGTAGAGATCCGTCTCGACGACCAGGATCTTCTCGGCGCCTTTTGCTCTTGAGGAGAAGAACTGACCGAGTCCTTGCTCCTTCTCTTTGTGTTCCGCTTCGACAGGGCGTTCAAGCGGCGGTTTCGCCTTCGCACTTTCAGGCTGAACAGCAATTGAGGTTGCCGCACTGTCGGGGCGCGGTTTGCCGGTTTGTGGAGGCGGCGTGTTAAACCACATCCACACCATAAGCACAAGTGCAATGAGCACAAAACCGAATGTTGCCCTTTTATCCATTACATTCTCTCCGACGAGACATTCTCGTTCTTTACATGATTCTCATGCGGGATCGTAACCTCCCGGGTGAAACGGATGGCACTTCCCGATTCTTTTCGCGGCCAGCCATGCGCCGCGCGCCGCGCCGTACTTTCCAATCGCATCGAGCGCATACTGTGAACAGGTTGGATGGAACCGACAGGTGTTTGCCGGCAGTAGCGGCGAAACGGCGAGTTGATACAAACGAATGACGGCACGCAGCACGATGGACATAGTCACAACCTGTTCGCAATGGTCTGACAGATTGCGCCGATATCGCCGAGCACCATCGACAGACGAAGCTTATCGGCGGAGGCTTGCTGATCTGTTTTGAAGATGAGCATCATGTGTACCTGCGACTTCGCTCTCTCGAGTGCGCTGTCGAGCACACTTCGGCGGGCAGAAAAGCCCTCACGCATTAACCTTCGGATTCTGTTGCGACGGACAGCATTGAGTTTTTTGGAAGGAACTTTGAAGCCGACTTGCAGACCCGCTTGCTCGCCCCGCTCGGCGAGAAACGAACACCGGAACAGCACAGTCTCAACACGCTTGCCCTTCAGAGCAACGCGCTTGAAGAGATCGCGGCTTCGCAGAATCTCACTCTTCTTCACGCGTCACCTTTACCTTGGCCAGCCGACTAGCGCTCGTCGCTGACCGTCAGCTTCTTGCGACCTTTTGCCCGGCGGCGGGCGAGCACACGACGTCCGTTCTTTGTCGCCATGCGTTCACGAAAGCCGTGTGTGTTCTTTCGTTTTCGTTTGTGCGGCTGAAATGTTCTCTTCATGCAAACTCCTGTCTCGGTCGATCCTCGGCAGCGAAAAAAAGAGGGTTGTCGTTCTCGACAATCCTCGTTGTTGGCTAATGCGTAAAAAGGTACACACTCTATGAACGAGATTCAATAATAAAAATCATTTTTAACTTGCGAACCCTGATCGCATGTAGTATTTTTTTGAACAGCCTGCCGATGTTCTCGGTGTTGATAACTCGTGAATAAATTTCTTTTCTGCGAGTCCCTAGCTGTTCGAGCTTCCGTTTTTCACATGATAAAGCACGGACGTACCCGTGGCACTCTTTACCTAGTCCATTCCAATCGCTTACAGCTCTTCCGGCGCTGGCGCGGGCTGTTGATAACTGTTGAATAAGAGTTGAGAAAATCTGCTATTACAATCGCATGTTGATATCCTTGTGGACAACTTACAAATGAGCGTTGATAACATATCTTATCAATTATCCCCTTTGGTCTTATGATTGAGATGTTACAAACTACTACTCATCCCTCCGAGCTTGAGCAAGCCGGGCGGGTTTGGTCTGCTTGCATGACCATTCTGTCAGATAATGTCAATTCCCAGAGCTTCAAAACCTGGTTCGAACCGATCGAGCCGATGACGCTTGAAGGAACCAGGCTTACTGTTCGCGTTCCCAGCCAGTTTTTTTATGATTGGATTGAAGAACACTTTGAGGGCATGATCAATTCAACGATCACCCGGGTGCTGGGGAAGGATGCGTTTCTCGAGTATGAGATATCGAAGGACGATCCGCCGGTGGAACAAGAGCCAGACATCGTTCAGCCGCAGCCGGTGAGAGCCGAGAAGCGTTCGTTTCCGCCGCAGCCCGAATCGTTTCGGCTGCGAAGTCAACCTCCGTCAACATCTTCACGCATGAAAGAGATGAATGGAAGTTTCCAGACGTTCCTGAATGCCCGCTACACGTTCGACAATTTCATCAAAGGCGAAAGCAATCAGCTCGCGCGAGCGGCCGCGACCGCAGTTGCCAACAATCCGGGCGGCACATCGTTCAATCCGCTGGTGATCTACGGCGGCACCGGACTTGGCAAGACGCATCTCATGCAAGCAATCGGCAACCACGTGTTGCAGAATGACAAAACGAAACGCGTGATCTACGTGTCGAGCGAAAAATTTACGGTGGAGTTTGTCGATGCGATTCAGAGCGATCGGATCAACGACTTTGCTGCGTTCTATCGCAGCATGGATATTCTGATTGTCGATGATATCCAGTTCTTCTCCGGCAAAGAAAAGACGCAGGACAGTTTCTTCCATACCTTCAACGAGTTGCACCAGATCGGCAAACAAATCATCCTTTCATCCGACCGACCGCCGAAAGAACTGAAGGGACTTGATGATCGGTTGCTCTCGCGGTTTCAGTGGGGACTGACAGCCGACATTCAGCCGCCCGACCTCGAGACGCGTATCGCCATTCTTCAGCATAAAGCGAAGGAAGCAAAGATCGAAATTTCCGGCGACGTTATTGAATGTCTCGCGTCCAACATCACGACGAACATCCGTGAACTGGAAGGCTGCCTGATCAGCTTGCTGGCAAAGGCATCGCTCGAAGGAAAAGACATGACGGTGGACCTTGCCCGCGAGGTGCTGAAGGTCGTCGTCGGCGATGTGAAGTCTCCGATCACGATCGAGGAAATTCAGCGGACGGTGTG
>JACRFA010000092.1 GCA_016218065.1 Ignavibacteriota bacterium | reverse complement strand
CGCATTGACATGAAGGGCAAAGCGCAGCAGTTTGATTTTGTTCGTGCAACAGACGCACGCTCTGTTGCGAAGCAGCTTATATAGGGAGAGCCGAATCGATGGAGGCAGGACGAGGACTCTTCCGGACCCGTCCCCTTCCCAATGAAGCATCCTCCATCGTTATGCCTCAGAAAACCGAAAGATCTTTCGAGTTCAGGTACGAGATGCAGGACCACAAACGAAGCGAATGTCTGTGTTGCATGATCTGTTGCAACTGAAATGGATTGATCTGGCGACTCACCTTTCGGTTGCGAAACAATATCCCTAAGTAACATCGATTATGAGGCAACGACTTCCGCGACCCTTCCGCAAAGTTACATTATTAATGAGTCAACGCGCTGCCCGATCATTTGTTGCATCTTAGCGCTTTGTGCAGTATTTTCATCCCGACATTAATCTGACCCACCAATGAAAACTCTCGTCGTCGATGACGACTTTGCAAGTAGACTCATCCTCCAACGGCTCCTAAAGGAATATGGCGAGGTACACATCGCCGTTAACGGTGCTGAAGCGCTTCAAGCATACGAGGCAGCTTTTGAAGACGTGTCACCTTACGATCTTGTTTGTCTCGACATCATGATGCCGGGAATGGATGGGCAGGAAGTGTTGCGAGGAATGCGATCCCTGGAAGCGGAGAAACTTCCAACCAAAGGTAAGCGTACACACATTGTGATGACAACCGCTCTTCAAGATCGCGCGAATGTCATATCCGCGGGACCCCTTTGCGACGCGTATTTGGTGAAGCCAATCAGTCAGCGAGTACTGCTCGAACGCTTGAAAGATCTTGGCTTGATCAAGTGACCGCCTTCTGCTTCGAATTTCCCCGGGTTCGGATAGTTGGTGAGCAGAAAATCCTTGAGGTACGCGAAGGCCTCCTGCGGGTCGTCGAAGAACTTGAACAACGATAGATCCTCCTGCGAAGCCATGCCCATGCGAACAATCTCATCGAAGTTGATGATCTTGTTCCAGTACTCGGTTCCGTAGATCACGACGGCCATTCTCTTCTTGATTTTGTCCGTCTGCAGCAGAGTCAGGATTTCCAGAAGCTCATCCATCGTTCCGAACCCGCCGGGAAAAACGACCAACGCTTTGGCGAGATAGGCAAACCAAAATTTTCTCATGAAGAAGTAGTGAAACTCGAAGTTCAAACCCGGCGAGATGTATCCGTTGGAGAACTGCTCGAATGGCAAGCTGATATTCAGCCCGATCGTTTTCGCGCCGGCAAGATGCGCTCCCCTGTTTGCCGCTTCCATGATACCGGGACCGCCGCCGGAACAGACGATGAAGCGACTTGTGTGGTTCAACTTCTTCGACCACTCAGAGAGAAGTCGAGAAAGCTCGACACAGTCGTCATAGTATCGCGACATCTCCACCGCGTGCTGCGCCGAACGCAACGTGAGCAACATCTTCTTGGTCGGTCGTTTGGATTTGGCGATTGTGCCTTCGGCTTGCTTCAGGAGCGCCTTCGCTTCTTTCTTTTCTTTGATGCGAGCTGACCCAAAGAACACGATCGTATCTTTGATGTTTTGGCGACGGAATCGCGACTGCGGTTCTGCGAACTCAGAGAAGATTCTGAGAGACCTTGCGTCGGGGCTGCTCAGAAAGTCTGCGTTCTTGTATGCTTTGGGTGGTTTCTCGAGTTGCTTCTTCACCGTGTATCCTTCTACCTTCTCGCTAGTTCACAAAACAATAGTCGCGTCCGCGCGAACCATCGGCGGTTTTGCTGGGCACGATGACGCCCGCGTGTATGAGCTGACCGATGGTTCTGTAGATGTCTTTCTTTGCCCATCCAAATACTTTGTGAATACTCTCAATCGATGTGACAAGCTGATTCTCAAAGTACTTGCGTAACAACTGTTCTCGGGCCGCATCGGAGGAAATCGTTCGCGCCTTCCGGACTTCCTGAGGAAACACCTTGACGATCGGGGCCCACATTGCTGTGAACTTGCCTTCCTCCCCGACAATTCGCGTAATGAACATCTTGCGCTGCAACTCCTCGATGGCTTTTTCGAATCCCGGAATTGCTGTGCGCAATTTTCCCTGGAGAGCCGTCCGCAATTCGCGCGACGACATCGGACTTTGTCGCATGAGAACATCCAGAATCTTCTTCGCCGCGGGAGACAGCTTCCCGTCGGCAAACTCTCTCTTGTATTCGTCGACGCTTCCTGTTCTGGCCGTCAGCGCGTAGAAGTAGGTGAAGTACTCGCGAGAGATTACGCTCGGTCGCCGCTTGAAAATCTTTCCCAGATAGATGCTGTTGTGGTTCGGCAGAATGCTTTGGATCTCCCATGCGTAGGAGAGATAGTAGTTGCGTTCGTTTGAGGTCCTCGCCCTGCCATTCCTCCCCATCACAGCGTCCCAGAGATTCGGCAATTCAACATCCGGAGATTGAAATGTCAGACAGAATCCCACCTTGTTGATGAAGCGTAGCGTCTCTTGCTCGCCGCGTATGCCAGCCTTGGAACTACGACGATACACTCTATCGCGCCATCTCTCCACTTCCTCAACCGAGTAGGAAAGCTTCATGCATTCTCCAAATAGAAATGAACAAGTCTTCGATCAATTACACATTGATCGGAAAATCTCTCGCACTCAGCACATAGCTCCTGCCAGGCTGTACGGCTCTGTAAGAGTCATCGGCATGTGCGAGTTCTTTCTTGAGTACTGCCATCATCACCTGCTTGCCGCGAACGCTCGAGCGTGAAGCACTAGTAATGGTGCCGGCTTCTGTATCATTGACAAGCACAGTCGAACCAGCGGGTACGCTTCCCTGCGCCGCGTCTGAGATCAGTCCGTACAGGCTCTTCTGCGCTTTCTGGTACGTATCAAGCCTGGCGATGACTTCCTGCCCTATGTAGCATCCCTTCGAAAAACCCACTGCGTCGAGCAATCCGATGTCAAACGGATTGTACGATTCATTCAGCTCCGATCCTGTATTTGGGACGCCCCGCGAAATTCTGTAGAACTCAAACGCATCCTGGCTCCCCTCTTCGATCTCAGTTTCGGACCTCTGCAAGAGGTCTCGGAGACTCTTCGCATCGTCAGTGCGGGCGACAAGATCACAAATCACAGTATCGCGTTCAATGCGGCACAGCACGGTAACTTCTCCGAACTTAAGATGTGCGTCAACGATGCTGTTAGGGGTGAGACGGAGGTCGAGAGTTGAACTCACTCGCTCCAGTGATTCCGGTCCAATCACGGAAAACAGAACAGTCGTTTTGCTGATGCCCTCCAGACGAACGTCATCCATAATCGTGTACTTATCGATCCAGGCCGACAGCGTTTCTTCCATCCCTGCTGAACAGAAAAGCAGCAGTGAAGATTCTCGAATTCCGACCTGAACGTAATCGATAATCCTTCCCTTCTCCGTCGTGAACACGGTGCTGACAACATCGCCGGGGGCATGTTTCAGCAAGTCGTTCGTTGAAAGTCGATGGAGAAGATCAAGGCGATCATTGCCGGTGACGACGATGCGTCCGCAAGAAGAACGATCGAGAAACGCGCAACGCGAAGTGAGCTGATCAAACTCCGCCGATACATCGGTGGCAATAATTGGTTGGCTCAAAGGGTCCGCGCCCATCCACTCTCCAAAAAACAAAAGCCAAGGAATATTCCTTGGCACGATGCTCAGGTTGTGCACCCACCAGGACTCGAACCTGGAACCCACTGATTAAGAGTCAGTTGCTCTACCAATTGAGCCATGGGTGCCGAATTATTGCTGTAACTATTTTGCAGGCGTCTGTTCAGGCTGCTGCGTAGGCGGCTGAGTTGTCGGGAGCTGACCACCACTCGATTGGGTTGTTGGCGCCGTTCTCTGCAGCACGCTTTCTTCGCTCGTTGCACCAACGCGAGGCAGGAAAAAGATGTTCACGATCAACGCAATCAACACAAAACTCGTGGCGAGTATCCATGTCGCGTTGCTGAGGAAATCTGCCGTGCGTCGTACGCCGAACATCATTCCAACATTTCCGCCACCAAATGTTCCTGCGAGACCTCCCCCCTTGCTTGACTGCATCAATACTGAGATAATGAGGAGAATGCTAAGTAATATTTCTATGGCAATCAGAAAACCGAACATCGACACACCTACAGATTTTGTCTAAGAAGTTGTGCATCAACATACTCAATTTCGGAAAACGAATCAAGACATTTTACCTCGTGCCGTAGCCCCACGACGCAAGCTTGTCGGTGGTAATGCCCGATGATCCGGGAGGCGTATGCGAGATCATGCGCTCAATGTACTTACCAATCAGATCGAATTCGATGTTGACCTCCATCCCCTCCCCCAGCAACTTGAAGGTCGTATTCTCATACGTATGCG
>JACRFA010000091.1 GCA_016218065.1 Ignavibacteriota bacterium | reverse complement strand
GGCTGTCAGATGAACCTTGCCGATAGCGAGGTCGTTGGCGGCATTCTCGCCGGCGAGGGGTACGGGTTCACGCAGGACATGTCCGAGGCGGACGTGATTCTCGTGAACACATGCGCCATCCGCGATAATGCCGAGCAGCGCATCTACGGGCGCATTGGGTTGTTCGGCACATACAAAAAGCAAAAACCGGGGCGGCTCATCGGCATTCTCGGCTGCATGGCTGAGCGACTTCGTTTCAAATTGGTGGAAGAAGAAAAGCTCGTCGATCTCGTCGTCGGGCCGGATGAGTACCGCAAGCTTCCGTCGCTCATCGAGAACGCGCTCGTGGGAGAAAAGGGAATTGCGACGCGGCTGTCGCGCGTCGAGAACTATGAAGACATTGTGCCGCTGCGAACCGACGGTATCAGCGCATGGCTTTCGGTAATGCGCGGATGCGATAAGTTCTGCACGTTCTGCGTTGTGCCGTTTACGCGTGGCCGTGAGCGTAGCCGCGCTCTGCAGAGTGTGGTTGATGAAGTGAGAGATCTGGTCGGGCGCGGGTTCAAGGAAGTGACGCTGCTCGGACAGAATGTGAATTCCTACAGCGACGGCGCTTACGATTTTGCCGATCTGATGCGCAGCGTTGCCAGGGTCGATCGTTCGCTGCGCGTTCGCTTCACAACATCGCATCCGCAGGATATGAGCGACCGGCTAATCGAAACAATCGCGGAAAACGACAACATCTGCAAATACATTCACCTGCCCGTGCAGAGCGGCTCGAATCGCATTCTCGAGCTGATGAACAGAACCTACACCATCGAGCATTACCTCGCGCTGGTCGAGCGAATCCGAACGATTACTCCGGGCGTCAGCCTCACGACCGACATCATCAGCGGCTTCCCATCTGAAACAGAAGAAGAACACCGGATGACGGTGGAGCTGATGCGACGCGTGCGATATGACGGCGCCTATACGTTCAAGTATTCTCCGCGGGAGAACACGAAGGCGTGGGAAATGGTTGATGATGTGACGGAGGAAGTGAAAGGCCGGCGCGTGTTCGAGATTTCGCAGTTGCAGCAAACCATCTGCTCGGAGCTGAACCAGAAGCTCGTCGGGACTGTTGAGCGCATCCTTGTCGAAGGTCCAAGCAAGAAGAGTGATGATGTGTGGACGGGCCGCACGGATTCCAATCGCACGGCCGTGTTTCCGAGAACCGATGAGCAGGCCGGCAGCTATGTTGATATTCTGATTGAGCGAACGAATGCCGCAACGCTGTTTGGCAAACGTGTTCGTGACACGTACTCACTAATTGCAGAGGAAGCGGCATGAAGCGAATTCTGTTTCTGATGATGAGTGTGTTGATGTGTGTGAGCGCAGCGTTCTCGCAGCAGCCGGATATCAGCGGCTACCTGCAACAGATTGAAAGCGGACGGGGTGAAGACGTTCGCGCCGAACTTCCTACTCTTCTCAATCAATATCCGAATAATCCCGGTATTCTCTACGTGCAGGCTGTACTGACGACTGACGGAGCCGAAGCAGTGCGTCTGTATCAAGACATCGTCGACAAATATCCGACAAGCGAATGGGCCGATGATGCGCTGTACAGAGTGTACAAGTTTTATTATGCCATCGGGTTGTACCGCACGGCAGAAATCAAATTGAATCAGCTCCGCTCGACATATCCGACCTCAGCATATCTCGCGGCGGCAACGGAATCGGGCGCGCAAACAACGCAGGAGACAGTGCAGCCAACTACGCCGCCCGCCACCGACACAACGAAAGATGTCCCGACGGCGAAGCCTGACGAACCGGTGAAGACAGTGCCGGCTGAACCGACGCCCGTCCAACAAACTCCGATTGAACAACACCCCCCTGTGCAGCAGCAACCGGACGTGACGGCGGGAAAATTCAGCTTGCAGGTCGGAGTCTATTCGACGCGCGCCAACGCAAACAAGCAGAAGCAGTTCTTCGAGTATCAGAAGTATCAGACCGAAGTTGGATCGAAGATGAAAGGCTCGAAGGAATTGTTCGCCGTGTATGTCGGCGCGTATGCGAGTGAGTCTGAGGCGAAGGCAGCAGGGGATGCAATAAAACGATCATTCAACATCGACTATCTTGTCGTGGCTCGATAACGTGGAAAGTGCAGCCTACAAATTGAACCCGCGAAGCTTTCAGGAGGAGCATGGGATTCTCGGCGAGTCTGTCGAGCTCAAGAAGATTGTCGAGGTCGTGCAACAAGTCGCACCGACCGACATTACTGTGTTGATTACAGGCGAGAGCGGCGTGGGAAAGGAAATCATCGCGAAGACAATCCACGCCGCCAGTCAGCGCAGCAAGAAGTCGCTTATCACGGTGAACAGCGGCGCGATTCCTGAAGGCATTATCGAGAGCGAATTGTTCGGGCACGAACGCGGCTCGTTCACGGGCGCCGCGGGCGAGCGGAAGGGAGACTTTGAGCTTGCCGACAACGGAACGATTTTCCTCGACGAGATCGGCGAGTTGCCGCTCTCGGCGCAGGTGAAATTCTTGCGCATTCTCGAGAACGGCGAGTTTCTCCGCGTCGGCTCGTCGATGCCGCGACGCGTGAACGTTCGCGTCCTCGCCGCAACCAACAAGAACCTCGAAGCCGAAGTGCGCAACGGTCACTTCCGCTCGGACTTGTACTTCCGGCTCAGATCGGTGAACATTGTCATTCCGCCGCTGCGTCAGCGCGTCGACGATGTTCCGGTGTTGTTCAGAGCGTTCGTCGATGAATTCTCCGCGAAGAATAACGCGAAGTTCGGCGGCATCTCCGACGAGGGCATGAATGCGCTCAAGTCCTATCACTGGCCCGGCAACGTGCGCGAGCTGCGCAATGTTGTCGAGAGCATGCTCGTGCTTGAGTCGGGAAAGTTCCTGAACGCTGCCGACATCAACAAATATCTCAAAGAGTATCATCCGCCTGCCGCCGAATCGCGGAATCTTCCGATGGTCACAGGGAAGAGCGTCGAACAGGCTGAACGCGAGTTGATTCTCCGTGCGCTCTTCGAAATCAAAGCGGACGTGCTCGAACTGAAGAATGTGTTGCACGAGCAGGCAACTGCCCTCGCACACGTCCAGCAGAACGATCCGATGGCGATTCAGGCTGATTCAAGTCTCTCGCTCACCGATATGGAACACAAGCTCATCGCCGAGGCGCTGCAGCGCTTCAAAGGCAACAGGCGTGCGGCTGCACGCGCACTGAATATCAGCGAGCGAACGCTGTACAGAAAAATCAAGGAATACCATCTGGAGTAGCGATGAAATCGCCCGGCATCCATAGCGCCGTGCTGGCGGCAGTTCTCAGCTTTGTCGGATGCTACTCCTTCACCGGCGCTTCCGTTCCTCCACATCTGAAGACGATTGCCATTCCGTTGATGGACGATCAATCGGGACTGGGCGAACCGAGTCTGCGCGAGAAACTCACGCGCGCGCTCACGGATTTGTTCATTCGCGACAACAGTCTTGCGGTCACGGACAAGAGTTCCGCCGATTCGATTCTCGAGGGAGTGATTGTAAGCGCACGAGATGAGATTCTCGCCGTCGGCGGAGGGGAAACAGTCAACAAGCGGCGCATCAACATGTCCGTGAAAGTTGTCTATCAGGACATGAAGCTGCGGAAGAAGATTTTTGACAAGACCTTTACGAACTACGGCGATTACGACCCGAGCGCAGGCTTCGCGCAAAAGCAGTCTGCTTACGACGAAGCAATCCGGAAAATCTCCGAGGACATTTTGCTCGAAACCGTGTCGGGCTGGTAAGTTGAACCATCATCAACAATAGAGGTGCAAGAAGAACCATCATGGCTGAATTTATACTGATTGCCTATATCGTGTCGCTTACAATCCTGTTCATCTTCGGATTGCACGGCTTCATTATGATCTACTACTACTTGAAGTTCAAGGACAAGAAGACACCGGCAGTCCAATCGCTTGATGAGTATCCGCTGGTGACTGTCCAGTTGCCGGTGTACAACGAACGCTATGTTGTGGGAAGGCTCATTGACGCCGCATGCGCCATGATTTATCCGAAAGACAAGCTGGAGATTCAACTGCTCGACGACTCGACCGATGAGACCGTGAACGTTGTCAGCGGATTCATTGAGAAGTATCAGAAACTCGGCTTCGATATCAAACACGTCCGGCGGTCGAACCGGCAGGGATTCAAAGCCGGCGCGCTGAAAGAAGGGCTGACCACGGCGCGCGGCGAGTTCATCGCGATTTTCGATGCGGACTTTGTTCCGCGACAGGATTTCTTGCTCAAGACGATTCCTCACTTCAACACAGATCCGAAAATCGGGATGGTGCAAACGCGCTGGGAGCATTTGAACTTCGATTATTCACTTCTCACGCGAACGCAAGCCATGGCGCTCGACGGACACTTCGTGATCGAGCAGGCGGTGCGCAACAAGGTTGGCTACTTCATCAACTTCAACGGCACGGCAGGCGTATGGCGCAAGAATACGATTGAAGATGCGGGCAACTGGCAGGCCGACACGCTGACCGAAGATCTCGACTTGAGCTATCGCGCGCAGTTGCGCGGATGGAGGTTCGTGTACCTGAACGACGTCACGTCGCCCGCCGAGCTTCCGTCGGAGATCAACGCGCTGAAGTCGCAGCAGTTCCGCTGGACCAAAGGCGCAATCGAAACTGCGCGCAAGATGCTGCCCGAAGTGTGGAGATCGAAGCTGCCCCTGAAGATCAAGGTCCACGCGACATTTCACCTGACGAACAATCTCGTGTTTCCCTTCATCGTGTTGGCAGGCATCCTGAACGTGCCGCTCGTGTTCATCAAGCATGCCGGTATGCACGATCATTACTTCACGTTCATGTCGGTATTCGTGTTCGCGTTCATCGGCTCATTTTTCTTCTATCTCTTCTCACAAAAAGATGTGTACAAAGATTGGCAGCGACGGCTCTTCCTCTTCCCGGTGTTTATGGCGGGAAGTATGGGCTTCGCGGTGAACAACAGTCGCGCCGTGCTTGAAGGTTTGTTCAAGAAGAAGAGCGAGTTCGTCCGCACGCCGAAGTACAACATCCGCGACAAAAAAGATTCGTGGACGGACAAGAAATACGTGCCGGTGAAAATCAGCTCGACTGTCGTGATTGAAATTGTCCTCGCAGTGTACTGTTTGTTTGGCGTGATCTCGTCCGTCTATTTCCTGGAACTGGCGGCGGTTCCGTTTCAGCTGCTGTTCTTGCTCGGCTTTTCGTTCACTTCCATTCTTTCGATCAAGCACGCCTTTGTTGCACGAGGGCTTCGGTAAGAGTATATTGTGGTGCCGCAGGCCGTCTGCGGCGCCACATGACGTTTGATCCTGCACGTCGTACTTTCATCGCGCATTTTTTCTTCGGGTGTCAGATGTCCGAGTCTTCGAACGTATCTCCCTACTTTGCCCGCGATGCGGCGGCTTCTCTTCTTCAGGGCAATACGCAGTACGCCATCGAACTCTGTCTCACGGGAACGAAGGCATTTCCGAACTACTCCACCGGACATCTTGTGCTGGGGAAATGCTATGAGGCGTTCGGCCGGACGCTCGAAGCGCTTGCGGAATACAAGCTCGCTCTCCAAATACTTCCCACCAACCCAACTCTGCAGTCGCTAGTAATGCACGCCGAAGAAAAACATCAGGAGGAGTTCAGGAAGTTTTCAGAAGAGGAGCGTCAGAAACTTGATGCGGAGAAGAAAACGGTCTCGGCTCAGGAATATTTTGCCGAGAAACCATCGACGGAGGAAACGGCAATTGAATATCTCGCGAAGCGGCTGCAGGATGTGAAGCGGATTCAGCCCAAGACGGCAGGCCCGGCCGAAGGTGTTCCTCCTCCCATCAAAGACGATCGCAGCATCAAGTTCGTCACCGCAACGATGGCTGAGATCTACGCAACGCAGGGAGAATTTGCTGAAGCGATCGCTGCGTACCGCGAGCTGTTGCGTCAGCATCCGGATGAGCAGGAGAAGCACGCGAGCAGGATTGCAGAGATTGAGCGACTGCTGGAGATTCAGCAGCGCGAGAAGAAACTTCACTCCCCCGAAGCACGATAATCATCCACACGAACGGAAAAAGCCCGGCTCATCGTTGAACCAGGCTTTCGTTGACCACGCTGTTGCCGATTACTTCATGACGTTGACGAGCTTCGTCAATCGGGATTTTTTGTTCGCAGCAGTATTCTTGTGAATGACGCCTTTGGCGGCAAGCTGGTCGAGCATCTTCGTCGTTTTCTGCAGCTCGGCGGCGGCTTCTGTCTTATCCTTCGCGGCTCTGACTTTCTTCAGCGCCGTTCGGATTTTTGACTTTGCTGCTGCGTTCCGCGTCTCACGACGCTTCGATACACGCGCACGTTTCTCTGCTGATGGATGATTTGCCATTACACGTCCTGATTGATGACCCTGAGTGGAATTTTCTGCATCAAGGTAGGCAAAATGCGGCTGAGAGTCAATTGTCTTTCAGAAGCACTTTGAGTATATTCACACCAGATTTTCTCGCCACACTATTTTCCCCGCGACATTTTGTGAATTGGAGGTTGGATGAAAATTGTTGTCTGCGTAAACCACGTGCCCGACACTGAAACGAAAATCAAAGTCAGCGCCGATAACGCGAGCATCGACAGAGCCGGCGTCAACTTCATGCTCAGTCCGTATGACGAGGTTGCCGTCGAAGAAGGACTGCGTGTCAAAGAAAAATTCGGCGGCGACGTTACCGTGATCAGTCTCGGCAGCGACGCACACAAGGAGACGCTCCGCAAGGCGCTTGCGATGGGCGTCGATAAGGCAATTCTGCTCAAAGATGATTCCGTGCGCGACTCGTTCGGTGTCGCCAAAGGACTCGCCGACGAACTCAAAGCCTTGTCGCCCGATCTGATTCTGTGCGGCAAGCAGTCCATCGACTACGATGACGCGCAAGTGGGAACGCTTGTCGCGGAGATGCTTGGTATTCCGTCCGTTGCTGTAGTCGTGAAGCTAACGATCGACGGCGTGAAAGTAATGTGCGATCGCGAAATCGAAGGCGGACACGAAACAGTCGAGACGAAGCTTCCATGTGTTGTGCAGGCGCAACGGGGCTTGAACGAACCCCGCTATCCGTCGCTCAAAGGAATTATGGCGGCAAAGACAAAGCCCATCCAGGAAAAGCCGGCCGTCGCCGCCGAACGGCTCGTCGAAACTGTGGCAATGCGAAAGCCGCCGGCGAAGTCAGCCGGCAAAATCGTCGGCACAGATAAGACCGCCGTCCCCGAATTGGTTCGCCTGCTTCACGAAGAAGCAAAAGTCATCTAACCACACGTTGAATCAGGAATCTCATGAAAGTCTTGGCATTTGCAGAACAACGAGACGGAAAATTCCGTAAATCGTCATTCGAAGCTGTTCAAGCAGCAAAGAAACTCTCCGCCGATCTCGGCGCGGAATTCGTCGCGCTCGTGCTCGGCAGCGGCGTTGAAGCAATCGCGCCCCAACTCGGAAACTTTGGCGCAGGCCGTGTGGTTCTCGTAGATGAACCATTGCTCGCAGAGTATTCCAGCACGGCCTCTGCAAAGGTCATTGCCGAGGTTGCAAAGAAGGAAGGCGCTGATATCATCGTGATGGCGGCAAGCCAAATGGGCAAGGAGATTTCCCCGCGAGTCGCGGTGAAGCTGAACGCAGGACTCGCGTCGGACTGCACCGCACTCAAGGTGGAAGGCGGCAGCGTGATTGCCACCCGACCCGTGTATGCCGGCAAAGCACTCATCGACGTAAAAGTGACAAGTCCCGCAAAAGTGTTTACGCTCAGACCGAATGTGTTCACCGCGTCGGCGACGAACGGCGCGGCGACGGTCGAGAAGGCAAGTATCGCGCTCACACCGGACGATCGTTCGGCCGTGGTCAAGGAAGTGAAAGTCGCGTCGGGCCGGCCTGACGTGACTGAAGCAGACATCATTGTGTCGGGCGGACGCGGCATGAAAGGTCCGGAGAACTGGCATCTGGTCGAAAGTCTTGCCGACGTGCTCGGTGCAGCCGTCGGCGCGTCGCGCGCTGTCGTCGATGCAGGCTGGCGTCCTCATGATGAGCAAGTCGGGCAAACAGGAAAGACGGTCGCGCCCACGATGTACGTTGCGTGCGCAATCTCAGGCGCAGTGCAACATCTCGCCGGCATGTCGTCATCCAAATGCATTGTCGCGATTAACAAAGACAAAGACGCGCCGATCTTTCAGGTCGCCGATTACGGCATCGCGGGTGATGTGTTTGAAATTTTGCCCGAGCTGACGAACGAATTGAAAAAAGTTCTCGGCAAGTGATGATATCGCGGCCTTGATTGTTACGAGGTTTTTCTCTATATCAAACAAGAGAAGAGAGAGAATCTCTTCGAGATAATCTCTTCGTGAACTAAACGGAACGGAGACGAGTAGTGGAGAAAGTGCAAGTCGATATTCTCGGGCTTTCGACGAACCCCGCGAGTGGCGGCGCCTACGCGCTCATCCTGAAAGAAGTGCAGGGGAATCGCCGATTGCCGATTATCATCGGGGCGTCAGAGGCGCAGTCTATTGCGCTGGAGATGGAAGGCATCAAACCGCCGCGTCCGTTGACTCACGATCTGATGAAGAACATCATCACGTCCTTCGGCGCAGAGTTGAGTGATATTGTGATTGATGAACTGCGCGATGGAACGTTCTATGCCAAGCTGAATATCGACAGTCAACTCATCGATTCGCGGCCCAGCGACGCGATTGCGCTGGCAGTGCGGTATGGCGTGCAGATTTATGTTGCGTCAGTGGTGATGGATGAAGCGGCGTTCGTTCCCGAAGAAGAAGAGGCTGAAGCTCTTCCCTCCGCATCACGCCAGGCAAAACCGAAAGCAGCTTCCCCGCCGAGCAAGATGACGAAACTGGAACAACTCAACCTGCAGTTGAAAGAAGCGATCGAGAAAGAGAATTACGAGAAGGCAGCATCGCTGCGCGATGAGATTCGAAAACTTGAACTGAGAGACTGAAGATCAACAGCCCTCGCCCGAGGGCTTTTTTATTTCTCCTCCACCAACTTCCTCATCTCCCGCACGGCCCGATCCAATCCAACGAACACCGCGTACGAAATAATCGCATGTCCGATGCTCACCTCATCGATTTCCTTGATGGATGCGAACGGCCGGATGTTGACGTAGTTCAGGCCATGACCGGCGTTCACGCCCAGTCCGAGTTCCTTGCCGAGCCGGGCGGCGTTGCGAATCACGTCCAGGAGCGCTGCGGCTTCTTTCTCCGTTCGCGCATTGGCGTACTCGCCGGTATGCAGCTCAATCATGTCGGCGCCGATCTCATGAGCTGCTTCGATCTGTCCCGCCGTTGGATCGACGAACAGGCTAACGTCGATTTCCTGCTTGTGGAATTCCTTGATCGCGTCGCGCAGGTAGTTCTTGTTGCCTGCAACATCAAGTCCGCCTTCGGTTGTCAGCTCCTGGCGTTTTTCGGGAACCAGCGTCACGAGATCGGGCAGAGTCTCGATGGCGATTCTGATGATCTCTTCGGTTGCCGCCATTTCGAGATCGAGCTTCGTCTTCACGGTTTCGCGCAGCAAGCGTACGTCGCGGTCATTGATGTGCCGGCGATCTTCGCGCAAGTGACAGACAATGCCTTCAGCGCCAGCCAGCTCGCAAATGCCGGCCGCAGTCACCGGATCGGGTTCGACGCCTCCCCGCGCTTCGCGGATTGTGGCAACGTGGTCGATATTGATGGCGAGTCGCATAGTTCCTCTCTGGTCAGTCTCTACGGTTTTTTTCGGATGACATAGCTCAGCCGATCGGGAACAACCTTGACGATGTGTACAGTGGAGGGCGCTGTGAGTTCCGGCTGCACGAAGCCGCTCGTATCTTCGAGAATGGTTCGATAATCCACCACAGCTCTGAAGCTGTTGCGGTTGATGCGCGCGAGCTGATCGATGCCGCCGCGCACGACAATCTCTACACGCGGTGTACTGAGCAGAATTTCTCTGTTCAGGGGCGCCGAAACAAACTCGACACGAATATCGGCAAATCTCCTCTCGGCAAACTGTTGCACATTAATCTGCAAACGTACTTGATTGGGCTGGAAGACAAGCGCGGGCAACGAGTCATTGAGCGGTACAACGATGTCAATAGGCTGTCGCAGTTGCGAGAACTCTTGCGTCTCCGTCGGCCACTCGGCGATATGCCCAAGCAACGACTCCGCGCCGGTCACCATCACGCTCTCCGGCGTCACCAGCGTTTCACCGACTTGTCCGTAGCCGTCACGAAAGTCGGCTGTGAACCGCGGCTGCACGCGCACATGCTTTGACGCAAGCGCATCAAGCGAAATGTAAATGGATTCGGGACTCATCGAAACCGGCTGCACGCCAAGGGTGGCGCTCAGCTGTTCCGAGAAATCGCGCAAGGTCAAGCCGCGTCGCGGCAGCGTTGGATAGTCAATCGTCCAACTCACTCCAGGCTTCCAGGCAAGCTTCGCGAGGCGCCAGCCTGTATCGCGGAATGTCAGCTGCACTTCACGCGGCACCGGACTGCTGATGCCGGTGCCGTGCGGCAGACTCTGAATGATGAGCGGAGCAGAGATCTGCATGCGGTACTGCTCACTCATGCTGACGGAAAACCAAATCAGAATTGCGAACAGCGTCGTCGCGAGCATTATAGGGATGTTCCGGTTTTTCATCACTCACAATAAAACAAAAAAACTCCATCAGTACAAAACCAATGGAGCTTGCGACGTGCTAGGGCGCGGTCACAACTGCGCGCGTTTCTTCATAAGCTCGGCAATCAACAATTCCTTGTTCGCTTTTGAAATCTGACGTCCCATGATGCCGAGTCCACCAACTTCACGGGCGAGCGTGCGCAGCTGATGCACGGTCATCGCTTCGAGTTGATTTCGGTATTCGTCATCATCGGCGCTCGCAACAAACATGTCCAGGGTTTCCGTGTCTTCCTTCGCGGCCGGTGATGCGGGCGAGCGTTCTGCACGCTGGCGTGCCGGCGTAGGAAGCGAGTGCGATGACGCCGGCTTCTTGATGACGAACTCGACTTCTTCGGCGGGACGCGGAATCACATGCGTCGAGATGAGTTGCCCGACACGTTGCGCCGCTGCGGCCGCCGCATCGACTGCCGCTTTCACCGCCGCAACTTCGCCGATGCACTTCACGGTCACGTAGCCGTTGCGAATGTACTCTGCATCAACGAGGCGAACGTTCGCGGTCTTGACCATCACGTCGGCGGCTTCAATCGAGCCGACCAAACCTCTGGTCTCCACCATCCCAAGCGCGTATTCGAGCATCATCATAGTGAGTAACCAAAACGCCAGCGCGGCAAAACTCGTGCTGGCGTAGCGAAAAGGTTCCGGATTTACTTTGCTGCGGGACGTTTCGGAAGAATCATCTCAACATCGGCATGCGGACGCGGGATGACATGCACAGACACGAGTTCGCCCACGCGTTGCGCGGCCGCGGCGCCTGCATCGGTCGCTGCTTTCACTGCGCCAACGTCGCCCCGCACCATAACGGTCACGTAGCCTCCGCCGATCACTTCCTTGCCGATAAGGGTCACGCGGGCAGCCTTGACCATGGCGTCAGCCGCCTCGATGGATCCCACAAGGCCTTTGGTTTCTACCATTCCCAATGCGTCCAATGATAGATCTGACATGAGAGATGCTCTCCTTGAGTAGAATGAAATCGTGAAAGGTCGATTTAAAGCTGTGCTCAATATAGAGAAGCGCTAGCAGAGAATCAAATCTTATTCAATGCCTGGTCGAGATCGTCGCGCAAGTCTTCATAATCTTCGCAGCCGACAGAGATGCGAACCAGCTCATCATACAGTCCCGCCTCCTCACGATGCTTCCGCGGCACCGAGGCGTGAGTCATCGATGCGGGATGTTCAATCAACGACTCGACGCCGCCCAGCGACACCGCCAGCGTGAAGACCTGAACATTGTTCATCACCGTCTTTCCCCCCTCCAGCCCGTTCACGACGCCGATGGCAATCATCGCGCCGAACCCATCCATCTGACACTTCGCAATCTTGTACTGCGGATGATCGGTGAAGCCGGGGTAATTCACCCACGTCACTTTGGGATGATGGCGAAGGAACTCCGCGAGCTTCGCTGCATTCTCCTGACTCTTCTCCATGCGCAGCGACAACGTTTGCACGCCGCGCAACACAAGCCAGGCCTGATGCGGATCCATCGTGCCGCCGAGATGATTGAGCACAGGTTTGATCTTCCGATACAACTCAGCGTTCTTCGTAATGATCATGCCGCCAACGATGTCGCTGTGTCCGTTGATGTACTTGGTCAGCGAGTGAACAACAATGTCGGCGCCTTTCTCGATGGGGCGTTGCAGGTACGGACTTGCGAACGTATTATCGACCGCCAGAGGAATTCCGTGTTTCTGTGCGATCGCTGCTGCGCCTGCGATGTCCGTGATCTTCATCGTCGGATTGGCGGGCGTCTCGATGAACACCAGCTTCGTGTTGGGACGAATCGCCTGCTCAATATTCTGAAGGTCGGATGTATCAACAAACGAAGACTCTACGCCGAAGCGCGCGAAGATTGTCTCCAGCGCGCCGCGCGACGGGCCGTACACACAATCCGTACTAACGATATGCGCGCCGGCTTCGAGGAACGCAGCATACACCGTGGTGATTGCCGCCATGCCCGAGCCGGTTGCCAGTCCCTTGTATCCGCTTTCCTGGTCGGCGATGCTCTGCTCCAACGCGTTCACCGTCGGGTTGCCGAGTCGCGTATAAATGTAGCCCGCTTGTTCTCCCGCAAACCGCGCAGCGCCATCTTCAGCAGTCGGAAACGCGAACGTCGATGATTGAAAGATCGGCACCGACACCTGGCCGAAATCAGCACATAAAAGTTTTCCGCCATGAATGGCTTTGGTTGCTTTGCGTTTGGAGTTGACATGCTTCGGAATCGTCATACCATCTTCCTGATAAGATTTTGTTTGGGGAGTTCAGATTCACTCTGCAAGGGACGTGGCGCTCTTTCCTTGTCACAATTATGAATGGTGCAACTCAAAAAGGGCACATTTGATGCCAAGCGGGGCCGTGGAAATTGATAGAAAAAGATGAACGCAACTTCACCTTTTCTTATTCTTGATATTATTTTGCCAATCTTGCGAAGCAACTGCAATCGTCGTACAATGAAGCAACTTCCACCCCGCACAATTCCGGAGAACCTTGTATGTGGTTACTCTTGTTTGCCGCAGTGACATTGTCATTACTCAACACCACAACAGCAAAAGCCCAAAGCAGCATGAACTCAACGCAGCCTCCCCGAGCAAAAGCAAAATTGGTGAAGCTCGAAAAGCACGGCCACGTCCGAAACGATTTCTACTTCTGGTTGCGCGAACGCGACAATCCGGACGTGATCAAATACCTCAACGCCGAAAACGACTACACCGACGCGGTGATGGCATCGACGAAGCAGCTCGAAGAGACGCTCTTCGCTGAGATCAAATCGCGCATCAAGCAGGCTGATCTTTCCGTGCCGTACAAGCTCGATGATTACTACTACTACACACGGTTCGATGAGGGAAAGGAGTACCCCATCTATTGTCGCAAGCGAGGCTCGCTTGACGCAGCGGAAGAAATCATGATCGACGGCAATGCGCTCGCCGAGGGACACGACTTCTTCAACATCGGAAGTGCAGCGGTGAGTTTTCGTCAGGACCTGCTCGCGTTTACCATCGATACCGTGGGCCGGCGCGTGTACACAGTCCGGTTCAAGAATCTCACGACCGGACAGTTCGTTGATGACGTCATACCATCGACGACAGCAAACGTCGCATGGGCGAACGACAATACGAGGCTGTTCTACACGCGGCAGGATCCGCAAACGCTGCGACCCTGTCGCATCTATCGCCACACGCTCGGCGCCGATCAGTCGCAGGACGTGCTTGTGTATGAAGAACAAGATGAAACGTTCGGCTGCGGCATCTTCCGCACGAAGTCGAAACGCTATCTGATGATCGCAAGTCATCACACCATCAGCTCCGAGTATCGCTATCTCGATGCGAACACGCCGCAAGGTCAGTTTCAGATTTTCCTTCCCCGCAAACGCAATCACGAATACTCGGTCGATCACTACGAAGACTTCTTCTACATCCGCACGAACGACAACGCGAAGAACTTCCAGCTGATGAAGACTCCAGTGAGTGACACACGAATGTCCGCGTGGAAGAATGTTATCTTGCATCGCAACAATGTTCTGTTGGAGGATTTTGAAATCTTCAAAGACTACCTTGTTGTCGCGGAGCGAAGGAATGGGCTGAGGCATCTGCGGATTCTTCCCTGGAGTGGCGCGAACGAGCATACGGTGCAGTTCGATGAACCCGCCTACGCCGCATCACTCGGGACGAACCCGGACTTCAACACACAGATCCTTCGCTACAACTACCAGTCGCTTGTAACGCCGGCGTCCGTGTTCGACTACGACATGGCGAAACGAACGCGCACGTTGCTGAAGCAGGAAGAAGTTGTGGGCGGCTACGACCAAACACAGTATCTCTCCGAGCGTCTTCATGCACAAGCAGACGACGGCACGCTCATCCCGATCTCGATCGTGTACAAGCGCGGCGCGGAACGCAACGGGTCGAATCCGTTGCTGCTCTCTGGATACGGCGCGTACGGCATCAGCACCGAAGCAACATTCTCGTCTGCGCGGCTGAGTTTGTTGGATCGCGGATTCATGTACGCCATTGCGCATGTCCGCGGCGGCGAGGAGCTTGGGCGCGAATGGTACGAAGACGGCAAGCTGCTCAAGAAAAAGAACACGTTCACCGACTTCATCAATTGTGGAGAGCATCTCGTTGCCGAGAAGTTCACGCGGCCGGAAAAGCTCTTTGCCATCGGCGGCAGCGCCGGCGGACTTCTGATCGGCGCGGTGATCAACATGAAGCCGCAACTCTTCAATGGCGCGATTGCTGTTGTGCCCTTCGTCGATGTTGTCTCGACAATGCTTGATGAGACGATTCCGCTGACGACAGGCGAATATGATGAGTGGGGAAATCCCAACGAGAAGAAATACTACGACTACATGTTTTCGTACTCGCCGTATGACAATGTTCAGGCGAAGGCGTACCCCAATGTACTCGTGATGGCGGGATTGCACGACTCGCAAGTCCAATATTGGGAGCCGGCTAAGTGGGTGGCAAAACTTCGCGCGATGAAAACGGACGGCAATCTGCTGCTGCTCAAAACGAATATGGAGGCCGGACACGGCGGCGCATCGGGACGATTCAGGAAATTGCGCGAGACTGCACTGCAGTACGCGTTCATGTTGAGGCTCGTGGGAAGAAGCGATTAGACTTCACCTTGAAACTCACCCCGTTTTTCCTCACCTTGACATTGACGAATGTGTGATGAGGAACGATGCTTCTCATAATTCCCGCGATTGAAATCAGATCCGAACATTGTGTGCGCAGAGTGAGCGGTCTCGCCGATACGCAGTACGGCGACGATCCCGTGAAGATGGTGAAGCTCTGGCGGATCGAGAACACCAAGTCGCTGCACGTGACGGATGTCGATGGCGCTGTCTGCGGACGACCGATGAACACGGAGACGGTCAGGCAGATGGTGAAGGCGGTCGACATTCCCATCGAGCTTGGCGGCGGTCTCAGGACGTTTGACGATGTGCGACGCGCATTTGAGATGGGCGTGTATCGTGTTCTTGTCAGTACGATGATTATCGAGAACCCGGATGACGCGAAGCGAGCGCTCGATCAGTTCGGTTCGAGCAAAGTTGTTGCAGGCATCGACGCCATCGACGGACGTTCGGCAATCCACGGTTGGGCGGAGACGTCGGGCATGACGCCGCTCTCGGTCGCGCTGAACGCGAAGGATCTCGGCTTCCGCCGCATCGTCTTCACGGACGTGCAACGGCATGCAAATCTCGAGGGAGTGAATCTCGAGGCGCTGAAACAGCTTGCTGAAACAACCGGGCTGCGCATCACATCGGCGGGAGGAATTCGCGGGCTTGATGACTTGCTAAAGGTTCAGGAACTGCAAAGGGTTGGGGTGGACTCCGTGATCATCGGCCGGGCGTTGTACGAAAACAAGTTCTCATGCCAGGCAATCTGGCGCATGTGCGAGAACGAAAATTTTCCCTACACGGCAAAAGTCAATCTCTGATTTTCTACAACTGATCGCCCTCTTCTGTTTTTCAAATTTCCGGAACAAGAAACTCATGGCTGAAGTCGCAATTCTTCTTGGCAGCAAGTCCGACGAGTCTGTCATGCAGGGCTGCACGGACTATCTCACGAGATTTGGAATCTCCTATGAGCTGAGAATTTCCTCCGCGCATCGCAACCCTGACGCGACTGCCGCGTTCTGCAAAGACGCCGAGCGCAACGGTTTCGCGATCATCATTGCGGCGGCAGGAATGGCAGCACACCTTCCCGGCGTCGCCGCCTCGCACACAACATTGCCCGTCATCGGCGTTCCACTCGAAGGCTCCGCGCTCAACGGCGTCGATGCATTGTATTCGATGGTACAGATGCCGGCGGGAATTCCCGTCGCAACGGTTGCCATTGGCGCGGCGGGAGCAAAGAATGCTGCAGTGTTGGCGGCAGAAATTCTTGCGCTGCACAATGATGCCGTGCACGCGAAGCTTCTGAAGTTCAGAACACAGGGAGCGAAGTGGTGAGGATGTCATGACCTTTCTTGTTGTCGGGCATCTTTGTCTCGACGTTATCCATCCTGTGGATGAACCGGAAATCCGAAGCTACGGCGGCATCTACTATGCAATGGCAACACTCGCGTCGCTAGCCGTCAACGGCGACCGTGTCGTTCCCGTGTTCGGCGTGAACACGAACGACTATGAGCCGCTCATACGTCATCTCAAAAAGTTCCCCAACGTTGACACCTCGGGCGTCTTCACATTCGATGAGCCGACGAACAACGTCCATCTCTTTTATCAGACCGCAGAAACGCGAATCGAATGCTCGAAAGATATCTCGAAGCCGATTCCATTTCAGCGTATCAAAGGCTTCTTGAAGGCCGACGGCGTACTCGTCAACATGATCTCAGGATTCGACATCACGCTGAACACTCTGGATGAAATTCGGATGGCGGTACGCGAGCAGAAGATTCCCATTCACTTCGACTATCACAGTCTCACGTTAGGCGTGCAGGAGAACCACGAGCGCTTTCGCCGCCCGGTTTCTGATTGGCGCCGATGGGCGTTCATGATCGATACCGTGCAATTGAATGAGGAAGAAATCGCCGGCCTTCCGCTCGAACCTTCGACCGAGCAACAGACGGTGGGACATTTGCTGACACTTGGCGTACACGGACTCGTTGTTACGCGCGGCGAGCGAGGCGCTACGCTCTTCACCAACGAGCACAAGAAAGTGATCCACGCTGATGTGACGGGCCGGCAGATTGAGCGGAGTCGTGATGCGACCGGATGCGGCGATGTGTTCGGAGCGGCATTCCATCTACACTATGTGAAGACGCACGACCTTCTCGCTGCAACAGAGTTTGCAAACAGAGTTGCCGCGGCCAAAGCGCAGATGTCCGGCTCAGACGATATACAATTGTTGCGTACTGTTGTGTGATGTCTTCCCATTCAACAACATTTCGGGCTGAACAATGACAACTCTCAGAACGAGATCGAGCGCGCGTTGAAGGCGTTCGGCAAGTTCGATTTCTTTCTTCTGAAGTATAGGGATGAAAAGACAAGCGCGGCGGTCGCGCTCAAAGACGGACTTCGTTAGGATTGCAGTAGCATGAATACAAAAAGAATTCTCGTCGTTGGTAGCAACGGATTGCTCGGACAGAAATTGTGCGAGGTGATCGTGCGCGGCGGCGCGTACAACCTGACCATCTCGTCCGTTGAGGATAAGCCCATCAGGCATGTTGTCGGCGCTCAGTACTTGAAATGCGACATCACCAACAAGAAAGACGTGAAGAATTTGGTGAACGCCTGCAAGCCCGACGTGATCATGAACGCGGCCGCCATGACGAACGTGGATGCATGCGAAACTGAACGGGAGCTTTGCTGGAAGATCAATGTCGAAGGCGTCGAGAACCTCGTCGAAGCTGCGAAGAAGAACGAAACCAAACTCATCCACGTCTCTACCGACTACATCTTCGATGGGAAGTCGGGTCCGTATGCCGAAGATGATCGGCCCGAGCCGATGAGTTACTACGGCAAGAGCAAGCTCGCGGCCGAGAATGCGCTTCGCTCGAGCGGCATTCCGTTCGTGATCGCGCGGACGATGGTGCTGTACGGCTTTGCGCCTGGCGTGAAGCCAAACTTTGCCTTGTGGCTGATCGAGAGTCTCGAAAAGAAAAAGCAGGTCACGATTGTCGACGACCAGTACGGCAACCCGACGCTGGTCGATGATCTTGCGTACGGGCTGATTCAAGCGTTTGAAATGGAACGGACCGGGATCTACAACATCGCGGGGAGGGACATTATCAATCGCTTTGAGTTTGCGCTGAAGCTCGCGAAGGTTTTCAATCTCGACGCATCACTCATCTCGCCCATCAAGACCGCGACACTCAACCAACCGGCGCCGCGCCCGCTCAAAAGCGGCCTCATCACGCTGAAAGCTGAAGTCGAGTTGGGATACAAACCCAGCACTGCTGAACAGGGTCTCTTGATCCTGAAGACGCAACTCAATCGCACGTTGCGCATGCTGGCGGACAGCGCGCCCGTGCCCGCCCAGAATGTAGCTAAGCCGAAACGCTGATGGCTGGACGCCAACGATCGTGGGACAACGATCAGGGCGACCGCCTTTGAACCGAAGTAGAACGTTCCGCTACGCGCCATGTAGTTCCGTCTTGACGAGGAACACCAGCCGGTGGCCCAAAAAATAGAGTAACATCAGAGTCGCCAGGCGAGAGTCGAGCCGAGGGGTTTGCACCGTTGAGACGAAATGCAAGAATAGGTATATTGACTCACAGATGCCGAAGGAGATGAACAATGAGCACAGAACAAATCATAGAAGAGATCAAGAAGATGTCTCCCGCCGAGCGCGCTGAGGTGGAGGAAGTTCTGTCCAGCCTAAAACAAAAAGAGAAAGCTAAATCGCCGGCCTCGGACTTCATGAGTTCCATCATGTCCAAAATCGAACAGATATCTGAAGAGGACAAGAACAAACTGCCGAGTGATCTTGCGGGAAACCATGACCACTATCTCTACGGTGCTCCAAAGAAGTGAGACGAGTATTTGTTGACACTCTGTTTTTGGTAGGCATGTGGAACCCCGTCGATCAACACAACAGCTCTGCAAAACGGAGCTGGAAAGTGGTACGAGGGAGCGAATTGGTTACCACTGATGCCGTCCTCATTGAAGTCTTGAATGCCTTTTCCTCATTCAAGCGACCTTGGCGCGAAATCATCGCGCAATCCATTGAGATCGTCTTGAGCGAGACACGCATATCCGTCGTTCGGCTTTCTTCTGAGTTGTTCCATGAATCTCTCCTCCTCTACAAGTCTCGTCGCGACAAAACCTACAGCTTCACCGACTGCATCTCCATGATCGTCATGAGACAGGAACGAATCAAAGACGTTCTCTCAAGCGATCATCACTTCGAGCAGGAAGGGTTTACGCTGCTGATGAAGGCGTGATTGTTGCCCGCCTACCGCTCAATCGTTTACGGCTTCTGTGTCAATCTGTGTAAGAGTGATCGTTCCACCTCTTGAGTCTTGAAACTCTCTCGTCATTTAGGTAGAATGAAAAGGCGAAAACTTGTCTTCTTCACCATCTCAACGTAAACAGAACTTATGCTCGACATAAAATTCATCCGTGAAAACAAAGAAGTAGTTAAAGAGGGCGTCGCCAACAAGGGGGAGGATCCCACAAAAGTTGATGATGCACTTGTGCTTGATGAGAAGCGGCGACACTTGCTGCAGCACGCTGAGCAACTCAAAGCCCGCAAGAACGCTGTGAGCGCGGAAGTTGCCAAGAAGAAAGCAAAAGGTGAGGAGGCCAGCACCGTGTTCGACGAGATGCGCCGTGTTGCTGACGAGATCAAATCGCTCGACGATCAACTCGCGCAGGTAGAAAGCGAGTTGCGCGCCATGTTGCTCGCGATCCCGAACATCCCGCATCCATCTGTTCCAGTCGGCAAAACTCCGGCGGAGAATCAGATTGTCGCAGCGTGGGGCGAGCCGCCGGTCATCGACTTTACGCCGAAACCCCACTGGGAGTTGGTGGAGAAGCTCGGCATTATTGATTTTCCGAGAGGCGTGAAGATTACGGGCGCAGGATTTCCGGTGTACGTCGGCAAGGGCGCAATGCTTGAGCGCGCACTGATCAATTTCTTTTTGGATGAAGCGGAAGCCGCGGGCTACACGGAAATTATTCCGCCGTACATGGTGAACTCAGCGAGCGCAACAGGTACGGGTC
>JACRFA010000090.1 GCA_016218065.1 Ignavibacteriota bacterium | reverse complement strand
TTGACGATCACCGCGACATCATCATACACTCCGGCAAAACCCGGACTCAACACCACGAATGCAACAAGAACCGACATCGCCAGCTTTTGCATCGGCTGATCTCCTCAGGAATAAATGACAGTATCTCAACCCGGAGGAGGTTCGGTTCATTCAGCGTGCCATCAGTTTCGGGAATTCAGCAGGCTCATGGGTGCACAGTGAACCCATGAACAATTCTACGGTTACAAGTTTGCTGCGCGGAGAGAAACGAGAAACGCGCGTACAGGGATGAGAGACAGGAAACAGTTCGAGGACTTTACATCACGCCTTTGTAGATATTGCAGAAGTGAGATGCTTGCCCAATGACCGTCGTGGGGTTCGCGCGGGTGGGTTGTCGCGAATGACGTCAGGTGAGTTTGAGAGATTGGATTCCTTCAACGAACGGCAGTTGGTGAAGAGCATCAGCGAGGCGAAGCGCTTGAGTCGTTTTTGATCTTACGCCGCAAAACAAAGAAGCCAGCGGGATGGACGCTGGCTCCTCTCTCGAAAGACCAATGGCGCGGGTATTGGCCTCTCTAATTGCTCGACACTACTGGAATTGGAATGTGAAAGAGCGAGGAAATCCGGGACACAGGTTCCATCGCGACCGGATTCAATTATTATATAGTTGCAAGGGTTTGTCTCTGCTGAAAAAAACTTTAAAAATTTTGTGTCGTTGATTGCGGCCTCATTTTTTTACATATTTGTGCCAAAGTTGCTTTCAATCAAGAAACACTGACCTTTTCCGCTAACCCTCGGATGAAAAAGAGTATTCTGGGTCTGTACCTCAGTGATCAGCTTGCTCAAGCTCTTCTGCTGAGCCAGGATGGCGGCACGGCAACGCTGGAGGCTGTCGCTGAATGGCAGAGTACGCTTTTCTCGTACGCCGGCGACGACACTCCTGGCGTTGATGAGTTCGTCGAGCGGGTGTCGCAATTTGTTTCAGCAAGCAAATCGAAAGTCGATCATCTCCGGCTGTCAGTCGATTCGTCTCTAGCGTTCATCAACACGATTCCGCTTCCGTCTGGCGCATCACGCGCCCAAATCGATGAGCATATCATCTGGGAGCTTGAGCGATATTTCCCCGATCTGCCGAAGGGGGGTTTCGTCTCCGACATGCACGTGCTGAACAAGGATAGCGATCAGACAACGGACAATATCTTGATAGTGGCAATCCGACGCGATCTTGTGCAGAAGCTGCGTCGTGCTTCTGCACGACTCGATATGTCTCTCGATCTCGTCGATGTCGATCACTTCAGCGCGGAGAGCGCTTTGCGGTCAAATTATCCCGAGACGGCGAATAAGTTCGTGGCGCTTGTCTGCGCGAAGCCAAAGTACATTGAGATGAGTTTCATGCGATACGGCGAGCTGGAATCATACTCAACCCGCGCCATCGACACGTTCGATGATCTCGTTGCGTGCATCCGTGATCTCTCGCGGAATACACGCGGGCTTTCCTCCATTGCCGTGTACGGAACGCATCTCGACAGAACTCTGTTGATGAGAATTCGAAATGCGTCGGCGTTGCCTGTGGAGGCATTCAATCCGTTTCGCAATGTGGATATCGTCTATTCAGTTCGCAGCAACAGCGATCTCACCCTCGCGCCCTATCGATTCGCAGCAGCGGTCGGCGCTGCGTTGCGCGAATAGGCCTCGTCTGGAAATTTCAGCATCAAATTTCTACCTTAACGTTGCGCATGCGTGTTATCAGTGGATTATATAAAGGAAGAATTCTCAAGACGGTCTCCGATCTTTCCGTTCGTCCGGTTACCGATCGTGTGAAGCAAACGCTCTTCGACATGCTCGCCAACAGAGTCGAACTCGAGGGCGCTCGTGTACTCGATCTTTTTGCGGGAAGCGGAAGCCTGGGGATCGAGGCGCTCAGCCGGGGCGCAGCACACGTGACGTTTGTTGAGGACAACAGCCGCGTCGCGGGATTCATCGAGAAAAATCTTGAGTTGTTGGGATGCGATGCCGACGCCGATGTGATTGAAACGGACGCGCTCTCGTTTGTGCATCGCTGCAGGGAATCGTTCGAGCTTGTCTTTGCGGATCCGCCGTATGAATTCGATCAAACGCCGGAGATTCCCAGATTGATTTTTGAGGCGAAGTTGGTGAGGCCGTCGGGGTATCTGCTGATCGAGCATGCAAAGGATCTCAGCTTCGATTCAACGCCTCTGTATCACGCCGGCCCCGAAAAACATTTCGGCAGAACGGTCGTGACGTTTTTCAAACATCCTGCAAGACAAACTGAGGAGCTATGAAAAGACCAATCGCGGTGTACCCCGGCTCTTTCGACCCCGTTACCTTCGGACACATCGACGTTGTGAATCGGGCGACCGAGCTGTTTCCGAAAGTGATTGTCTTGGTTGCACGAAACCCGTCGAAGAGTCCGCTGTTCTCAGACAAAGAACGGGTGGAGATGATCAAAGAAGTTTTCAACGGCAACAAGAAAGTCGGCGTCGATGTGTTCGACGGACTGTTGGTGTCATACGCCAAGCGCAAGAACGCTTCAGTACTCGTTCGAGGATTGCGCGCTGTCTCCGACTTCGAATTCGAATTTCAGATGGCGTTGATGAACCGGAAGCTCGATCCG
Source organism: Ignavibacteriota bacterium (assembly GCA_016218065.1). Taxonomy (GTDB): domain Bacteria; phylum Bacteroidota; class Ignavibacteria; order UBA10030; family UBA6906; genus CAADGV01. The sequence goes on along the minus strand of JACRFA010000090.1, from coordinate 7,084 downwards.
TCCATCGACACAGTGTTTCTGATGCCGCACGCGCGCTACACGTATCTCAACTCCACCATCGTCCGCGAAGTTGCCCGCCTCGGCGGCGACGTCTCGGGATTCGTTCCCCCGACCGTGCGCCGACGTCTTCAGGAGAAATTAAACCTGCGCAACAACAGCAAGTAGAGAATCACAAGAGGAGGAAGGGCCTACACGTATGCCGACGTATCTGTACATTTGCAAGAATTGTCATTACGAGTTGGAAGAGCTGCAATCGATGAGCGAGCCGCCGCTCGTGACATGCCCGAAGTGTGGGCACAATACGCTCGCCCGAACCGTCGGCGCAGGGAGCGGCCTGATTTTTAAAGGGAGCGGATTCTACTCGACAGACTATGTTAAGAAGAGCGAGAAGCAGTCATCGCCTGAGAAACCCGCCGAGCAGAAGTCCGACGACTCATCACCGACAAGCAAAAGCGAATCGAAGCCCAAGACGGAATCCAAGCCTGCAGCGAGTGAGCCTAAAGACAAGAAAGATTGAACGTCACATCAATCGAATAAAAACAAAATCCCGCGACGTGAGTCGCGGGATTTTCTTTGGGGAGAAATTTCTGAATGTTACTTTTTATCGTGATGTTCCTGCGACTCGTCTTTCTTCATCGGCTTCATTTGATCCGTGCTCATCTCTGATTCCTTCAGCGATGCAACCATCAGCTTGTCACCTTTGATCTCGCCTGAAACATCCGCCATGAAGTCTTTATCCTTCTTGGACTTTTCAAACATCGCGGCGGCCAGCTTATCTCCCTTCTCATCGAACTTGAGCCACTTTCCGTCGCCATAGAGAAGTCCGTATCCGCTCGCGGCACAGGCTTCTTCTTGTGCGCACTCCTTGGTGTGCTTGGCGGCTCGCTCCATCGGATTCCCCTTCTTGATCATCGTCTTCGCACACATCTGGTCAACCACATATCCATGAAGCGTTGACGCTTTCTCCGACATCATCGCCTCTGACTTCATAGCCTCCGACTTCATCGGCTTCGCCTTCATCGGCTCAGCTTTCTCCGACTTCTGCTCCTGGCCTAACGCCAACGAAGATGCAAGCATCGCTGAAACAAACACACACACAGCCATTCTCTTCATGACAAATCTCCTGATTGTTGGGGGATTATTTTTGTTGGTGAAGCTACGGTTGTCAACGAACAAGAGTACTAAATCGTTCCGCTCACTGATAGCGATCGAGCTTGAATTTTTCGCCCAGATACAGCTTCCGGGCTTCCGGATCTTCGGCAAGCGATTCCGCCGTACCCGACATGAGGATTCTCCCTTCGAACAGCAGGTACGCGCGATCTGTTATGGAGAGCGTCTCGTGCACGTTATGGTCCGTCACCAGCACGCCGATGCCGCGCTGCTTCAAGCTCGCGACAATCCTCATGATCTCTTCAACGGCAATCGGATCGATGCCGGCGAACGGCTCATCCAACAAAATAAAACTCGGGTTGGTCGCGAGCGAGCGGGCAATCTCCGTTCTCCTTCGCTCGCCTCCTGAAAGCATGTAGCCTTTGCTCTTGGCAATGTGAGTGATGCTGAAGTCTGCCATCAACTCCTCACAGCGTCGCTTCCGGTCGGCTGCGCTGAGATCCATCATCTGCAACACCGCCATCAGGTTCTCTTCGACGGTCATTTTCCGGAACACCGACGCTTCCTGCGAAAGATAGCCGAGTCCCATGCGCGCACGCTTGTACATGGCGATGCGCGTGATTTCCGCATCGTCTAGATACACGTGGCCGCTATCCGGCTTGATCATGCCGACAGTCATGTAGAATGTCGTGGTCTTTCCGGCGCCGTTCGGTCCGAGCAAGCCGACAACTTCGCCCTGACTGACATTGATGCTGATGTCATTCACCACCGTTCGCTTCTTGTAGGCCTTCACGAGATTCTCCGCGCGGAGAACCCGCAGTGATCGCGATGAATTTGTCTCTGAGATCATTTCTTGTTTGTTCTCTTCCTGGGGAATGTGAAATCGGAATCCTTGAGCACAGGCTTGCTCTCGCGCCAAACAAATCCGGCGAGCGCAAAGTCCGTCTCCTTCCCCTGCACAAGATTTTCCGGAAAGTACTGACCTTCAATTCCGCCGTACACTCGTATCGAGCTGAGTTTCTTCTCTTCCCACAACATCGTGATCCGATCGCCGCTGGTTTTGTTCAGGCCGTTGGCAAGAGAATCTTCATAGAGATGATAAACGGAAATCGCCTGGTTGACCACATCCAATCGCTGCAATCCACTCTCGCCGAACCTCATCATCAACTCATCTCCGGTGATCTGATCGAATCTCTCTTTGCGCAACGAATCGCTTTGCGAGATTGCCATCGCGCTTCCCATCACACGAACACGATCGAGTTTCTGCTTTAGCAAGAAGACGTCGATGGAATCACCCGACACTTGCGTTCGTTCGTACCACACAACAGGTTTCTTTCGCAGAAGTATGCTGTCTTGTTGTGTGTAGAATACAGCGAGGCCTGCCGTTGATGCAAGATCCCGGCGGATGATCTCGACGCTGTCGGTCGCGATGAGCTTTCGCGTCGAATCGCCGCGATACGCTTCCATCACGCGGCTGCGCACGACGAGTGTGTCGATGCGGAACTCGTTCGCAGCGGTGTCGATTTGCACAAGCACGGGCGACTCGGTCATACGACTGTAGTCTTGCTTGCGGAACGACTCGAAGTGATGTCCACGAATCGTGAGGTTGTCGGGAAAACTTTTGATTTCGACGTTGCTGAACGCAACCACGCGCTGCTCGAGGCGATAATACACGAGCGAATCCGACGTCAGGCGCGATTCGGCGTCACGCGCCACAACATTCGTCCGGAAGAATGCCCTCTTGGGATTGACGAGATACTCGCCGAAGCGCGCCGTTAGCACCATTCTGCCGTCATCAAGATGAACGCTGTCATACGCAACTGCCCGCCGTTCATCGCGATAGTAAATCCCACGCGGAAAGCGCATCGTGAGACTGTCTTCGACAATGACGACGTTGCCCATCAGCTGCACGTTGCCCGAGGACTTGAATTGGATTGCATGATCGCAGGCGACGTGGACGCGATCCTGAGTCAACGCAACATTGCCAACCAGCTCCTGCGCCTGCTCGCCATCGATCTGTCGTCCGATCAGACTATCAGCGCGTTCAATCGTGATGACATTCGATTGTGCAACGAGCGACGCACGCGCAACAATGAGAATCACAACAAACAGAAACCAGCGTGTAGGCCGAATCAGCGACATGTCACTCCTTCGACACCGCGCTTCCTGTGACGCGGAAGATCTTGTAGTTCTTCAGTCCCTGATCGCTTTCCATCCCCTGTCCCATGATGTGTTCACTTGGCGAGCTAATATCGACAAATGACTGTGTGGTGATTTTTCGATTGGCGTTATTCCAGAACAAGGAATCCGTTTTCAACGTCGTGCCGCTGTCGGACACGACAACGACGTTGCCGAACGCGGCGAAATCCTGAGTCGCATCATTCACCCGGCCGCGTCGCGCCGTCAGCAACGACGAGTGACGCTGATCCTGATCATAGAAGTCCACGCGGATGCTCTCCGAGAGGATTGTCATTCTCTGTGTTGAAAAGCGAGCGATGTGCCCTGCCCAGAGTATCGCCTTGAGTCGCGCAGAATCAGAGAATGTGATTGTGCTGTTCCAGCTTTCTTGGGAGGGAATTTCGGAATTGGGAAGCGGAACCACTGAAGGCTTGAGCTTCTCTTCGCAACTGCATAGCAGCAGACAGCAAACAAGTGCCACGCTCCTCCTCATACAGCGTCGTCCCCGCCCAATCCTGCTTTGACAAGATCGTGAAGATGAATGACTCCGACAGGCAGTTCGTTTTCATCAACCACAATAATCTGCGTGATGTTGTACGATTCCATCTCCTGAAGAGCGAGAACTGCCAGCGCCCCTTGAGAGATCGTCTTCGGCTTTCGAATCATTACATCTTCAGTCTTGATGTTGGAGATGTCGGTGGTCTTCTGCAAGAGGCGACGAAGATCGCCGTCCGTGATCAATCCCGCGAGCGTTCCGTCGGCATTGATGACGCACGTGCAGCCGAGCCGCTTCGATGTCATTTCGACGATGGCGTCGCGCAGGGGCACATCGGGTCTGACACGCGGAACTGCATCGTCGTGCACCATCAATTCATCAACCTTCAACAACAGGCGTTTGCCAAGCATTCCGCCCGGATGGTACAACGCAAAATCTTCTTTCGTGAACTGTCTTTTGTTCAGCAGTGCAATCGCCAGCGCATCGCCAAGCACGAGCGTCACGGTGGTTGACGATGTCGGCGCGAGATCGTGTGGGCACGCCTCCTCTTCGACCGACGCGTCGAGTGCAACCGTCGATTCCTGCGCCAGCGTTGAACGCATATTCCCCAGCAGCGATACGATAGGAACTCCAAGTCGTTTGAACATTGGAATCAGATTGCTGATCTCGTTCGTGTTCCCGCTCTTTGAGATGCAGATGACGACGTCGTCTTTGCGTACCATGCCCAAGTCGCCGTGAACTGCATCCGACGGATGCAGAAACATTGCAGGCGTGCCGGTCGAGTTCATCGTAGCAACAATCTTGCGCGCAATGATGCCCGACTTGCCGACGCCGGTCACGATCACTCTCCCCTTGCAGGCGAGAATCAACTCCGTGGCTCGCGCAAATGTCTCGTCGATTCTGCTCTCCAACTCCGCAACGGATCTCGCCTGAATGCGGATGACTTTCTTTCCTTCTTCGATTACATCAACCTGAGTTTTCATCGCTATCATGGTTCCGGTTTTCGATCCTTGCCAAGCAATCGACTGACGATTGTTTTCATTCCTGTTTCTGGCGGCGATGAAACTTCCACCTTCAGGTCAACCTTCTTGTGCACGCGGTTATAGGCAACGAACGCGCTGCGCAAATCCTCATCGGAATATTTTGCCAGCTCATCAAACAACAAATTCGATTTCAGAGCAACCTTCGGATCGCGGATTGCTTTATGTAGCATCAACTCATTGTAGTAGTTCGTGATCGGGATGAGATGATTCATGGCTCTCGCGGCATCGTGAAGCCAAAGCCGCTTGTCCTTTTCTGCAATAGCGAGCACCAATGTCTCGTTGATCCTTACTTCCCGAACAGCCGAGTGCGACGCAGGCGAAATCTCGCGTGGCTTCCAGGTCGAATACGTCCACCGACGCTTCTCCTCGAAGTGATCGGGAATTTCCTCACCCCGGCTTGAGACAATCTCGACATCGATCTGATCGCCCACACACTCTCTGACAGTAATCGTAAACATGTCGCGTGTTGTTTCGACGACCCCATACGCAATCACCGGAGGAAGCGGCGAACTGATATCCGGAACGTCGCCTTCATTGCCGAGGACGACATTGCCCGGACCACGTCTTCCTTCACCGAGCACAACCATCTTTGCAATGTGCGCCCGGTACTCGCCATACCCCGGACTCCCGGCAGGGAGCACAAACTCCAGCAGCTCGCGTTCCTTGGGACGCAAACGCCGTGGATACGTTTCCGTCATCGACCAACTCACAACACTATTTTTTCTGATAGCGCAGAATCATGTCCACCAGTTCCCTTACCGCTCCATCGCCGCCGTTTGCTTTGCACACATAGTCAACCTGCTTCTTCACTTCTGAGCGCGCATTTGCAGGCGCTGCCGAGAGACCGACGGCATTCAGCAACGGAAGGTCGAACAAATCATCTCCGATAAAACAGAACTCATCATCGGCGAGATGGTGGCGTGTTTGCATCTCGCGCAAGACCGTGAGCTTGTCCACTCTTCCCTGGTGAATCTCCAAAATCTTCAGGTCCTTTGCCCGGCGGGCAACAACAGGCGTGTCGCGACCGCTGATGATGCCGAACAGTATTCCTGATTCGCGCGCCCGCGAAATTCCATATCCATCATGGGCATGAAACCGCTTCATCTCTACCCCATCGGCGGTATAGTAGATTCCGCCATCGGTCATCACACCATCAACATCTAGGAGAATGAACTTAATGCGCTTTGCTTTTCGGACCAACATCTGTCGTGGGGTCATGCGAACTGCTTCACCATTTTATCGACTTCGATACAGATTTGTTTGTCAGACACTCATCCGCTTTCAGCGTATTTCCACTATCGTCTCGCCTGACTCAAGAAGATCGATTGTTTTCAGAAGCGTCCTTCTCAGAAGCGCTTTCAAGTTTTCGTTTGAAGTATTTCCACACGTTAGCAGAATGACTTGGGGAGGCATACCGAGTTCCTTTTGTAGTCGAAGAAAATCGCTGTCCTTGGTCATAACAACTGCGGATGCTTCTCTTGCTGAGAGAAAAATCTTCTTGTCCTTGGCATTTCGAAGTCCAACGTCTCGAATCGCAATCGCAGAAACAGAAAATTCTGCAACAATCCACTTTGCAATTTCAGGGGAAAGTTGTGCATCAAGCCAGATAGTCATGCTGAAACAACCGCGTGGTCAAATGTCCTTGCGGCGTATTGCAAACACGCCTGCAAATCCTCTCGTTCGAGATCTGGTAATTCATTGAGTATCTGCTCAGCGCTAAGGCCCACGGCAAACAACTCGAGTACGTCAACAACACGAATGCGCATTCCGCGAACGCACGGTCGCCCACCACATTGCTCTGGATCGAACGTAATCCGGTCCAACAAATTTCTCATTGCTCCTCTCCTTCTGAACACTTTTGGCTCAAATGCGCTTCACTAACTTATCAATCTCGACGACTTGGTGCAACAGTTCATCAAGCAACTCAAGTTTCAACTGGCTCGCGGCATCACTCAGCGCCTTCGCCGGATTCGGATGAACCTCGACAAACAAACCAGCGATACCAACAGCGGCGCCAGCCCGCGCAAGTGGGAAAATAAATTCTGGTTGCCCGCCTGTCTGTACAGCCGACTTATCGCCACCTGGTAACTGCACCGAGTGCGTCGCATCGAGAACCACGGGGTATCCAAGATCATTCATGATCTTAAGAGACCGCATATCGACAACAAGATTGTTGTACCCGAATGTTGTGCCTCTCTCGGTAAGCAGAATGCGGTCGTTGCCGGTCTCTTCAACTTTTGCTGCTGCGTGCTTCATG
>JACRFA010000088.1 GCA_016218065.1 Ignavibacteriota bacterium | reverse complement strand
CGAGATGATTTGAATCTGGTCGCCGACATGCAGCGTACCAAGGACGGCAGAAATCGCGTTCTGCCCGAACATCACTTTGTTGTTCACGGTCCGATACGTTGCCAATGTTTGCAGCGGTTCGACGCCTTTCATTCCCGTCTCGGTATCAACAGTTGGGATTGCACAGCGAGCGCAAGGCTTGACAAGATGAAAGCCAACGTCGCCGATTCGAATTTCGCTCCAGGTGTCTTCAGCGTACGGTTCGCTCCCCTTCACAACAAGATTCGGGCGAAAGCGCTTCATCGGAAGCGGAACGCGGAGGCGCGAGTTCAGATCGGCAAGTGATTCTTCTGAGAGCAGCATAAACGGAAATGCGTCGGCAAAACTCGTGACGTCATTATTCACCGCGTATGTTCGGTCCACGAATCTCGTCGAACGGTCCGTCATCGTCACGAGCGTGCAGGTGATGCCAAGATACTCACTGAACCAACGGGCAGCATCGTCTCCCACAATCGCCGCCCGAACCTCATCATCAAAGACAGTCACTGACCGCATTTCCGGATTGTAAACCGCGAACGGAACAATCAACTCGCCCATGCCCGGCGCGCCGACACGAAGATGACTCTCTTCTTCCGATACAGACACAAACGTCAGGCGAGGAAACTCGCGCTGCGTTATCTGCGCGCCACGATCATCAACAAGCATCCAGCGGCGATCAAGACGGAAACCTCGCGGTTCAATCTCACACGCAGTGAGCGAAATGCCTTTACATGATTTGATCGGGTAGATGTTGATTTGACTGAGGGATATGCTCATGTGGTATCAGCGAAGATTGGAGATTCGGATGAGTGATTAGCAACGCGCTAACGGAATATATCCCATTTCATCGACAGTCTCAACAGAACAAAAGAATCCCGGCCAGCCTCGGCCAACCGGGATTTCTTATCAACGTGCAGTCATCTACAAGCTTACCAAATCTTCACTTGCAACTCCGCCGGACGAACCATGGCAGCTTTCGCTCCGCAACCGAATGCGTCAAAAAACTCCTTCATGTTCGAGAGCGGCCCGTTTGAACGGAACTGACTCGGCGAATGCGGATCAACGACCAATCGCTGACGCAGATTCTGCGGCGTGTAATTCCGTCGCCACATCTGTCCCCACGCGAAGAAGAACCTCTGTTGCGGTGTGAAGCCGTCGATCTTCTGCAGCATCGGCTTCTGATCGAGAACCTTTTGCAGCGCGTGATACGCAATCGCAAGTCCGCCGAGGTCGGCAATGTTTTCGCCGAGCGTGAATTTGCCGTTCACCTTCAGCGTGTCGATGGCGACATAGCCGCTGAACTGCTCTTCGACAATCTTCGCCAATTGCTCAAACCGCTCGCCATCTTCTTTCGTCCACCAGTCGGTGAGATTTCCTTTCGCATCAAACTGCCGGCCCTGATCATCGAAACCGTGGGTAATCTCGTGGCCAATCACAGCGCCCATGCCGCCGTAGTTGACAGCGTCGTCGGCATTCGGATCAAAGAATGGCGGCTGAAGAATTCCCGCTGGAAAGACAATCTCGTTCATCAACGGATTGTAGTATGCGTTCACCGTTGGCGGCGTCATGAACCACTCGGTTCTATCAACCGGCTTACCCACCTTCGCCAGCTGGCGACGCGTTTCGAATTCGGTTGTGCGAAGAACATTCTGCACGTACGACTGCCGGTCAATCGACACACCATCGTAGCTTTTCCACTTGTCGGGATAGCCAATCTTCAGATCGAACGCGTCGATCTTTTCAAGCGCCTTTGCGCGGGTCGCTTCACTCATCCACGACAACGAAGCGAGGCGTTCGCGAAACGCGGCTTGCAGGTTCTTCACCATCGTCAAAGCGCGTTCTTTCGCTTGCGGCGTGAATGTCCGCTCGGTGTACATCTGACCAAGCGCCTCGCCCACCAGATTGTCAACCGTTTGCAGCACGCGTTTCCATCGGGGCTGCAACACTTTCTGTCCGTTCAACACAGTTCCGTGAAACGCGAAGCGCGTGTCAACAAACCGCTGACTCAGGAACGGCGCAGTCTCATCAGCTAACTGCCAGCGCAAGTACGTCTTCCACTCTTTGATCGGAACAGACTTCAGCATCGCGTTCACTTCTTTGATGAACTCCGGCTGCGAAACGTTCAGGTCTTTCACGCGCAGATTCATGTCGAGCAGGTAGCGTTGCCAGTTGAACGCGGGAGCGAGGCGCTTCAGTTCACCGACGCTCATCTTATGATACACAGCGTGCGGGTCCCGCAGCTGCTCGCGCTCCATCGATGCTTTTGCGAGCCGGGTTTCAATCGTCATCACTGTTTTCGCATTCTTCTCCGCGGCCGCCTTATCATCGCCGAGCAGTATGAACATCTTCACCATGTAATCGTGATATTCCTTGCGGATCGTCTTGAACCGATCCGACTCATCGAGATAGTAGTCGCGGTCCGGCAGCGTCAACCCCGACTGATCGATGCTCACGATAACCTCGTCGCTGTTCTTGAAATCCTGTTGCGACGATGTTTGAAAGAGCGGATTCGTGATCGCGAGATGAAATCGCACAAGTGCGCCCTGAAGATCGGCAGCAGTTTTTATCCGGTTGAGCTTCGCAAACTCCGCAGCCAGCGGCTTCACGCCTTCCTCATCGATCCTGACCGTGTCCATTCCGCTCGCATAGAAATCGCCGACAAGTTGGTAGATGCTTCCCTTCTTCAGGTTCGTCTTCGCAGCAGCCTCATCGAGAATCGTGTGAAGTATTTCATTGTTGCGCTCGGTCAGCTCGCTCATGCTTCCCCAGTTGCTGTATGCGGGCGGCACAGGATTTCTGTCCAGCCAGCCGCCGTTTGAGAAGCGATAGAAATCCTGACACGGCGAAACCGTCGTATCCATGTTGGCGAGATCGAGAGGCTTCGTTTGCTTGTAGCCAGATTGGGCAAAGAGAAAATACTGTGCAGCGACGAGGAGAACGGCAATACTGCTCCATCTCGTCAGACGTGAAAAGTGCATGTTGTGTTCCTTTATGTTGTGTCGTTGATGGCGTTGACTCAGGCGTGAACTGCGACCGACGTAGTGTACGAAATGCCGTGTTGAAATCCTGTTTCTCCAAATGCTCGTCAGCAATTCCACTTCAAGGTACCGATGATGCGGTTGAAATTCAATCACTTCTTCCTCAGATACTCAATCACCGCGAGCCGGAGATCTCAGCTGTCGCGGCAACGAGTTCCGCCCGAGGCCCGTGACGAAAACATGGGCACAACACATTCCCCTCTGTGCGATGGAATGTGTGTACGGGACAGGGGAAGCGAAGGCCTGCCCACCTCGGAGAACGCGATCAGGTCGAAGACTCGACGCGACGAGCAGGCGGGGGTGTGTCCTTTAAGTGTAGAGAGTCGATCATACAGAGAACTTATGACTCCGACAATTGCATCAACGTTCTTCTGAATTGAGGATTTTACGTCTGCCAATGCATCGAGTAGAGCGGCGTCGGCTTTCCAGCCGAACTCGACGTAGCGTGAAGCCATAGCCTCCGCAGTCATTCCACCGAATGGCGAAGCCGTAGACGTAAGAGATCGAGCCGCGCAGAATCGGAACTGCTTGCTGCCATTGGCATTCCTTGTCTGTCCACAACACAACAGCAGGCGGAGATTGGTCGTCTCTGTTGTGTTCTGTGGCTTTGTTCAGAGATTGCAGCAACGAATCCAGCACACTCATTTGTCCATGTTGAGCCATCATGCAATTCCCTCTTCCAATTCTGAACGACCAAGCCAGTAGCATGCAAGTGGCGCGGGTATTTGCAAGATGCGCGTGTCTCGATCAGGAATTGTCATCACCTTGAAATCGGTAAAGTCTTTTGTAATAAGATAGCCACGTTTGACGTGTCGTTCCTGACAGAATTGAACAAGTCCTTTGTAGTACGACGGTACAATGTTCCCTCGATATTTCACCTCAAAGGGAATCAGATCACCGTTTACATCCGCGATAATATCAACCTCAACATCCTTCTTGCTTCGCCAGTACGAAAATCCAACACTCAGCGCATAAAACCGAGTGAACACGTGCTTGAAGAATGCAGTCTCAACTGCGCGACCGAGCTGTGTTGCATTTTCAAGAAGAGTTTTTCCTTTCAGCAGAACACTCGGCACAATCGCCGCGTCGGCAAGATAGACTTTGGGGCGACCGCGCAGAATCTCTTTTCCGTATCCGAAGGGTCGAAGCTGATGAATCAGATGAGTCGCTTCAAGAAGATCAATGAAGTTGCTGACCGTCGGGCGCTTCAATTCGAGACTCTTACATAGCTCAGGAATATCCAACTGTCCTCCATCGTGAAGGCAGAGGTACAGGAATGTTTGCTCAAGCTCGACAACCCGCCGTACACCGAACTGCGCGGTCATGTCACGCTTCAGCACCTTGTCCACAATATCCTCGCGCAACAGTTTCTGCGCAAGCGTCACGCTCTCGACTTTCGCACATTCCGGGAATCCGCCCCGCAAGAGATAATCATGGAAATAGCCAACCAACCCACGCGCTTCTTCTCCTACCCGTACGAATTGATTGGCTTCCCAATCAAACACGGCAGCGAGCGACGTGACAGCCGGGATGTTCGGCGTTTGCAGATTTTTGATTTGCAGATATTCATAGAACGAGAGTGTCGCGAGCTTGATCGTGTGCCAACGACCCACTCCTGATTCCTGTCCTTCGACCGCGAGCGGAGTTGCCGAACCCGTTACAGCAATGCGTCGCCGCTTTTCAAAATCCACCTGATGCTTCAGCCACACTTGCCAGTTTTTCGCGGTCTGAATCTCATCAAGAAAAACGTACTCTACTCCTTCACTCGCTGGCTCAAACTCCTTCCAGAGCCTCAGCACACCATCTGGACCAACGAGCTTGAGAAGCGGATGATCGAACGTTGCGTAGAGTATGTTAGACGGACGAACGCCGCTATCAAGCAATTGGTCAATCGCTTGAAGGAACAGGGTTGTCTTTCCTACTTGCCGAGCGCCGCTGAGAAGCAAGGCGCGGTCAGCAGGTGGATTTGTGAGCCATGAGGTTATCTCCTTGAAGGCAACACGCCGCCATTGGGGAAGGTCTTGGAATCTTCTGCCTGACCACCATGGGTTGTATTGGCGAAGGACTGAAATAAGTTCGGCATCTGAGGCTATCATGGTCAGAATCTAATATCTTCGCGTGATTAGTGCAAGTATAGTTACACTAATTGAGTCTTTTTGTTTGACTTGCTTGAAATTTGGTACGAAAGGCACGTGATGAGCTCAAGAAGTTGGTGGTTGAGCTGTCCGGGCCAGTGATAACCCAAGAGATGTGCAACCGCAACTTCACGTCGCGCAATGTCATCTGGTAGCGTCGCGTCGTGGTCATCATTTGGGTTTCTTCAGAAATCCAATCACCGCCAGTCGAATATCGCGGCGCGCATCACTCGCGTCCGAAACGCTCGGTTCGCCAACACTCACAACATCTGAATTCTCTCTCTTGAAGAACTCAATCCCTTGCTCATTGCCTGAGAAGAGAAAGTCGGAGACGGCAACGCGATACACTTCGGCGGCGTTCACCGGTTTGTCAGCCACACTCCACAACTTCTTCGTCGAATCGTACCGAACGCCGGCGTATTGCAGGTAGCCGCCGCGACCCGTGTTTGCGCGACCCGCGTCCAACACACGCTGCAACAAACTGCCTTTCATCTCCACGTCAAGAATTTTTCCTCCGAACGGCAGAGTTCGAATAACGTCGTACTGCGTTACGACTCCTTCGAGCTGATCGTCAAGTCGAATCGAACCGCTATTGAAGATCGCAATTTTCGCATTCGTTGCGGCAGCGATCATCGCGTTGGCGATGAGACTTCCCAGATTCGTCTGCCGATAGCGAATCGAGCTTTCGCGTCCGTCGAGCGGCTCGGCCACAGTCGCAACCACTTCCGACGGCTCAAAGCCTTTCTGCCTGAAGCCGTCGTATGCTCGCGTCGTCCATTCATTCACGACACGCGCCGTTGCCGAATCCTCCGCGATCGTTGCATCGACCGTTTTCACTTCAGAACAGATTGTCAGCGATTTGCCCGACCACCGCAGTCGGTGAATGTAGACTGTTCGGGCGTTTGCATCGGCCTTGGAAATGATCGTCTCCCCTACTTTGAACATCATGTTCGTGTGTTCGTGTCCGCCAAGGATGAGCTTCAGGTCGGGCAGCTGAGTTGCCAGCTGTCTGTCTTCATCGATGGACAGATGCGTGAGGCCAATAATGAAATCAGATTGACGCTTGAGCTGATCGTGCGCGCGCCGCGCCGATTCAATCGGATCGCTCCAGCGAATGTACGGAGGCGTGTTGCTGCCAATCGTTACGGCGAGAATTCCGACTCTCACTTCCTTCCCTGCAGAGTTCTTCGCTTTCATGACAAACGACTCCGGCTGCGCCTCTTGCATAGTTGAGCGCGCTTTCATGAACGGCTTCGACTCACCATTCACGATGTGTTGGATGTTCGAAGAAATCCAGGTGAACTCCGATTCGTTCATGCGGTCCAGCAAAGGCTGCTCGCCCAAATCAAACTCGTGATTACCGAACGTCACGAAGTCAACCCCAACGGAATTCATCGCCGCGACCATCTGCGCTCCATTGATGCGCTTTCCTTGATACATGCTTGTACCGATTGCCGAGGGACTGATGAAATCGCCGGCGAGAAACGTGAACGTGTTCGGATTCTCCTTCAGCAATTGCTGCCGGATGGTAGCAACCCGCGCCATGCCGCCATACTTACCTCCTTCAACAGGAGCAATCTCGTACACGTCGTTCAGTTGCAGAAGAGTCAGTTCAACGACGTCGCCGGAATTCTCCGCCCCGACCTTCGCTTGATCGGACGTGCGAACACTGACGCCACACGCCGCATACGTGGCGAGCACGATAATTGCAATACCTCGAACGAATACTTTCATCTCATGCCTTCCGATTGTGTTGGTTACGGTGAGACGACAACGGGTTCACGTTCCAATGTAACACCAAACTTCTCTTTCACTTTCATGCTGATCGTTTCAGCGAGTGCCAATAGCTCGGCTGCTGTTCCGTTGTGGTTCACGAGCGCAAGGCTGTGCTTCGTCGAAACCCCGACTCCGCCCGAACGAAATCCTTTCGTGAATCCTGCGTTCTCGACAAGCCACGCGGCAGGAATCTTCACCTTCTCCCCTGCAGGAAATGATGGAACCGAAATGCCGGCAGCGCCGCACCGCTTCTGCACGTTCGCAAACTCGTCCTTCGAGAGAACGGGGTTTTTGAAGAACGATCCGACAGATCGAGCGTTCGGGTCTGCCTCGTCGATGACCATCGACTTGGAATTGCGGAGCGCAATCACCGCGTTCCGAACGATAGCAATTCTTTCGCTCGCGCTGCGCAGACTTTGCCATGCAACGGTCGCATCGATGAACCGCCGAAGTTCGGGATATTTGATTTCAGGATCAATAGATGATCGCAGGCGAAACGTCACTTCGGTAATCACGAATGCATCCTGATCGCCTGTGTTGAACCTGCTCTGTCGGTAACCGAACATGCAGTCGTCGCGGAAGAAGGTTCTCTCGTGCAACGCATCTCGTTGAATCGCCTTCACAGACTCAATTGTCCCGGACACCTCCTGGCCGTACGCTCCAACATTCTGAATTGGCGTAGCTCCCACCAAGCCGGGAATTCCCGAAAGACATTCCACGCCTGTCAGCCCGTTCGTGACACAGAGGCTGACGAAGTCGTCCCAGTTCTCTCCCGCGGCGACAACCATCTTCACCCTCTCTCCGTCACGAATGAACTGCACGCCGCGCAGCCCGATCTTGATCACCAAGCCGTCGAATCCCTTGTCGCAGAAGATCGTGTTGCTGCCGCCGCCGAGAATATGCGTGCGCACGCGATTCTTCCGCGCATACTCCAACGCAGAGAGCAACTCCGCCGTGCTTCGGCATTCCAGAAAATACTTTGCGGTTCCACCAAGTTTGATTGTTGTGTGATTGGCTAATGCGACGTTGGAAATAATACCTCGTAGTTCAGGCAACTGAGTCATTTCGTTCCTTGATAATTTCGGCAGCTATGCTGATGGCAATTTCTTCGGGAGTGTGGCTTGCGATCGGAATCCCGATAGGCACATGAATGCGTTGGAGAATTTCGTTCGACACACCGGCGCGCGAGAGATCGGCAAAGATTTGATCCGCTTTGGCGTCGCTTCCCATCAACCCGATGTACTTTGGATTCTTTTGAAAGATGGACAACAGCGCGGCTTCGTCAGTCTTGTAGGCGGTCGTCACCACGGCAACGTATTCACGGCCCGTTCCCAACATGTGATCTCCCACTTTGTCGTAGGATGTACAGACTTTGCCGTGAGCAAATGTGTTCTCTGCAAACGTTTCCGCTTCCGGGCGATCATCGAACACCACAACACGAAAGTCCAGCGTGGACATGATGCGCGTGAGCGCAAGGCCGACATGCCCGCTGCCAACAACATAAACGCTGTCGAGCACGCCGAGATTTTCCTTGTACTTCCAATCGGTTTCGGATGTTAGTGTGAACTCACAGTCCACGTCGTTTCTTCGATTCGGCCAAAAAGAAAAATCCGTTGCAGAAATCTGAAGAGTCCCGACTCCGAACTCGTTGTACACACGAACAATGTTTTCGACATCCGGCAGATGCTTCGGCGTCATCACTCGAAAAAGAACCGACTGCGATCCCGAGCAGATGAGTCCTGATTGTTCGTGCTTCGACTCGCGGGAGTGAAAGAGATGCCGGACTGATGTCGGCGCGTCGGGATGAGAGAGAATTTCTGCCGACCGCTCGATCCATGTCATCTCCATGATGCCGCCGCCAATCGTGCCGCGACGCTCGCCGTTGGCAGCCACCGCCATCTTGAATCCGGCTTTGCCCGGCGACGCGCCATGGCTCTCCACAACAGCAATCAGCAGCACGGGCGATTGCCGTTGCAAACAATCTAGTATGAACTGCCAGACGCTTTTGTTTTTCATTGTTTTGTATCAGCGTTCTGAACGAAGCTATTCGCTCCGTCGCTACGCGATGGACTTGGTGGCGTGCGTCGATCCTACCCGACCTTGTCCGAAGGACCTCTTCGGGGAAAGGTCGGTCTAATTTCGTTTTGCCACTACGTGGCAAGACTGCATGCACAAGCCGTCTCATAGGACGAGAAAGGACTTCTGCCGACCGCTCTCCGCAGGCCGTCCCATAGGGACGGCATGATATTAGGCAGACCATTTATGGTCTGCACAAGAAAACCCGTCAGCACCCATTCGTCACGTAGTGACGAGACGAACATGGGAGGCAGATGTTAAAGCGACTTGTCTTCAAGAGCCAAAGAATCCAGAACCCAGTTTACAAAGATGTTCTGGTCGAAGACTCATCTACGACCCATAGGGACTCGTCGAGATTCTCCCAAAGGGATGCCTGCGAAGCGGCATTCACTTCGTCCTGATTTGAGAAACAATCAGGACTAGTTTAGAATGACGAAGGGCGACACTCTTTGCCACGAAGTACACACTCCGCCCACCCGCCTGCCTTTGAAGTCAAATGAAGCGGGCAGGCTTCGAGGCATTGACTGTCGCGTCGAGCACATTTGTTTCTGCGACGTCGTAGGTCCTCAGAAAGAACTACTCTTTTGTGACTTTCAGAAAGTTTCTGTTCTGAAGAGTCCCTCTGCTCAATTCTAGGCTCTTCATCTCGTCGTCTTCTAAAACTCTCCATCCTTCTCCCAATTGAGTCCAACTCCTTAGGACTGTATCCTTTCATCCCATCTAGTGTCGTGTTCCATAAATAACTTGAATAAATAACGATCCTTTCGTATCATGGATCATCCCAAATTGATGGAGGTGAACCATGTCTAACGGAAGGCCCAAGAAACCGATCGTTCTCTCAGCAGAAGATCGACAGCAACT
>JACRFA010000087.1 GCA_016218065.1 Ignavibacteriota bacterium | reverse complement strand
AGTTGCTGTCGATCTTCTGCTGAGAGAACGATCGGTTTCTTGGGCCTTCCGTTAGACATGGTTCACCTCCATCAATTTGGGATGATCCATGATACGAAAGGATCGTTATTTATTCAAGTTATTTATGGAACACGACACTAGGTCATTTGTTCGATGTGAAGCGAGACTTCACGCGTCGAGCGCCGAAGAGTCCCATAACAAGGGCCACGATCAAAAACAGTAAGAACGCATAAAAGAGAATCCTCGCGGTAGTCGCCACGTCGTGGTCGGCAAACCCGGCGAACCCAAGGATGCCGGTAATGATCACGACTCCTAGCAAGAGAATTCCCCACCGGGCAATCATGTCGCGCTCCGTTATGATTTGTGTTGATGGGAGATCGCCTGGCCGCCCTTCTCGTTGTCACGACCGACGTTTTTCTCTCCCAACGATCGCTTCGACGTTTCAACTTGTTGAATCACGTACTTGACAGCATTCTTTCCCGGAAAGATATCCGAGCCGAAGCGATGGGCATAGTAACGCGTGAACTCAGCGCCGTACAAAACAATCTGCGAGGAATAGAATGACCACACAAGAATGATGACGAGCGATCGTGCCGCCCCGAACGTTGAACCGATGTCGCTGGCGTTCAAATAGTAACTGATGCCAAGTTTTCCGATCGCGAACAACAGTGATGTCACTGCGCCGCCGACGAGCGCATCCTTCCAGGCGATTTCAACCTCGGGCAAGTATTTGAAGATCATCGCGAACATCACGGCAATGCCTGCGAAGGAGACAAGGAAATCAAGAATGTGCACCAGCGCGCCGAAGATCCCGAATGAACGATTCAGGAACTCACTCAGACTTGCAAGCACTGCGCTGAGGATGAGAGAGACAAGCAGCAAGAATCCGAACACAACGATCATTGCAAAGGAAAGCAAACGCCCACGCAGAAAATCTTGCACGGACCGTACCGGCAGTTCCTGCACGCACCAAATGGTATTGATGGAATCGCGCAACTGGACGAACACAGCCGAAGCACCGACTGCCAACATCATAATACCGAAGATCGCGGTCGGCACGCTCGACCCGGATGTGTAGGCATTTTGAATTAACGTCTGAACGAAGCTCGCGCCTTCTGCCCCGACGAGGCCGCGTATCTGCGACATGAGATGTCCCTCCGCCGCATCCTGCCCGAATCCGAAACTCGACAACACAATTATGAGAACCAGCAGAGGAGCTAATGAAAAGATGGTAAAATAGGCGAGCGCGGCGCCCAACCGCCAAGCGTTATCGTCGTTCCACGCAAGCGCGGAATCTCTGATCAACGCCCAGGCATCTTTCGGACGCATCGTCATTGTCGTGGCTCATTTGCGCGAATGATCGTGCGCCCATCTGCCTTTCTCGACGAGTCGATCGACGGTTCTCGACGACCTACGGTCTCGTAGAGAGGTCTTCGACGTGTCGGGAGTTTTCGGCGACTCACGCGGGCTGGCAAGAGTGGCATGCGGCGGCGCGATGGAGGCGGCGATCTTGATGATGCTGAGGAGTTGATCCCGGCTTTTTCCCACCACGCCTTGAAGCCGGCCGAGGAGTTCGTTCTCCTCGCCAATCCGATAGCGCAAATCGTCTTCCGTCAGCGAAGAGAACACTCGCTTGATCCGCTCTTTCGCGTCAAGCCAATTCTCACGCACGACGCGCAAGGTCTCCTCCGACGACTTTTCCATCGCCATCACCCCAACACTTGTGATCTGCCTATTTCTGTATTGCCAGGAGTAATTCCTGCTTCGACATTCTGCTGCGTCCGCGAATGTTTCTTTCGCTAGCGATGTTCAGAAGCTCATCTTTGGTGCGCTCCTGAAGTGAACTGTAAGGATTGCCCGTTCCTTGCGTTCGCTTGTTGGGCGTTTCTCCCTTTTCGCGTCGCAACTTGTTTACGGTGCGGGCTGCAATCGCTTTTGCACGACGCAGGCTGATACCGCGCTTGCGCGAGCTTTGCTTGATGTGTTCATATTGTCGCTCGCGTTTTGCCGACCATCGTGGCATTGTTGCTCCTCCTTCTGTCGTTGTGTCAACTCGCTTCGATGTATGCCGGACTGGGAAGAGGCGACGCATCTGCCAGCTGCTCTGCCCGCGGACGCCCGTGTGCGCGTGCAAGAGCAAAGAGCCACGAGTGAATCGAGCGATGCCGGCTTTTCTGAAACGTTAACTTCTCGTTCCAGATCTTGTAGAAGATCTCCTGAAGCTGGAGATCGGCATCGGGGAGACTGGGATGAGCGCGGACAAAGAACGTCCGCAAACTCGACGCGTAGCGTTTGTGCAGCTCGCGTAATGCTGAGATGTTGCCCGACGATATTTCTGAAACGAGCTCTTCATCCGAAAGCGACTGAACAATCTGATTTCGAACAGGTTTTCTGGTTTGCATGTCTGTTCACCGATTGCGTCATGGATGTTGTGAGAGAAAGGGGCAATTCGTCCGACCCATAGTTCAACAACATGCTAACCAGAAACACACGGTGGAACAATAAGGCTAAGCGTGTAATTTGCGGCGCAAAATCGCGAGCGAGCCCCTCATAAATACTCTAGAGAAGATATACGAGAAAACGGAGCAAAAAAATCGGAGAGAATTACACGAATGACTTGATTGTGAAAATGCTTTTCACCGCGTAAACTTGAGCGGCGCGTGGCGTAAACGTTGACAGCCACATGCGCTGCTCGAATGATTCATTGTCTCACCAAGAGGATGCGGCTTCTGCCTCCCGAGTGACGGAATCAAGAAGGGTCAAACGCACAGCATACATCGATGAGCACAACACGATCACCCATGACGGCTACCCGGCGAACTGCGCCATCAGCAAAACGAAACATTCTCCTCGCTTCCAAGACTGAAGACAATTGACAACCTATTCTCACAATATCGCTCAGAGAAGTTCTCTCTCGAAATTACTTTGTCGCTTCAACTAACCAACTATTCTTTCACCATTCATAAGAGGAGTTTTTTCGATGGAGCAAGGTACCGTGAAGTGGTTCAGCGAGCCGAAGGGCTTCGGGTTCATCCAGCGGCTCAATGGCGAGTCTGTGTTCGTGCACTACTCGGCAATTCAAGGCGATGGCTTTCGCAAGCTGAGTGAAGGCGACAAAGTGCAGTTCATTGTTGAGGAAGGGCAGAAGGGATTGCGCGCCGCAAAAGTAACGCGCATGTAACCGCAACGCTTTCGACGGGGGGGAAGCTTCACTCGTCGGCGACGTTCCGAAGCTTCCCTGTCGCGTCCTGATTGCAGTGACGCAATCTCGACGCTTATGAGACTGAGAGCAAAATGTTTTTGCCCCGCCGGCGGGCATGCCTGCCGCCTGCTCGCCGGTAGAAAAAGTAGGCAGGTATAACTCGTTGACCTTTGACCGGCACTATGCAGGTTGGGCGCAATAAAAGCTGTCATCCATCAGTGCATGGTCGAGCGCGTTGAGAAGCTCGGACTTGCGTGAACTCTTCAGCACGTAACCATCCGCCCCGACTCGCCTCGCTTGCGAGATGTACTCCTCGTTGGCGTGGACCGAAAGAATAATGATCTTGATTTCGGGATGCTTTCTTTTGATGAGCGCAGTCGCTTCCAGCCCGTTCAGCTTCGGCATCGAAATATCCATGATGATAATGTCGGGCCTGTGTGAGTCTGCTGTCCGCACAGCCTCCTCGCCATTCTCGGCCTCTGCGATCACCTCATAATCGGGCGAGCTTCCGAGCACCATCCGAAGTCCATCACGAACAACGCTGTGGTCGTCAACGAGCAACAGATTCTTCTTCATATTGCGGTTCCTCAACAAGTGGAATTTCGACAGTAATAACAGGTCCTTCGCCGGGCGTGGAATTGACGACGAACGTTCCGCCCGATAACTCGGCGCGCTGACGCATGCTGATCAGCCCGAAGCCATGCTCGGCGCTTCTATTCAGTGCAGCCTCAGCGACGTTGAAGCCCTTGCCATTATCAGCGACGCGCAACGTGACCACGGTAGAATCTTTTTGAAGCGTCAGATTCACGTACGTCGGCTCTGCGTACTTCAGAATATTCGAGAGGCACTCTTGCGCGATGCGATAGAGTGCAATCTCCGACTGCGGGTTGATCTCCGTGCGCGTGATCGTGTCCATGTTCAATGCAACATCAACGCCTGATTGCTTCGTGAACTCTTTGGCGAGCAATTGGAGCGCGACAACAAGTCCGAAATCATCAAGCAACGACGGGCGCAGGTTCGCCGACATGCGCCGGATTTCCTCGATCATCTGTTCGCACTGCTTCACAAAGCCGCGGAACACGCGGTAGAGATTCGAATCCACGTCGCGTACTTTGTCTTCAACAACTTCGGCGCTGAGCTTCATCCCGCTCAAGTTCTGACACACACCGTCATGCAGTTCGCGGGCGATGCGTTGGCGTTCATCCTCCTGTGCGCGCTGCACCGATCCGGTGAACTGCTGCAGGTCGGCAAAGCGCTTGCGTTGCGCTTCCAGCAACTGCGCATCGCGTTGCCGCACTTCCGCGTGTGCGCGAGCCAGCTCAAGCGTACGCTCGCGTACGCGCACCTCCAGGTCTTCATGCGATTGCCGCAGCAGGTCCTCTGCGCGTTTGCGATCCGTCGTATCCACGCATCCGCCGATGTACCCCAGCAGTTTCCCGTCGGGCGTAAAGCGCGGCACGCCATGATCCGACACCCATCGATACTCGCCGTCGGCCCGTCGCAACCGATACTCGAGTCGGAACGGCTCTCTCTTCTCAAATGCCTCTGAAATCGTTTTCATGGTTGCGCCGAAATCATCCGGGTGTATGCCGGTCGTCCACTTATCGTTATTCTCCTCCGAGAGCGTGCGGCCCGTGAACTCGAGCCACGGACTGTTGAAGTACTCACGCACGGTGTTCGCACCGCTCATCCAAATCATCACCGGCGCGGCATTTGAGACAGTGCGGAACCGGGCTTCGCTTTCCTCCAAATCATCCTGCGCCCGTTTCTGCTCGGTGATGTCGATGGCAATCCCGCCAATCAGCACAGGCTTTCCCTCTTCTCCGAAAATAGGAAATTTGCTGAAGATCGCGTGGTGCCGATCGTTCTCGTAGAAGAGTGTCTCGATGGACTGAATGCCTCTCGCGTGTTGCACTGCGGTTCGATCCTGCATGTCAAAGTACTCCGCGGTGTTCGGAGGAAACACTTCGCTGTTCGTCTTTCCCAACACACCCGACGGCGAGCTGTTGAAGATCCGGCACGCTTCATCGTTTGCATAGATGAACTTTCCGAGCAGGTCTTTGATCCATGCGGCGCCGGGCAGGTTCGTCATGAAGCGGCTGAAGCGTTCTTCGCTGGCGCGCAGAGAGTCGTTGGCGGCTCGCAGCGTTTCCTCGCTGCGCTGAATCTCGTCGAGCATCTTGTTGAACGCATCGGCCAGCTGTCCGAACTCATCTTGTGCAAAGTGTTGGGCGCGCAGCCCGTAGTTCTGTCCTTCCGAAATGTGTTTCGCCGTCTTCGCAAGACTCAGAATCGGCTGCGAGATGTTCTTCTGCAATCGCAACGCTACCAGGTAACCGCCGATCAAGGAAATGAGCATCACGCTGGCTGCGATCCCTGCATACGATCGAAACCGGGCGTTGATGATTTCAAGATCGGACCGAAGATACAGCGTGCCGATGCGCGCACCGTTCAGCTCAATAGGACGAAAGACGGAAATCGCACTGCCATCAGCAACCGAACCTCCGCTCGGCGGTTGCAGAGGGAACTGAGGTCTCTCACCAAGACGAACGTACGACGCAAAGAGTTTGCTGCTGTCGGTATAGACCGCCGCTTCCATGATTGACGGTTGCCCACTCAGCGCGGAGAGTACCTGGGCCGCGTCGTCAGCGTTCTTAAACGTGATTGCTGCCGTGCTGTTCATCGCGAGAATGTTCGCGATGTTCGTCAGGTTATTGGTTAGACGTGTGCGTGAGGTGAAGTATTCATACGTCATGAAGCCGGCACAGCAGAGAAGCAGCGACGCGCAACTCGTCAGCAAGATAACTTGCTTGATCTTTGCCGTGACACTTCTGTTGTGCGCCATGAATGCTCTGATTACTCTGTAAGGAACATAAGTGAAGAGGTCCGCCTCGCGTGTTCTGCGACGACGGAAATCGGACACCAGTGATTAGTTACATCACCACCAAATACCATTTCTTCGGCAGAGAACCAATAGAGTCCGCGACGTATTTCGAATAGAGCAAATGCTCTAGGGACGTGAACAGGCGATCCGACGACATCCTTGAAATTACTGACCGATAATTTTCGCCAGTCTCAGCAACTTTGAGCTGGCATTCAGGTTTGCAGTTCGCAACGACTGCACGTTTATCGCAAAACGTACTTTGTTGTTTTCCAGAAAAAAGCCGATGTCGCCCCCCATTTCGGCAAACTGATCAATGTCGCTTACAGTCAACGTCGCAGATTGTTCAACCTGCCGCAACACAGATTCCATTTTTCCATCCTCGGATGGGCTGATATACAGGAGGTGACATTTATCGATGTCGCTCACCGACGCGTAGCGTTTTGTCTGGATGAGACGGTTGCCGATGCGCTCCGAGCGGACGATTTCGTCCAGCGTATTCTTGAAGGATTCCGGTCCCAACACTCCGATGATGATCGGCGAGTCACTATTCTCGAACGATGATGCCGGCCACTCGATGAACTGGAGGAAATTGAACACGTACACCGCCTTCAATCTCTCTTCAACTTCTTGCGGCGATTGTGCAAACGAGATCGTCGTCGCGCTCCAACTCAAGCACAGAACAATTGCGGCAAGCAAGCGAGATCCGCTTCCTCTGCGCCGGAGAGTACAGGCCCGTGTGATGGTCGTGAGCTGCATTGTTTTTTATAGTGTGAACGAGATCTTTCCGAAAAGACTACGACGAAGAAGCGAACGGAATTCGGGATGACGATCATGCGCGAGATTTCTTCCCACGAGCGAAAGCATCCAGTGGTTTGTTTGAAACGCCACCCGCGCATCGAACGTCGCATAACCCGGAACGCTACTCGACAGCGTTGTTGACGGTAAGTCGCCAACATATCGCGCCACAAGATCGAATTGAAGATGCGCAGGCAAGTCGATCATCGAGTGAAGCAGAAATGTATTCTCCGGATCGATTCCTTCGATCAGATCACCGGTTGGGACTATGCCGACACTTGTCGGCCAGATGTTCTTCTTGAAATGCGTATAGCCAAATCGCAAGCGCCACCAGGACATCGCCTGAAATAATCCGGAAAGCTCGACCCCCCACGATTCAGCGCGTTGACCGTTGGTGAACACATACCGCGGCGGCGGCGCGAGAAAGTTTATGCTGCGCAAGCTGCGATACGTGTTGAAGTATGCCGCGAGCGAGAGTGTAAGTTCATCAACCGGACGTATGCGATAGCCAAGCTCATACGCAACAAGTTTCTCTGACGTGAAGGAGCTGTCTCCGATAAGTGGAACGACGACGTCCGCGTCAAACCGGCTGGGCGAGTGGACTGCACGCGACACTGCTCCCCAAATGGTGTGTCGATTCTCCGGAGTCCAGGCAATGCGTAGGCCGGGCTGAAGTTCATAGCCCGAGAAATCGTTGTGCTCAAGCTTTGTCCCGATCGTGAACTTCAGCAGGTCGGGCAGCAAAGCGAATTCATACTGCACAAATCCATTAAGCAACTTCATGTCTCGGTTCTGCGGCGAGAAGGAAATCGTGGTCGTCGTATCGATATCCTCCTGCATCAATCGAACGCCCGCGCCCCAGAGCAAAATGTGCCGCGCTCCAAAGTGCAGTCGATGCTGGAAGTCGAAATCAAACGTCGTCAACTCTTCGCTGAAGCCGTTGTTCGGCACGGAGGTTGGCAGATTGCGCCATGTCCGGTCAAAATACACTTGTGCACGCAGCTCATTGTTATCCTGAGTGATGTGAGTCCATCGGGCGAGAAGGTTCTCGCCGTCAACGTACGTGTTGGTTGCCGTGCCG
Source organism: Ignavibacteriota bacterium (assembly GCA_016218065.1). GTDB lineage: Bacteria > Bacteroidota > Ignavibacteria > UBA10030 > UBA6906 > CAADGV01. The sequence goes on along the minus strand of JACRFA010000087.1, from coordinate 10,355 downwards.
TCTTCGCTCCCTGCGTGGACATCGCCCTGCAGTGTAAATGTCGTTGTTTTCGAGGGATGATAATCGAGGCGGAAGCCGCCCTGCGTGAGTCGCCACGTGTCGGTCGCATCGGCTCCGGTCGGAAGGAGTGTCGGGCGGTGATCCCACCGCTGAACGTAGACGCGGGCAAAAATGTTTTCGGAGAATCGTGTGCCGTACCGAACTGCGCCATAGTCGCGCATGAGCGAACCGAGTCCGCCGGAAACCAGAAGCCCTTGCGTTTCCTGCGCGCTTTTGGTGAGGATGTTGATGACGCCGTTCACTGCGTTCGATCCCCAGAGCGATCCGCCCGGTCCGCTGACCACTTCGATCTGATCGACGTCATCCAACAATATCTGCTGCACATCCCAGAAGACGCCGCCGAACAGTGGCGTATAGACCGAGCGACCGTCAATCATTACGAGCAGTTTGTTGGCGAGCGAGTTGTTTGCCAGCGGTGCGCCGTTGAACCCGCGGGCTGTGATCGCCCAATCGTGCGCGCTGGTTTGCGCAACGGTGAGATTCGGCGCGAGTCGCAACGCCTCCGCCAGCGTTGACGCGGAGGAGCGTCGTATATCATTTCCCGTGACGACCTGAATTGCCGAGGCAGTTGCCGAGAGGCGCTGCGGAGTTTTCGACGCCAACGTCACTTCAATGTCCATCAGCTCTTCCAGACTCCGGCGCTTCAATGCCCTAATGGAAAGCGAGTCATCGTTCTCTTGTGTTCGAGCGACAAGGGGGAGCAGAGCCGCGACGACCAGACAACACACAAAGTCTCTCCACAAACGAAACATACGCAGTGGCTCCTGAATAGATTGTGTGAGATCTCCTCTCGCCGAATGGGAGAGGTTCTGTCGGGAGGGAAAGCGTTACGAGAGATGTACGGGTATGCTCGTCAGCCCGTGCGAGGATACCTTCCGCCAGTTACGAATCGGGACGCAAAGTATGTGTTGACATTGAGAAAAGCAAGAAGCTCCACCTATCCGGCATGCGCCTGTTCCGCTGCAAAGGCATGGGACGGAACTTGCCGGCGCCCGATAATCCAGAGATGCCGCCAATGGCGACCGGGACCGAGACCGCAACGCACAGGAGAGCGTACGCAAGAGGGCTTTCAGAAATACGAGGACGAACTCGCTATCATTTGTGGGCGCACTTCATTGAGTTCACGTATGTCGGGATCATCAAAACCCCTACCCGGCATCATCAAAGAATTTTCCTCGTTCACCTGAGCAAAACAAGTTTCTTAGTCTGAACAAGACCTCCCGCTCGAAGCTGATAGTAATAAACACCGCTTACAAATCCGCTTGCATTCCATTCTGTCGAGTGTGAACCAGCAATGAGTTGCTCGTTCACTAACACCGCAACTCGTCTCCCCAACAAATCAAACACATTCAACATGACGCTACCCGCACCTGGAATTTCAAAATCGATTTTCGTTTCCGGGTTGAACGGGTTTGGGTAGTTCTGTTTCAGCGAGAATTCTGTCGGAATATTGCCGGTCTTGATACTGGTTATGACGTTCACTTGGATGGGTTCTGTGAAGTGTACTATTCCATCAAGGTCAATCTGCTTGAGCCTGTACTGGAAACTTCCTACAAAGACGGTTGAGTCTGTGTAAGAATAGTACTGCGGAGTATTTGTCGTCCCATGTCCGGGTACAAAGCTATTCGGAAGCGTCTGAAATTGTTCCTGAACATGTTGCCGCCGTTGCATCTCAAAGCCATAGTTGTTGACCTCACTGACAGTTCTCCATTCCGAAAATACATGGCGCGAAGATGTCACAGTCGCAACAAATGAGACAAGCTGGACAGGCAACACGGCTTGGATTGCCCCATAGGCATCTACCCTTCCCCAGCCAAAGTACTGATCAAATCCCGGGGTGTCTTCGCTCGGGGGTCCGACTTGGTCGTGCGCGCTTTGCTTCAGTTTATCATACACACTTTGGAATGTAAGTGACGAGTCCAGGCCGACCATCAACGAGACGATGCCGGTCACCAAAGGCGTCGCCTGCGAGGTTCCACACCAATAGGACGTGGTCGCATTCGGGTCCAGGTAGTGAAGCCCCAAGATTAGCTCGCCGGGTGCACTGAAGTCGATGTGGTTTCCGTAACTGCTGCCACCACCCCAACAAAATGGAACAGCGCGTTGGTTTCGATTGTTGATTGCACCGATAGCAATAACATTGTTGTATGCCGCGGGATAGTACGGAACTGCATTGTTATCGTTCATCATGCAGACGACAATGATTGCGCCACTGTTTGCCGCATACGTGATTGCGTTCTCCAGCGTCGAACTATTGCCGATACCTCCAACACTCATATTGATGATGCCCGCACCGCTGTCAGCAGCAGCCATGAGTGCAGCCGCCCACCACGAGTAAAAGCCAAAGTTGCTGGAGTTCAGTATCTTGTATGGCAAAATCCTGCACATCCAGTTTACTCCAGCAAGAAGTGAACTGTTGTTCCCCGCTGCTGCCGCAACACTCGCAACATTCGTTCCATGTCCAAGGTCGTCTGTCGGGTCGTTATCATTATTAGCGTAGTCGTAGCCTTGCATGATACGTCCGGAGAATTCGCTGGCGGAAAGCGGAATGCCGCTATCGAGCACGGCAAGAATGGTTGAAGCATTGCCGGTCGTAACATCCCATCCAGGCGCGATGTTGATATCGACTCCCGGTGTGCCTGCGAATCCACCGATCGTCTGTCCAGTATTTCTCATCCCCCATTGGAGGCCGAATTGAGGATCGTTCGGAATTAACATGGAAGACTCGAGTCGTCCTGAACCGGAAGACGGAACCCCGTTACCATGTCCTACAAAATCTGGTTCGGCATATTCTACCTCATGCAATTGACTAAGAGAAGTAATCGCTTGATGAACGGAAATACTCTCAGCTAGCGTGAGTACAAATATCCGTTCCACCCCGCCCGCCAAAGGCTCCAACGAAGCATCCGCCTTCAGTGCTAGGATGGATTTTATGTGCTGAGCATTGAAAAAAAGCCTGATGTCAGGAGCCAGTTGATTCATATTCTGGAGTGTCAGTTCCGGGGAACGTGTACGCAGCAGTTGATTTCGAAGGTGTTGGAAAAGGTTTGTCCCCGACCTGAATTTTACGAACACCCGACGAGGATGATATCCTTCGTCGAGGCCTTGTGCGAGTGCTCCAAACACGAATATGCAAAGAAACAGAATCGAGCATTTCACTTTCTTCATGATTTCTTCTCCTTTAGACATTGGTGATGGGGCTTAGGGTCACCTCATTCAGTTAGCGACTCTCGTTAATCGCGTCCTAAATGTGCTCTTTCTTTTTGCGCTATGAACGACAAATTCTCAATCGCCCAAATCAATGAGCAACAACTAAATCCGTATAGAATGATGTAGCGACGTTGTTGGGCGTGTTATGCGAAGCGCCCAAAGTCACTTACTGGATACCACACGAAACCAACGAGCGGGCGTTCTGCTGCGCGGCGCTACGTGTCGGTCGCATCGGCTCCGGTCGAAAAAGCAAGAAGCTTCACCTATCCGGCATGCGCCTGTTCCACTGCACCTGAAGGAACGGCCCGAAGATGCATAATGTATTTGGTGACGCCAAGCAGGTGCACGAGACCGATGAAGAGGGCTATTGCCGAGTAGATTGCGAATCGGCCCAATTGCTCTTCCGGATGCTCGGAAATGATTTTGAAGTCACGAATCAGCGAAAGTCCCCGGAGGATGTAGATCACTGTCACTGTTATCAATACTGTGCGTGTGAACGGCATGGGGCGGAACTTGCCGGCGCCCGATAATGCATAGAGGCCGCCAATGGCGACCGGAACCGAGACCGCAACGCACAGGAGAGCGTACGCAAGAGGGCTTTCAGCTTGCATCGTTGCAGGTCCGCCAAAATACTTCAGCATGTCCTGAGACCAGAAAATTGCGCTCAGTTGAAAGACGGCAAATGCAAACGAGAAAAGACTTCCAACCAAAAGATATGGATTCTTGTATTCACCGCGATTGTTCATGTTCGTTTCCTTTTGTCAATGTATGAGAATAACAGCAGTCGAAAACAGTTTCTTGAAAATCAGCGCCCGCAAAATCGTCGGTCGTGCTAGGATCACATAGCTCAGGCAGCGCGGCATTCTCTCCTCTTATTACGATTGGCTAATGATAATCGCCTACACGACATAGTCGTATAATGAAACGCAGAATCGAGAAGGCGCCAACACCCTACGACCCGCGCAGAATCTTCTCTATTTTCCTGCCTTTCGCCAGCTCATCCACCAGCTTATCCAAATACCTGACCTGCTGGGTCAAAGGATCCTTGATTTCCTCCACACGATACCCGCAGATTACTCCGGTGATGAGGTGTGCGTTGGGGTTCAGCGAAGCTTGCCGGAAGAATATTTCAAAGGTCACGTTTGCCTTTATCAATTCCTGCAGCTTCTTATTATCGAAGCCTGTCAACCACTCGATGACCTGATGCAGCTCCTTCTTAGTCCTGCCTTTCTTTTCCACTTTTGCGACATACATTGGATAGACCGACGCGAAGGTCATTTGTGCGATGCGCTGATTGTGCGTGCTCATATTGCCCCTGAGTTTTTATTCTATGAAAGTCAGAGAAGGACTGTAAAGCTGTCGTGATTGAGCCGTCGTCAAAGATGAATTCTATAATTCCCAAATCTCAGGGGAGCGCCGTACGTACGCTCTTTAACGCAGCGCTCTTGCGAACTATCAACTGAGCGCTGGACGCCGCTATGAGGAGATTAATTGTCTTGCGGCGGAGGGCGCAGACCACATCGTGAGCAAAAGCGTTGAGCGACAACTATAATCCCTATCAAAAGATGGAGCGTCGTTGTTGGGTGTGTTATGCGTTCGTTGGTTTGCGTGACGTTCCACTACTCTTTGTTTCCTGTAATCTCCTGCGAGCCTGCACTAAGGCGGGCGCATCAAAGGGATTGAAACGCGATGGTGATTCGCAAGCCCCCATTTGAGCTCGATGGACATCCGGCTTTATTGATGCTGTAATTCGGATTACAAACAATGACCGTGTCTCGAACGCCGTTTCCAGAAATCTTAAATGAATATTTGCCTGGTTGGACCCCGAAGGCGCATGGCGGATTGCAGACAAGTGTGCTGTCGAGTACTGCCACGTTACGGCTTTCGGCAACGAGCCAGAACGGATCTTGTTTGGTTGTGTCGATCACGATATTGGAAAGAACGATTGTGCGAAGATAGGATCCGGTTTGAGAGTTACGAGCCCATTCGATATGAAGTATTGGTTCCTCGTAAATGTGGGAGCAAGGACCGACTCCACCGCCATCATCCTTGCACGAAAGCTGAAGGAGTACAATCGACAGTGCAAGATAGCGCAATACCGTTGTCAAATGGCAATTGGGCTGTCACATCTGCATATGCATTTATGAATTTCCCATTGCTGACACGCATTAAAGAGATCTCTCCGAGACCGGTTCTCATTGTTATTGGCGACCATGCATTCTCCAGATATTTTGGTGAAGATGCATACAAAGCAGCAGAGCGGTCAACTTGATCCTTTTCGCTGAACATCTGAAATAGGAATGCGAGAAGCGTCGCGAAGCTTGTGGCGCGGCTCTCCAACAAACGGAAACGAAAACCAATTCAAATCAACTTTCTGCGTTCTTAGACAAAGAGACCCCGCAGGGGTCAAAGATGAATAGCACAATCATCGACGAGTAATTTCCTATAACAAATCCTTGCAAATAAGGAGGTACTGGATGAATGTCCGCATGATTATCAGTGGAGCCCTCATTTTGTTCACAGAAGTGATGAATATTTATCACGCTTGATTGGCTTAATGCCAACGCCGGAATCTGAGAGAATGGTTGCCTCTCTCGGCGTCAGTCCTACGGTAATGGGTATGTTGACCGTGAGTTCCATTCTGGGAGCCGTCTTCATCTTATTTCCGAAGCCTTTTGTCGAGGGTAATCTCGTCAATGCGGCAGGAGCTATGGTGATGGCATATTACTTTTGGAGTTCGGGAAATATGCAAACGGTCCTGATCGAAATTCCGTTTTTCTTGGTGCCGTTTCTCATGATTTATCTACGCCATCCCTTTGCAAAATGAGCGGAGCCAGTTATCAAGTGCTGTTTCAAATATGATGAACGCTCTCTGCTGTAAACCCCTGATCACCAGTATTCAGCGCTTGCGGATTAGCTGTTCTTTTGTCTATTTCTTCCGCGCCCGTCTTCCCGACGGGTGGCTATTCATGTTCGATCCCTGTTTGCCGGTTCGAAGTCTCGAGGCAGGCTTTTGCATTTGTAGCGGAGAACGCTGTTCTACGCGGACTGCCGCTTCTCTTCGAATGTGTAGAGCGGATCTTTCTTCTTCAAAATCACATCCTTCGTAATCGTGCACGTCGCAACGTTCTCGCGCTCCGGCAGCTGATACATGATGTCGAGCATGACTTCTTCGATAATCGAGCGCAGTGCGCGAGCGCCGGTGCCGCGTTCCATTGCCTGTTGCACCACGCCTTTGATCGCCGCCTCCTCGAAGTGCAGCTCAACGCCCTCCATGCGGAACAACTTCTTGTATTGTTTGATGATGGCGTTTTTCGGCTCGGTGAGAATGTTGCGGAGCGCGTCTTCGCCCAAGGAGTGCAGCGCAGCAATCAACGGCAAGCGTCCGATGAACTCGGGGATGAGTCCGAACTTCATGAGGTCTTCCGGCTGCACAAGCTGCAGCAGATCATCCTGCTCAACATGATGCTTGCTCTTGATGTCGGCGCCAAATCCGATGGCGTTCTTGTTCACGCGACGGGCGATGATTTTGTCGAGTCCCTCGAACGCCCCGCCGCAGATGAAGAGAATGTTTCGTGTGTTGATGTTGATGAGGCTCTGCTCGGGATGCTTGCGCCCACCTTTGGGCGGAACGCCGGCGATCGTGCCTTCGAGAATCTTCAGCAGCGCCTGCTGCACGCCCTCGCCGGAAACATCGCGTGTGATCGATGCGCTGTCGCTCTTGCGCGCAATCTTGTCGATCTCGTCGATGTAGATGATGCCGCGCTCGGCCTTCTCAACATTGAACTCCGCGTTTTGCAGGAGATGAACCAGAATCGTCTCCACATCATCGCCAACGTAGCCGGCTTCGGTAAGTGTTGTCGCGTCGGCGATGGCAAACGGTAGATCGAGAATTCGTGCAAGCGTCTTCGCCAGCAGAGTCTTGCCCGTGCCTGTTGGCCCGATCAGCAGGATGTTCGTCTTCTCGATCTCCACATCATCGATATCGAACAGCCGCTCTTTCTCATCGATACGCTTGTAGTGATTGTACACCGCGACGGCAAGACTCTTCTTCGCCGTCTCCTGGCCGATCACATACTCATCGAGCGCCTTCTTGATTTGCAGCGGCGTGAGTCCCGCCTTCGCTCCTTTGCGTGCAGTAAACGCCGCAAGGTTGTTGCGGATGATATCGACCGAACTGGAGACACAGATGTCGCAGATGTACACGTCCGGGCCGGCGATAATGCTCTGCACTTCTTCGGGACTGCGTCCGCAGAAGGAGCAATGGATCTTCTCGTTGGTACGCGTGCGCTGATTCACTTCCGCTCTTTCTCTTTCTTGAAATAGACCATATCGATCAGGCCGTAACTTTTTGCTTCATCGGGGGCAAGATAGCGATCCCTGTCGGTATCGCGTTCAATGGCTTCCAGCGGCTGGCCGGTGTGTTGAGCAAGAATTTCATTGAGCCGCTTCTTCGTCTTGAGAATCTCTTCCGCCTGAATGCTGATGTCCGACGCCGTGCCCTGCACGCCGCCCCACGGCTGGTGAATCATGATGCGGGAGTTGGGCAAGGCTGCGCGTTTTGCTTTTGCGCCGCCGGCCAGCAACACCGCGCCCATGCTCGCTGCCATGCCGATGCAGATCGTCGCGACGTCTGGACGAATGTATTGCATCGTATCGTAAATCGCAAGGCCCGAGGACACACTTCCGCCCGGGCTGTTAATGTACAGACTGATGTCCTTCTCGGGGTCTTCCGATTCCAGAAACAACAGTTGCGCGATGGAAAGACTTGCGACGGTATCGTCAATCGGCGTCCCGATGAAGACGATCCGTTCCTTCAACAATCTGGAGAAGATATCATACGCCCGCTCGCCGCGGCCTGTCTGCTCGACGACCATCGGCACAAGTTGATTGTATCTGTTCATTTCCTTTTCTCCTGGTGGGTGTAGTCTGTATCAGTGTGCAGGTTCGTCTATGACCTTTTCGGTAATATGCGCGTTCGTCTTCAGCAGCGTCATCAACTTTGTGGTCAACAATCGCTCGGTGGTTGAGCCGGAGCCTTTGTAGTACTGAAGCAATTGCTCTTTCGACACCCCGATCAGGGGAGCCTCGGAGTCTGCAAGCTTCTCCAGTTCTTCGTCGGCAACGCTCAGGTGTTCTTCCGCAATGATCCGTTCGCGAATCAAACCCCACTTCGCCTGGTAGGCGGCATACCCGCGGTTCTCGTCACGGAATTTCTTTTCGTCAAAGCCTTTCGGCAAACTCTTGTCGCGCGACCGTCCCTTCACATCCTCAACATACGTATCGAGATAAGCATTCACAAGCGATTCGGGGACGGTCACATCGTGGGCCTGCACGATCTCACGTATGAGGCCGTCCGTCACTCCCCGTTCCGATTGATCGGCCCAGTACGCTTCGAGATCCTTGCGCATGTTCTGAAGAAACTCCTCCTTGGTCGTCACTTTCTCGTCGGTCACTTTCTTGACGAATGCGTCGTCAAAATCCGGCAACTCAACCTTCTCGATCTTCTTGACGGCGAGAGCGACATGATGTTTATGCGAGTGATCGCCGTGCTGCGACTCGAAGCGCACCTTGTATTCCGCTCCGACCTCGGCTTTCTTCAGGGCGTCGCGAATTTCCGGGGCAAGCGTTTCGTCGGCAAGATAAAAGCGCGCATCCTTCGTCTTCTTCCCGATGAGCGGCGTTCCTGTTTCATCAAGTTCCTGCACGTCGGCGGTAATCTGATGGTCGCCCTCGTCGCGCACGAGCGTTACCGGCAGCATCGTACTGTTCGCGCGCTGCAGTCGTTCAATCTCAGCATTGACCTCTACCTCAGTCACGTGGTGAATCGGCTTTTCGACCGTGATGCCCTTGTACTTCGTCAAGACAACAGACGGCTTGATTTCATACGTGACCTTGAACCTGAACTGCTCGCCGCGCTTGAAATCGATATCCGTCATTGTCGGGCGGCCGATCGGCTCAATGTTCCGCTCCGTCATCGTCGAGCGGAATGACTCGTTCGCGATATCGTCAAGCGCGTCGTGCTCGATCGCTTCGCCGTAAATCTTCTTAATCATCGGGAGGGGAACTTTGCCTTTGCGGAAACCTTTGATCTCCACCTTTGGCGCAAATTTTTTGTAGGCTTGTTCAAAATGTGGTTGCAACTCAGCATCGGTCAACACAAATTCTGCTTCGCATTGAACATCGGAGAGGTTGTTAATCGTTACATCCAAACGAAAATTCCTTCAGTAAGTGAATAAACTTAACGGATCACGGGGATACGCGAACGGCTCTGCACGCAATCGTCTCAGGAAGTGGGCATAGAGGGACTTGAACCCCCACGGATTGCTCCACTAGATCCTAAGTCTAGCGCGTCTGCCAATTTCGCCATATGCCCGAAAAATCTGAACCAAGATAGCAAAATAGGGGAGGAACCACAAGGAACTACAACGCAATGCATTGCAGCTCGGTGAGGCGGGTTGAATTCCGACACAGAAAGCACCGGGGATGAGGGTTTCACGAGTGCCGCGACGTTAAGCCGAATTATGGCGCGGGCAGCGTCAGACGAATCGTTGTGCCGCGCTTGACCTCGGACTCGATCTCGACAGTTCCGTTATGATCGTCGATAATTTTCTTGACGATGGCAAGCCCCAGTCCCGTTCCGTGTCGCTTACCGCGTGTGAAGAACGGCTCAAACGCTCTGAGGCGTACCTCCTCTGTCATGCCGATACCAGTGTCGGCAAATTCAAAAACCAGGCGGTCGTCTTTCTTGTCGATACGGATGGTGAATGTGCCGCCCTCCGGCATCGCGTCGGCCGCGTTGCCCGCGATGTTATGGAAGACGCGCATCGTCTTGTCGGAATCCAGTCGCGCCTTGCCGGTGTAGCGGAATTCTTTTTTGATTTTGATGTCGCGCTTCGAAAGGTCTTGATCGATGAACGCAACAACCGTCGGCAACAACTCGGAGAGCTGGACGGTATCGAGCTTCAGATCACTGACGCCGCGGGAAAAGTCGAGTACCTCCTGCGTCATGTTTACGAACCGATCGACTTCCTTCATCATCTTCGTGGCAATTTCTGCCGCCTCGTCGTTGTCGGTTTTGTTTT
>JACRFA010000085.1 GCA_016218065.1 Ignavibacteriota bacterium | reverse complement strand
TCTTGACTTTGCCCACATGGTTTGATACATTTGTGCGAGCATGACAACTCCCTTTCACATCCTCAACTCTCTTTTGAAGGAGCCTCACATGATACCAACATGGGTTCGTATCACCCTTTCCATTACGCTTGTGCTTGTTGCGATGTCATTCCTGGGGTGCGGAACAGTGCAAGAAGGTACAAACGAAGATGATTGGACCAATACGCCGCCCGTGTCCCTGACTGCACGACTCGAATACCGTATCGACAGTCTGACGAATGAAAACCGTCGCATGCGACAACAGATTGAAGCTCTGCAAACTGAAAACGCAAATTTGAATACACGTCTCTCGGAACTTCAAGCGACTCCAGTAGACCCCGCGCTTGCCGCTCCGAAGCCGGAACCGAAAGGCTCGACGCCGGCGTCGCGAACAACGATCTCAACGCCGGGATATGAAAGCGCATTGGCAAAATTCCGGGCGCGTGATTTCAAAAGCGCGATCGAGCAGTTCAACGGTTTGCTCAGCAGCGGCGTCGCCGAAAATCTGGCTGATAACTGCCAATACTGGATCGGCGAATCGTACTTCGGTCAGAAGAAGTACACCGAAGCGATCCAGGCGTTTGAAACCGTGACCGGCATGGCAGGCTCAGACAAAGCTGATGACGCGCAACTGATGATTGGCAACTCCTACGCAGCGCTCGGCAAGAAGGCCGAAGCCAAAGAAGCGCTGCAGAAACTTATGACGACCTACCCCGGCAGTCCGCTGGTGAAGCACGCAAAAGCAAAGTTGAGCAGCTTGTAGCTTCTGATCATTGGTAGAAAAACAAAAACCCCGACGCAAGCCGGGGTTTTTTGTTGGGGACTGCCCGAATCTGCTTATCGCTTTACGGCAAGAAACTCTTCCGCAAATCGGACATCATCAATACTCCCGATGAACAGCGGCGACTTTTGGTGTAATGCGGTCGGCACAAGATCCATGATGCGCGTCTTTCCGTCGGAAGCTGCGCCGCCAGCATTCTCTACAATGTACGCGAGCGGATTGTTCTCGTACATCAGCCGAAGTTTTCCGTTCTTGTTTTTTGTGTCGCCGGGATAACAATAGATGCCTCCATACATCAGCGTGCGGTGCACATCGGCCACCAGCGACCCGATGTAGCGCCCCGAGTAGGGACGGCCGTCTGCTTTGTCTTCTATCTTCAACCAATCGATATAGCGCCGCATGTTGGGTTCCCAGCGGTTGTAGTTGCCTTCGTTCACGGCGTAGATCGCTCCGCGTTGCGGGATGCGAATGTTTTCATGCGAGAGCAGAAATTCTCCGACCGACGGGTCGAGTGTAAAGCCGTGAACGCCATGCCCTGTCGAATACACAAACATCATGCTTGAACTGAACAACGCATAGCCGGCGGCAACTTGCTTATAGCCCGGCTGCAACACATCGTCCATCGTCCCATTGCCGGAGTTGGTCACGCGCATGAGAATTGAAAAGATTGTGCCGACCGTGATGTTCGCATCGATATTGCCGGAGCCGTCGAGCGGATCGTAGAGCATCACGTACTTTCCATGCTGGTAGTGATCGGGGATGTGCAGCAGATCTTCGTTCTCCTCGGAAGCCATCACGCAGAGATGTCCGGCGTGATCCATGGCTTTGTAGATTGTCTCGTCGGCAAACTCGTCGAGTTTCTTCACCTCGTCGCCGGTAACATTCATCCGATCGGTTTTTCCGAGAATGTTGACCAGACCGGCTTTGGTCACTTCGCGCCAGACGAGCTTCACCGCCAGCGAAATGGAGTGCAGCAGCCCTGAGAACTCGCCGGTAGCATGAGGATGTTTGTTCTTCTCCTCGATGATGTGTCGCTCCAGCGTCATGAATTTGCTCGCAGACTGATGGGTGGTGTCCATACGTCTTTCCTTTGCTTTGATGCGATACGAATCGTTGGATTGATTGGGTAAGTGCTGCTTGGGGAGTCTGAGGCATGATACTCAACGTCGCGTTGAGTTGCAAGGCCGCAACTCACACTCACAAGGTTTGGGGTCAAGAGAAAACGACTCAACGGTCAACGATTTCGGGCGACCGCCTTTGAACCGAAATACGCAGCTCCGCTTCGCGCCATGCAGTGATGTGTTGACGAGGAGAACCCGTTTGTGGCCCAAAATATTTCGCGACAAAACTACTTCGGATTACCGAAGAGAGTTCAGACTCGCAAACCAATCTGCACCACAGGACGCGACCCTGTTTCCTGTTCTTTGTACTGCAGCTGATACAACTTGTAGTAGATTCCGCCGTGAGCCAGCAGTTCCTGATGCGTTCCTGTCTCGCGGATTTCACCTTTGTGCATCACGATGATCTTGTCCGCATTTTGGATTGTTGAAAGTCGATGCGCGATGACGATCGATGTTCTTCCCTCCAACAACGAATGAATGGCTGATTGGATGAGAAGCTCCGTTTCCGTATCGACGTTTGACGTTGCCTCGTCGAGTATGAGTATTGCGGGATTGAATGCGAGCGCTCGTGCGAAGGAGATGAGCTGCTTCTGGCCAACCGACAGCGTGGAGCCGCGCTCTTTCACTTCGGCATGATAGGTATTTGACAGCTGCTCAATAAACCCATTGGCGCCAACAGTGCGGGCGGCGCGCTGAACAGCTTCAAAAGAAATTGCTTCGTTCCCTAAGTTGATGTTCGACGCTATGTCGCCCGAAAACAGAAACACATCTTGTAACACAACAGAAATATGCTTGCGCAAATCTTTCTGCCGGATGTCTTTGATGTTAACCCCGTCGATAAGAATCTCGCCTTTCTGCACATCATAGAAGCGTCCGAGCAGACTGATGATCGTCGTCTTTCCTGCGCCGGTGTGTCCCACAAACGCCGCCGTCTCACCCGCTTTGATCGTGAACGAAATGTTCTTCAGTATCCATTCCGTTTCTGCGTCGGTTGGTCCCGGGTTGTAGGCAAACCAGACATTGCGGAACTCGATGTCGCCCCGCACCGCATTGAGGGGAACAGGCGCGACAGGATCGTCGATCATCGTCCGGTCGTCGAGCAGCTTGAACAATCGCTCTGAGGACGCCATCGCAGTCTGCATGATGTTGTACTTCTCGGAAAGATCACGGATCGGACGCCAGAACATTTCATTGAATTGCAGAAACGCCATGACGGTTCCGATCGTCACCGTTCCGCCAATCGCCTCAACGCCCGCGTACCAGATGATCAGCCCGATAGCAATCGCGCCGATGAGATCGACGCCGGGATAGAAGAGTGCGTAGTAGAAAATGGATTTGATGTTCGCGTCGCGATGCGCCGCGTTGATGTTGTCGAATTGGTTGTACGACTTTGCTTCGCGATTGAATACCTGATCGACCATCATGCCGGTAATGTGTTCCTGCATGAACGTGTTGATCCGCGCAATCTGGATGCGAACTTCGCGGTAGGCTTCGCGGGCTTTCTTCCGAAACAGAAACGTACCGTAGAACAGCAGCGGCAACACACTCAGCGAGATCAGCGCCAGCTTCCAGTTCATGCTGAACATGAAATAGAGAATGCCGATGATCGTGAAGACATCGCTGAACACCATGACGATGCCGGAGGAGAACATTTCGTTCAACACTTCGATGTCGTTCGTGACGCGTGTGATCAGGCGGCCGATGGGATTTTTGTCGTAGAACTTGAGTCCGAGGTTTTGCAGATGCTCGAACACCTGCATGCGGAGATCGAAGATGGTCTTCTGTCCGATCCATTGTGTGAGGTAGGCGTTGAAGTATTGAATCAGGCCGCGAAAAACGAGGACGCCCAGAAACGCAAGCGCGGTGAACAACAGCCCCTCGTGGTCGCCGTTCGCGATATTCTCATCGACCGCAATCTTCGTGAAGTACGGGCGCACTGCTTCCATCGACGACACGACGATGCTCAGAACGATCCCGAGCACCACGTGCCATTTGTACGGCCGCAGATACTTCAGCAGCCGCTTCATCAGCGAGGTGTCGTATGCTTTACCAAGGATTTCTTCGTCTGTCATGAATCAGGGCAAAAGGAAAAATGCAAAGGGCAAAAGTGATTTACTGTTGCTTGGACTTACCGCGTGCTTTGCTGACAATCGCGTGCCTTCAACGTGTGCCTACAGCTGCTCCAACTCCTCCTCCAACAGTTGTTTGCGGTGCAGCTCAGCGTAAATGCCGCCGAGATCGACCAATTCATCATGCGAACCGCGTTCGACAATTCTTCCTTCATTCAGCACAATAATTTGATCGGCGTCCTTCACCGTCGAGATGCGATGGCTGATGATGATGCTCGTTCGTCCTTTCATAATCGTTCGCAGTCGCTTGAGAATTTCCTCTTCAGTGTATGTGTCGACTGCCGAAAGAGCGTCGTCGAGGATCAAGATCTTCGGCGTGCGAATGACTGCCCGCGCGATACTCGTGCGCTGCTTCTGTCCGCCGGAAAGTGTAATGCCGCGTTCGCCCAACATTGTCGCATAGCCCTTGGGGAAATCGCTCACGTCGTGTGCGATGCGCGAAATCTCGGCGGCTTCCTGCACATGTTCGTCGGTACCGTTATCGGTTCCGTAGCCGATGTTTTCCGAAATTGTATCCGAAAACAAAAACGTTTCCTGCGGAACGTAGCCGATGTTCGAGCGAAGCGCCTGAAGCGGGATCTCCTTCACGTTCCTCCCATCGATGCAAAGCTCGCCGCTCGTGACATCATACATTCTCGACATCATGTTTACCAGCGTGCTCTTGCCCGCGCCTGTGTAGCCGACGATCGCAAGCGTTGTGCCGGCGGGGACGGTGAGATCGATTCCGGTGAGAGATTCGCGGTTTGCGCCCTTGTGGGTGAAATGCACGTTGCGGAATTCAATCTCGCCGCGAACGTGCGAGATGGCGTGATCCGTCGTTGCGGTGTCGCGGATTTCAGGCTCGGTGTCGAGAATTTTTGCCAGTCGTCCCATCGACGCCGCTCCCTGCTGCAGAATGTTGATCACCCATCCGAAGGCAATCATCGGCCAGATCAGCATCACAAGATAACCGAAGAATGCGGTGAGTTGTCCGATGGTGAGATTGTGGTTGATAACTCGGAGTCCACCGACGTAGAGTGTAATCACGAGCGAGAATCCAACGAGGAGAAACATCAGGGGCCACATGATCGATTGCACGCGAGCGAGCACGAGATTCTTTTTCAGGTAATCGAAACTCATCACGCGGAACAATCCGATCTCATGCGCTTCGCGGACATACGCTTTGACAACGCGAATGCCGGAGAGATTCTCCTGAGCACGCGTCGTCAGGTTGGAGTATTGTTCTTGGCGCTCCTCGAATTTTTGGTGAACGAGTTTGCCCAGTCGATACACGGCAAACGACACGAGCGGCAACGGGATCATTGCCAACAGGGTCAGCTGCCAGTCAGTATAAAGCATGACGGCGATCGCCATGGTGAATGTCATGAGCGTATCGGTGGGATACATAATGCCCGGGCCGAGACTGTTGCGCACTGCGCTGATATCATTGGTCGCGTGCGCCATCAGATCGCCGGTCGGTGTATTCTGAAAGTAGGAGAGCGACAGCTTCTGAATATGTCCGAGGAAATCGTTGCGCATGTCGTACTCGATTTTGCGGGAGACAACGATGATCGTCTGGCGCGTGAGGAACGTGAAGCCGCCGGCTATCAAATTGAAGAGGACGATAGCTCCTGCCCAAAAGAGAAGATCGGTTTGTTCGAGATTATTCGTTTCAAGGCCGCGCTTGAGCGAGTCGACTGCATGTCCGACAAATGTCGGCTGCGCAACGGTAAACAGATTGCTCGCCACCACCGTGAGAAGTCCCAGTAGCAGTGTCCGTTTGTACCGCGCGAGATACGGCCTGAGCCTGAGTAAAGATTTCATGAACAGAAGAAGCTGCTTGTCAATGAACCGTTGAGTCCGAACGAGGTCACATCAGCCAATGATTTCACATCCGGTGTACTTGTGAAGAACTTTCGGCACGACGACTTTTCCTTCCGGCGTCTGATAGTTTTCGAGAATTGCAGCAACAATGCGCGGCAATGCAAGCGCCGACCCGTTGAGCGTGTGGACCATTTCCGGCTTGCCGCCGGCGTTGGGCTTGAACCGGATGTTCATGCGGCGCGCCTGATACGATTCGAAGTTGCTGCATGATGATACTTCCAGCCATTTCTGTTGGCCCATCGCCCACACTTCCAGATCATACTTCTTGGTTTGCGTAAAGCCGAGGTCCCCCGAGCACATAAGCAGTACGTGATACGATAAACCAAGTTTCTGCAGCAAGCGTTCCGCATCGAGGCGCAACGCTTCAAGCTCGTCGTACGACGTCGGCGGAGCGACAAACTTTACCAGCTCGACCTTGTTGAACTGGTGGACGCGATTCAGCCCGCGCACGTCTTTGCCGTACGATCCGGCTTCACGGCGAAAGCAGGGAGAGTACGCGCAGAGCCTGATCGGAAGTTGTTTCTCTGCCAGAATTTCGTCGCGATAATAATTCGTCACGGGAACTTCTGCCGTCGGGATGAGATAGAACTCGTCCTTCGTCGCGACGTACATCTGATCTTCTTTGTCGGGCAACTGACCCGTACC
>JACRFA010000084.1 GCA_016218065.1 Ignavibacteriota bacterium | reverse complement strand
GCTGGAGATCGTGAACGCTCTCTGGACAGCCGAGATGCTTGGCGTTATGGCAGAAGAAGGGACTGACATCGGGTGCTTCTGGGCATTGCATAATTCGTTCCCGCCGCGCGGCGGCGACTACGGGTATCTTTCTTCCGAAGGAAGCAACTCACCGAGTTTCAGCTACAATGTCTTCCCGATGTTCGTCGAGCATTTCGGAAATCAGATTGTCCAGAGCAAAACAATTGACAGAAGAATATCTGTTTACGCTGCGCGGGATGGCAAAGCTCTCCGACTTCTGATCATCAACAAAGACAGCACGGCCGCAAAGCAACTCACGATCGCTTTGACAAATTTCGTCCCGCAGAAATCAGCAAAAGTACGTGTACTCGACAAACAACGCAGAAACGAATCCCTGGCGGATATTCAGAACGTTTCGAGAAAATGCGAGTTCAGCGTGGCCCCGTATTCCCTGACCGCTATCGAATTTCTTGCGAGCGATTCAGTTCTTGCGCCGACAAATCTCGCAACCATCGCAGCGCCGTCGGCTTCATCATATTCGACCATCGGCCCGAACTTCAAGCCCGACCGCGCAATCGACGGCAAGATGTACACACGCTGGAACTCAGCGGCATGGACAAAGTCCAACGGACAGGAAGTGCAATCATTCCAACTTCAGTGGAATCAGCCGCAGCAGATTTCCGAGGTCCGCATTTTCTGGGGCGACACATACGGGACAGTTTACACTCTTGAATACTCGCTCGACGGAAAATCCTGGACGATCGCGCGTGAAGTGTCTAACGGCGAGGGCGGAGTGGCGGCGCTCACATTTCAACCAATCACCGCTCGCTTTGTAAGAATCAATGGCAAGCAGGGATCGAAAGGAATCTCCGCGTACTCGATACGGGAAATAGAGGTATACTGATTTTCCAATTCTGAGGCACGCTCTTCAGAGCCGAAGAATCTGGAACCTCGTTATGACTGAGATGAAGATAAAAGTGCGCATACTATTTTTGAAAAAAGAAGATGTTACAGAACACGAAGAACACTACAGACCCGCTTGCGGCAGCAGAAGATGAAGCGATAGTTCACACCGGCGCGGATCGCTTGCTCGACGATGCTATGGATCTCGTCAGAGGTAAACGCATTGGCATTCTCACAAACCACACAGGTCGATTGTCGGACGGACGACACATTGTTGATGCGATCATCGAGTCGGGATGCGCCGAGATCAAGGCACTGTTTGGTCCCGAGCACGGAATCGGCGGCGACACGCCCGACGGCAATGTTGTTGATCACGGAACGCATCCGCGCTACGGCATTCCCGTTTATTCGCTCTACGGAAAAACGCACAAGCCAACGCCTGCAATGCTCGATGACGTCGAGTTGATATTGTGCGACATCCAGGATGTCGGCGCGAGATTCTACACATTCATCTCCACAGTTGCTCTCGTTCTCGAGGCAGCAGGCGAACGCGACATCCCGGTGCTCATCCTCGATCGCCCTAATCCGATTCGCGGACTGGCATTCGATGGGCCCATACGCGCCAGTTCGTTGCGCACATTCGTCGCGTGGATGCCAATTCCCGTAACGCACGGAATGACCATCGGCGAGCTTACCCGGATGTGGAATAACGAAGGCTGGCTCGCGCATGGCGTCGAGGCGCAACTCGACATTCTCCAGATGACGGGTTGGAAACGTTCCCTCTGGTTCGATGAGACCGGGCTGCCGTGGATTCCGCCGTCGCCAAACATGCCGAAGCTTTCGACCGCGATCATTTATCCCGGACTTTGTTTTGTCGAAGGAACATCATTATCGGAAGGACGCGGCACCTCGCATCCGTTTGAGGTGGTGGGAGCGCCGTGGGTTGAATCGCGCAAAGTGCTGCGTGAACTTGAGCGCCTCGCCCCTGCGGGAGTAAGCTTCACGGCGGATCAATTCACTCCGATAGAAATTCCGGGCGTCGCGCGCAAACCAAAGCACGAGGGAGAACTCTGTCGCGGTATCAGCATCACCATCACCGATCGCGATCTCGTGCAACCCGTTCAGCTTGGCATTGCCGTGATTGCCGCGTTCAAGAGCGTCCATCCTCGTGAAGTCGTTCTGCGTAACAGGCGCTTCGATATCCTGACAGGCTCGAAGGGTGTGCGGCTTCAGCTCGAGGCGGGCGCACCGCTCGACGAAATTGTCGGTGCATGGAAATTTGAACTGCAGCAGTTTGGCAAACGTCGCAGTGAATATCTCATCTACGAATAGAAAACTCATGACATCAATCCCCGGGTCGTCAGAATGAACTTCCACACCATTGATTGGATCATCCTCGTTGCGTACTTGAGTGTCACGGTCTTCATCGGCATTCGGGCAAAGAAGTATGTTGAAAACATGGAGGGATACTTCGTGGCCGGTCGCAGAGTCCGCGCGGCGCTCGGCACCGCAACGCTGATCGCGACGGAAATTGGTATCGTGACGTTCATGTACATGGGCGAGCTTGGTTACGTCACCGGATTTTCGTGCTTCTTCCTCGGCATCGTCGGGTTGATCGCATATCTCATCATTGGCAAAACGGGATTTGTTGTCAGCGCGCTGCGGCGATTGAAGGTGATCACGATACCTGAGTTCTACGAACTCCGCTTCGGGAGGGGCGTACGATTGCTGGGCGGCATCATCCTGTTCTTGGGCGGCGTGTTGAACATGGGAATTTTTCTGAAGTTCGATGGCATCTTCCTCACTGAGACAATCGGGTTGGGAGAGGACTTGCTCGTTGTTGTCATGATTATTATGCTGCTCGTCGTTGTCAGCTATACGGTGCTGGGCGGAATGTTTTCTGTCGTGATCACCGACTTCATGCAATTCGTTGTGCTCGCCATCGGCATGGTTGTCGCAACGGTGGCGACGCTCATGCACGTCGGGTTCACCGATATTGCCAATACTGTTGTGCAGCAGTTCGGAGAAGCCGGCGTCAATCCCATTGTCAACGAGCGTTTCGGTTGGCCATTCATTTTGTGGATGATGGTTGCGAGTGTCGCAACGTCTGCGCTCTGGCAACCGGCTGCGTCGAAGTCCCTCTCCTCTGAAAGCCCTGAAGTCGGGCGCAAAGTATTTCTCTACACCGGCCTCACCCTTGCCGGGCGTTACATGATTCCGATGTTCTGGGGCGTTGCAGCGCTTGCGATGTTCGGCAATTCTGTTTCTCCCAGTCTCGCAATGCCCCGCTTGCTGGGAACTGTCGTCCCTTCCGGCTTCCTCGGCCTGATGATCGCAGGCATGCTTGCCGCATCGATGTCCACGTATAGCGCGTACATGCTCGCATGGAGTTCGGTCGCAACGCGTGACATCATCGGCCCAATACGCAAGCAGGAACTTTCAGAGAAGACATCGATCTTCCTTACGCGCATCATCGCGACCGCCATTGGCATCTTCTTGCTAGTCTTCGGATTGTTGTACGAGATTCCCGCTACAGCATTTCAGTACATTGCATTGACTGGCGCAATGTACAGCGCGGGTGCGTTCGGGTGTGTTGCCGCGGGATTGTATTGGAAGAAGGCCAACAAGGTGGGAGCGTTCAGTTCGCTGATTCTGGGCGCAGTTGCACCCATACTGTTTCTGGTTCTTGAAAAATCCAAGGATGCGCTTCCGCAATGGTCGCACTTCCTCATCGATGTCAATATCTCGGGAGTTCTCAGCTTTGTGCTCGCAGCCGGCGGCATGATCCTCGGATCGTTGCTCACGCAAACATCACACCCGCCTGTGGCAATTGCCACTTTTGAACAGGAGGCCGCATGACACTCGGCACGACAATATGGATCGTGATCTTTGCGGTCTCTGCGTTGGTATTCTTTGGGATTGCGGCAATCATCAGTGTGTACGGAACGAAGGACCTACGGAATCTGTTGCGGGAATCGAAGAAAAGAGAATAGCGCCGCATCCAATAACACACTCGCTGCCGGTGGCTGCTATTACAATTGCCACTTGACCAAAATGAATGAACGTTTACTTTGGTCTGACTAAAATATACCTTCATTCAGAAAAGTCGTGGTTGTCGCTCTGCCAGATTCTTTGGAATCCTTCACCCTGACTCAGCGCAACACAGTCATTCGCCTGGTTTGAACATTGCCCGCAACTTGCAACCGGTAGAAGTAGACGCCGCTTGTGAGGTTGCTTGCATCAAATATAACCGTCTTAATTCCCGGCTCTTCAACTCCGTTCACCAGCGTTGCAACTTCACGACCGACGACATCAAATACCTTCAGTACGGACGGGGCATGCCTGCCCGCCAATGTTGTTCCGGCGGGCCCCGCCCCTATGGGAATCTCGAATTTGATCGTGGTCGTTGGGTTGAACGGGTTGGGATAATTCTGTGCAAGCGTGGGCGGCGATGGCAGCGATGGCGCGTCGGTGGCGATGCTTATCACCCGAACACTGACAACGAATTGAGAAGCCCAGCGTTCTCTCTCGCTTACGTCCAAACTTACGAGGAGACTCGTTCCGGTATTCAGAAAAGATGTGTCGAGCCGCGAAGTGTTCAAGCGATAACAGTATGGCGCGGGCACGTTGTTGTTCGCGAGTGCAGCGGCAACATTGGTATTTGAGAGTATCAGCGTGAGTGTTGTGTCGCGGATGGGAATCTGATAGTATCGCGCAGAGAGGAACGGAAGCTCGCCAGTCAATGATTGCGCGGGAGGAACAAACGACACATCGACGCGGGCTAGCTCAGGATATCGATCACCTTCTGGAAAATACTCCCGCACATTTGCGTTGCCGGCAGTGAAGTGATTCCACTTCGACCATTCGGCAAACGCGAGTGGAAGCGTCGATGTGTGTTCTCTGAGCGTACTGTCGATTGCAACCAGCGGATGCAGGTCGCGAATCAGCTCAAGCGATCGTCGCATCGAACTCAGTCCGAACTTCTTCGTCATGTAGTGGCCCCACGTGCATCTGCTGTACATGCCCGCGTCGTTCGACGTGAACGGCACGTCGGGCCGCCGGAAGTATCCCTGCACCATCCCGAGAAACATGAAGTAGTCGTTCACGTCAGGATAGACAACATCCTCCATCCATGTCGCGGAGAGTTCGTAGTAGTAGAGTTCGTTGTACCAGTAACCATAGCTGCCGAGCTGAATGGCATGGAACAGCTCATGCGCGAGCGTAATGCGGAGCGCGGGCAATCCTTTGTTGCTATCGGGTGCAACGAACTCGAAGTCGTGGTCGATGGCGATGAACGACGTGTAGCGGCCGCCGTCGTCTTTGTCGTCCAGTTGCCGCTGTGGCATCGTGTAGCCGTAGTACGCGAGTCCGAGATCCATGATGTAGATGTCGTACTCAGGACCGCCGCCGTCGATCGAATCGGAAGGCGGAGCGAGGTAGCCGAGCGTATGAGTTTCGAATTGCAGAACGTGATTGGCCATTGATGCGACGGAATCGGCAAATGCGTCGGCTGTGCCGGGGAGGCGGCGATGAAATTGATCAAGCAGCGCCGGCGTGTTCAAGCCGATTGTATCGTAATGGACTTTCACTGCACCGACGATGATGTACTTCTGGAGAGCCGGACGCGTCATGTACGTAGAGCCATCGCCCACCTGCGCGGACCACTCGCGAAGGCCGCACTTGTACCCTTCTGTCTGCGGGTAACCTGTTCCGCGGATGAGAAAACAGAGACATCCTGCCCACAACCGAAATGCAAAACGCCAATAGTACACACTTCCCTCAGAGCTTTCCTATTGAGTGTGCATACTATGTGCCTATCTACGCGGATTGAAGTTGAATGCTGATCTAAAAGAAGGAGTATCTTGTCGAGGGTAGGCGATTTGTCGTAGAATGGTACAGGTATCTGCGTGAGGCAAGCTCAGTGTCCCGCACAAGCGGACAGCGAAGCCGGGCGGGATCATCCGTCAGTGGAACAAGAGGCGAAATAGGTGTTAAATTTCTTCATGTTCCACTATTTTGAATTATCTGGTTAAGTGATCAACGACAACTATAATTCCCGTTCAACGACAATTATTTTTCCCGACGTTAATTGACATGGTTTTCTACGCTTTTTGACTCACTTGGTGTTGTTTCCTCGTTGGTGTCTCTCATCCTTCGCTGTTGTGAATGCGTC
>JACRFA010000089.1 GCA_016218065.1 Ignavibacteriota bacterium | reverse complement strand
TCCGTTTCCTGCCGCGTCCTGTTCGCAACGGAAGTTCGTTCGGCGAAGATGCGCTTCTCGTACTCGCTGCGGAGTTGTTCTTCGATCTGGTGCGTGAAGGCTTCGGTCAGTTCGATGCGCTCTCCGCATTTGGGACATGATATTGTTTGCTGGTTCATGAGGCTATCCGGTTCGTGTCGCGAAGACGTTGGAGAAGAATCCATTGCTGTATCGTGCGACGCCTGTGAGCGATGCGCCGTCATCAGACATCGTTAGTTCGGTGCGACCTGTGTTGCCGTACATGTCCGCAAAATCGAGATACGCCTGGCGGCCCATCACGGCGCCTTGTCCCCACGCCGTCTTCGTCGGGACGCCGAACACATTGATGAACATTTCGGCCTGGAGCTGCGCGCCATTCTGACGAACGACCGAGTACGATCCATCCATGCTGGTCCACGTACCGCCGAACTGCGCGTGCTGCGGTTGAGGCGGAGGCGGGGGAAACGCCTCAGTGACTTCGACTGCTTGCTGCTTTTTGTTCGCGGGCTGCGGTTTTTTCCGCGGCTCCGGGGCTGGTTCCGCCGGCACTTCGGCCGGGGTCAACGCTTCTTTGATTGCTCTGCAGATCGTGACGAGCGAACGATTGACTTCGGAGGCATCCATTCCGTCGAGCGGCACATCGGGGTCGAGCGCGCATTGGTATGCGGCGATCTCGGTTTCGGTCCACAAGCAATGCGTGATCGGCACCCAGATGATCTTCGTGCCGCGCGTCTGCGCCGCGTCGAGCAGGTGCGGCACCTCCTTGTCCGTAATGAAATCGGATGCGAGAAAGTTGGAGCTGACGAGCAACACGGCAACCTCTGCGCTCTCCAGCGCTTTCTCGATTTCCGACTTCCATTTCGTCCCGGGACGAATCTTCGTGTCGTCCCACACGGAGATCGGGTTGGAACGAAGCAGCGGCTTCAGCATTCTTTGCAGTTGTTCGAGCCACTTCTTGTCTTCGTGGCTGTAGCTGATGAACACATCGTTGTTCATTGTTGTCCTGCAAAAAGTTTACGTTGTGTGAAGAAGTTGGCAATTACCTTTCCTGTCCACGCTCCGATGAAGTAGCACACGAAGACTGTAAGCGGCTCAAGCACGAGAGGCATTCCATGAGCAACAGTCGTGACAAACTTCAGTGACCAACCATAAAGGTACGCAAGGTACAGCGTCGCCGGAAGCGCGGCAACAATCGAAAGCGGCAGCAGTGCAGGACGCCATACCGCGCCTGCGATGAGGCCGAGTGGCGCGTACGCACTTGCGCATGCGACGAGCACGCCCACCATTCCCAATCTGTCGAACCCGATGATCAACGTCTGCACGAAGATGATGGAGTATGCGAGCGTGAAGACATACGGAAGAAGACGGAACTTCGGCTGTTTGTTGTTAGCGGTGTCCATCACTTCAGCGATCCAATCATCCGTTCATCCCGTCTATGTAAAGAGCACTCTGCCGATCGCCGCCACTTCTCGCGCCATCACGCAGCATATCGGATGACTTCGAGCTCTGCGTCGTGCGAAGCCTTCGCAAGAATCTCATCGACTTTTTGCATCACAACATCTTCCAACACATATTCGCTGCAGTTGGCACATTGTAGCACAGGCAGGTCTTTGAGGATTACGATAGTCGTATCACTGACTTTGAATGGAAGGTTGGTCTGCACCTTCTCTAGAGTACCGCCACATACATGACATGTCATGCGCGTTTTCTCCTTGTTTTCAGATCTAATTCCCCTTCAAAGATCGGGAGATAGGAGGGTTCATCGTCTTCACTTTGTACACGAAAAGCTTTTTCAGCTTCGCGGAAACTCGCTCTTGAATTGGGATAAGCACAATTCTATTTTTTGTAATGGAAGGGCTTGCCATCGTTCATCGAGTATATGTCTTCTTCGGGATCGTTGAGAAATTCGAAGGCTGGACTCTTGCTTGCAGCGCGCGCCCATTCCATTTCATCAATCTCTTCCTGATCAGGAACAAGAATAATCGCGCGGACTCGTCGTGAACCTGTCATATCAATTGGTGCGTCAAGGTGTAAGTCCTTGCCTTCTTCGAGCGTTCCCGATACTTCGATGGCTCGTAGCGCATTCTCCATATTCACTCCTCGCGTCTTGTCTGTGCCAATCTACGGTTGATGAAGCTATCTTGCAACACTTGTCACGCTAGTACCCTTCGCTCTGCTCAGGGTTTACAGTTTTCTACCACCACCGCCACTCCTTGTCCAACCCCAATGCACATCGTTGCAAGTCCGTAGCGGGCATTGCGGCGTTTCATCTCATGCAGCAGCGTCGTCATGATTCGTGCGCCGCTGCATCCAAGCGGATGGCCGAGCGCGATGGCACCGCCATTCGGATTCACTTTCTCCAGCGGAATCTCTAGGTCGCGAAGCACGGCAATCGACTGCGCGGCGAACGCCTCGTTCAGTTCGACCACATCGATGTCTCGCATTGTGAGTCCGGCTTTCTTCAGCGCCATCTGCGAAGCGGGAATGGGACCGATGCCCATGTAGCGCGGATCGACGCCGGCGATTCCCGTCGAGATGATGCGCGCCATCGGTTTGAGTCCGTGCTGCTTCGCTTTCTCTTCACTCATCACAATGACACCTGCCGCGCCGTCGTTCAGCGATGAAGAATTTCCTGCCGTAACAGTTCCATTCTTTCTGAATGCAGCCGAGAGTTTGGCAAGCTTCTCGAATGTTGTGTCGGATCGCGGACATTCATCTTGTGAGACAACAACTGGATTTCCTTTCTTCGTCGGAAGTTCAACAGGGATGAGTTCATCTTGAAATCTACTTTTCGTTTGCCCATCAACTGCTTTCTGATGACTTCTGAGTGCGAACTCGTCCTGCTCCCCACGAGTGATCTTGTACTTCTCCGCAACATTCTCCGCCGTTTCGCCCATCGACTCAAGTGGAAACATCTTCTCCATACTCGGGTTCGGATACCGCCAGCCAAGCGCCGTGTCGTAGGCCGTGACATTACCGAACGCGCCCGACTGATTCTTTGCAACAGAATATGGCGCGCGGCTCATGCTTTCCACGCCGCCCGCGATAATTGTCTCAGCATCGCCACACCAGATTGCGCGCGCCGCCTGAATGATTGCGTCGAGACTCGATCCGCAGAGTCGATTGATCGTGTTTGCCGGAACCGTGTGCGGCAATCCCGCGAGCAACGCGCTCATGCGTCCAACGTTCCGATTGTCCTCGCCCGCCTGATTCGCGCAGCCCCACATCACGTCATCAATCTGTTGCGGATCGATCCCTGTTCGCTCCACCAACGTTTTGATGACAAGCGCGCCGAGGTCATCGGGCCGGAATTCGCGCAGCACGCCGCCGTACTTTCCGATGGGAGTTCTGATGGCGTGCACGATGACGGCGTTTCTGATCTGCGGCATAGGTTGCTTTCTGTGTGAAAGGTGGAGTAATATAGGTGTTTGAAAAGAATCTTCAAACCCACCAAAAGGAAAGGCGACTCATCGAGCCGCCTTCGTCTGAAAGAAACGCTGAGTGACTGTTACTGGAATTTGAATTCCTTCACAGCTCCGTACACACGAACGAAAACGTCCGGCTCATTCTTGCTGGATGTTTTGATTGAGACGCCGTCGTTGAGGAAGTTCGTCGCTGTCTGTGCTTTCAACTCGGCAACAACGTCGATGGATTTTCCGGGTTGAATGGGATTTTTCGGCAGCATGAGTTTCAGTCCTGTAAGTTCCGTGTCGTATCCCGTCAGCAAGATCGGTGTTTTGCTGTTGTTCGTCAGCGTTACAGTGGCCACGCTCACCCTGCCGACTTCGGCATCGCGGAAAAAGAATTGCTGGGTGATAGTGATCTCCTGTACAACGTCTCCTTCGAACTCAACAACAGTCGGAGAGTCCGGCGCGTTGGAATTGATCGTCACCGACTTGTGAATCTTCCCCTGGAAGTTCGCCGAGTTGAACGTGATCAGCACTTCGCCTGTTTTGCCCGGGGCGATGCTCGTGGTCGAAGCAACCGTTCCCGTGCATCCGCACGAGACGTCGACGCGTCCCAGCTCAAGAACCTGGTTGCCCGTGTTCTTGATGACAACCGTTCGGTCAACCTTCTTGCCTCGGTGGATCTCTCCGAAGTCGAATTTCTTTCCCCCCACAATTTCAATCTTGGGCTGCGCGTACAGCAACGATGCGCACACGACAAGTGCGCTGAATGCAATCGGAACTCTCATACATCTCCTCACAATGACTACACTAAGATAGTGAAAAAATTTTGAGTGTCAACCAACGCCGTCCCCTCCCGGGAGTTGGACTGGAGAATGCCGCTTCCCCTCGTGAGGCCCCTTTTTATTTGGGCATCAAATGGGTGTTCCTCGTCAAGGCGGAAGTGCATGGCGCGAAGCTGATCAGTCAACCTCGGCGCAAGGAGTGTCGCCCTGCCTCGCCGCACTCCCCAAAGAAAGTCGCACTGCGCTGTCGTCTTTCAACCGTTCATCTTTCGCAACGACATGTTGCGCAAAGCCGCCATCTGCAAAAGCGGAGCGGACCGATAGCGATCCTCTTCGTAGAATCTGTGCAGCGCCTTCATCACCGCAAGCACATGTTTGGCGCCGATGCGTTCGGCCCATTCGAATGGCCCGCAGGGATAATTCGTGCCGAGTTTCATCGCGGTGTCGATGTCCTCCGGCTCGGCGAGTTGCTCGGCGAGCGCGAAGCAGGCTTCATTGATGAGCGAGCAGAGAATGCGCGGCATGACCAGCCCGACAGAGTCTTCCACAAGAGCGACATGCATCTCCAGCATGGCGACGAGCTGCTCTGCTGCCACGCGCGCCGGATTGCCGGTGGTCGGACTTTGGACAAGCTCAATCGTTCCCGAGTCGAGCAGTGTGGGGAACGCCCCGATGCCAATGAGCCGCGATGGATACTTGAGCCACGATGCTTGCTCGGCAACAGTCGCCGTCACTGATGCGGAGAGAATCGGAATGTGAAACGGCACGATGTCATCGAGCAAGACGAGGTTCTTGCGTTTTGTTTCCTGCGATAGCGCGGTGAGTTCAAGAACGGCGCTGGTGATTTGCTCAGACTCGACGAACTGTCGTGCGCCCAGTGGGACACGAGAGACCGCGCCTTCAGGATTGATGCGCACGCGAGTTTCAAACTCATGCTGAACGAACAACGCCGTGTATTCTTCGACCAGCGGAGAGTCTCCAAGAATCCAGATGTGTTTTTCCATCATGACTGTGCTTTCGGAGGGTTCGGTCCGGCGCCGGCGTAATCGAAGAACCCGCGGCCGGCCTTTCTGCCAAGTGTTCCGGCATCGACCATCTGCTTCTGAATCGCGTGAGGCCGGAAGCGCGGCTCGTGCGCGAATTGTTCGTACACAGACTTCGTCACTGCGTAGTTGACGTCGATGCCGATGAGGTCCATCAATTCAAACGGGCCCATCTTGAACCCGCCTTCGGTCTTGACGATGTAATCGATCTGCTCAGCCGATGCGACGCCTTCACCAAGCAGTCGAAGCGCCTCCCCGTAGAACGGACGCGCAATTCTATTGACGATGAAGCCGGGCGTGTCTTTGCACAGCACCGCAGTTTTGCCGAGCCGCTGCGCAAGCTCAAACGCTTCGAGCGCGGTGTCGTTGGATGTATGACGGCCCTGCACAACCTCCACAAGCTTCATGAGCGGAACAGGATTAAAGAAGTGAATGCCGACGACTTTGTCCGGGCGTTGTGTTGCAGACGCGAGGGCGGTGATGGAGAGGGACGAAGTGTTTGAGCCGAGAATTGCGTGTGGAGCGAGCATCCGGTCAAGCTGTCGAAACAGATCACGCTTTACCTGCTCGTCTTCGATGATCGCTTCGACCACGAGATCGCATGCTGTCAGGTCGGCGAGTGAAGGCGTCAGTGTGATTCTGGCGTTCGCTTCCTCAGCTTCGGAGGCGGAGACGCGCTTCTTCCCGACGGCGCGCTTGATCGATTGGGCAATTCGTTCACGCGCAGCGGTCAGAGTTGGCTCTGAAGTGTCCGTGAGGACCGTTGCGATTCCGGCGAGCGCGGCAACCTCCGCGATGCCGCTTCCCATCGTGCCCGCACCGACAATGCCAATAGATTTGATCATACGTTACTGTCCTTTGAACTGCGGTTTGCGCTTCTCGATAAACGACTGGACTCCTTCTTTGTAGTCATCGGTTGATGAGGCGATCTGTTGAATGCACGCCTCGTAGTCAAGCAGCGTATCGAGATCGGAATGCACCGATTTGTTGAACACGCGCTTCATCAGCCCGATGGCTTTTGTCGGAGACTTCGCCAGCGACGATGCCAGCTCCATGGTGATGGCTTCCAGCTCATCCGGCGCCACAACACGATTCACAAGTCCGACACGCAGACACTCGTCCGCCGGAATTTTTCGTCCGGTGGCTGCATACTCGAAAGCCCGCGCCATGCCCGCATAGCGCGGAAGAAACCAATGCGCGCCTGAGTCGGGCACGAGACCGATGTTCACGAATGCCTGCAGCATGTACGCCTCGCTCGACATGATGCGCATGTCGCATGCGAGCGCAACACTGCATCCCGCGCCCGCAGCAACGCCGTTGATCATTCCGATCACCGGCTTCTCAATCGTTCGGATTTTTCGGATGAGGGGATTGTAAAATTTTTCCAAGGAATCCTTCAGAGATCGTTTGGAGCCTTGATGTTCTTTCAAGTCCTGACCTGAAGAAAACGCCTTCGTTCCAGCGCCGCGCAGGATGATGCACCGAACGCTGGAATCTTTCTCTGCTTCTTTGAACGCGTCAATCAGCTCTTTCTTCATTTGGTCGCTGAACGAGTTGTAACTTTCGGGGCGATTGAAGGTGATGGTGAGAACACCGTCGGCGTTAGAATAGAGCAGCGTTTGGAATTCGGGCATAGGGCGGTTCAAGGCAAAAGGAAAAATGAAAAGAGCAAAAGGAAATCTGACAACAACTACTCCTCTTTCAGAGCCGAAAGAGGAAACTCAAAACCGGGCAGAACATCTTCACCCGACAACGATCCGGCGAACGATTCAATGAGGGTCACACTCTTGTTCCGCCGATAAATGTGCACACGCTCCGCGTCGGCGTTCCCTGTTCGACGCGCAGATGCGCAACAACAGTTCGTTGTCGAGTGGTCCAATCGCGGAGAGATCTATCGTCAACGCTTCCATACAACTCCCATGGGCTTTGCATGAATCTAATAAAATCGTATCGCAGTTGCCAATAAGTCATCGAGTAGATTGATGGTTTGGTGGAACCGTCCGCTTCGGTGTAGGGGCCTGCCTGCCCTGCCTACCGGCAGGCAGGCGGCAGGCAGTCGCCCTAACAGCACGATGTTGAACTCCACCAATTCGTAAAAGAAAAACGTCCCGCTGCGTGCAACGGGACGTTCTGAATGATGCTCGATGTTCCCAGGCGACTACTTCACGTGGAACTCGATGCGCCTGTTCAACGCACGGCCTGTGACTGTTTCGTTTGATGCAACAGGCTCGCGCTCGCCTTTGCCCACAGTGGTCATGCGTTCGGACTTGATGCCGCGCTGCACGAGCCAATTCCGAACCGATTCCGCCCGGCGACGCGAGAGGCGCATGTTGTACGCATCCGAGCCGATCGCATCCGTGTGTCCCTGAATTTCTACGTTGACATCGGGATTGGCAACCAACGCTTCGTATGCTCGCTCAAGGATCGGCGTCGAGTCTTCGGTGAGCTTTGCGGAGTTGAATTCGAAGTTTACGCCTTCGAGCACAACCGTCTTCCCCTTTTCGAGAACCATGATGTCGTCCTTCGGGTCAAGCGGATTGGTGCCGCGGTTGATTTCCGCTCCATCGTTCACACTGCCGCCATCGGTATCGACCTTCAGCGGGTCGGTGTGGTGTGTGTTCACTTCAGCAGCATCACCGAGACCATCGCCGTCCGTATCGGCTTTGCTCGGATCGGTTTTGAACTTCATCACTTCATCGTTATCCGCCAAGGTGTCTCCGTCCGTGTCCGTTTTCATCGGATCACTCTTGTACTTGAGAATTTCATCGCCATCAGTGAGCGTATCGCCATCGGTATCCGTTTTCAGCGGATCGGTGCGATGCGTGTTTACCTCCAGCCCATCGAGCAATCCATCTTCATCGGTATCAGTCTTGTTCGGATCGGTCTTGTGTGTCTTCACTTCTTCACCGTCGTTCAAGCCATCGCCATCCGTATCCGGCTTGAGCGGATGCGTTTTGTACGTATGCACTTCTTCGCCATCGAGCAGCCCGTCGCCATCCGAATCGGGATTGCGTGGGTTGGTTCCCCACGTACGCTCGTCGCCGTTCGTCAACCCGTCGTTGTCATCATCTCCCGCGTCGTTTGCGCCGATGTAGATGTTCATGCCGGCTCTCACGTTCGCGTAACCGTCGAGTCCGCTCTTTTTGATCACATCAGTCCAATCATCTGTGACGCGAAAGCCGCCGTCGAGCGCAAAGGAAATATTGTCATTTGCAAAAACCTCGAATCCTATTCCGACCGGTACGAGAATCGAGGTGAGGAATTTTGAAGTGGCGATGGTGCTCGAACCCGCTGTCTCGCGCTTATACAGCATGGCGCCGATACCGACATAGACGTACGGCACAACCTTGCCGCCGGGCGCAAGATGCCACCACCCCACGAGGGCGCCAGGCATCGCGTGCAGTTTAAGATAGTCGAAACCGAATCCCGCTGATGCAGGCGGGACTTCTGTTTTCAATTCTTCGTAGCCCGCAAGCACGCCGGCCGAGAGATAGCGACTAATGCCGTAGCGGACGAACAATTCGCCGCCCGCACCGATCTTCCGCTTTGTGAAATCCGCCATCCAGAGGTTCGCTCCACCATGCGCGCCCAGCGACCAGCGTCCGACAGTCTGCGATGGTTTTCTTGTTGTGTCGGATGGCATTGTTCGTGGCGCTTGCGCGAACGTGACCGTAATCGAAACGAAGATCAAGGCAAGGACGCAAACCAGTATAGAAGATTTCATGACGACTCCCCTAATATGTCACATGACTGTTCGGACTTGGAGATGTGGTCTCAAAGTCCGTCTAGTGATAGGGAAAGTCCTGAGGAATGACAATCAGGAGATTGGTGTAATTCGCTTACGGAGTACTCTCTAAGGGGAAGAACCTACGTCATCGCGAAAGAAAGCGTAACCCACTCCCGTCCGCGCTGGGGGCAACCTGAAACTGTGGCTCTACTTTCCTTTCCATTCGGCTTTTCTTTTTTCGGCGAATGCGTTCATTCCTTCCTTCTGATCTTCCGATGCGAAGAGGAGGTAGAAATTCTTCCGCTCGAATTCGAGTCCGCCTTCGATCGTTGTGTCTAATGCTTTCAGCACTGCTTCTTTTGCAAGACGTATTGCCACCGGCGGCTTCGATGCAATCTCTTTTGCCCACGCCTTTGCTTCTTCGAGATAATATTCGACCGGAACGACTTTGTTGATGAGTCCCCAGCGCAGCGCTTCCTCTGCCGCAATCATCCGTCCGGTCATCACCATCTCCATCGCTTTCACTTTGCCGACTGCGCGCGTGAGTCGTTGGGTGCCGCCTGCGCCGGGCATGACGCCGATGTTGATTTCCGGTTGTCCGAACTTCGCGGTCTCGCTTGCGATCACCATATCGCAGCTCATCATCAGCTCGCA
Organism: Ignavibacteriota bacterium; assembly: GCA_016218065.1. Classification (GTDB taxonomy): domain Bacteria; phylum Bacteroidota; class Ignavibacteria; order UBA10030; family UBA6906; genus CAADGV01. The sequence goes on along the minus strand of JACRFA010000089.1, from coordinate 30,900 downwards.
CCCGCCACCGAGGGCAAAGCCGCTCACTGCGGCAATGATCGGCTTCTTGAACTTGCGGATCTTGTCCCACCGCGCAAACTGATCACGCATGAGCATGTCGATTGCCGAAGCATCAGCCATCTCTTTGATGTCAGCGCCGGCGGCAAAGGCCTTCTCGTTTCCTGCGAGTATCACGCATCGGACTTCGTCATCCTTCTCCAGCAACTCCAGCGTATCGACAAGCTCTTCCATCAATTTGATGTTCAAGGCATTCAGCACTTCCGGGCGGTTGAGCTGAATGAGGGTGTACCCGTCTTGTTTTGTAACGATGATGAATTGATGCGGCATGTCGGCCTTTCGCGTGTGAAGACGATGGCAAGGATGTTACGTGTCAGAATTGCACGCCCAAGATACGCACGGCGATGCAAATTCACAACTCACTTTTGGCGATATCCCTGCAACTGCCGACGGAGGATTGTTAGCGCACGCGTGATCTGGTTTTCTACTGTCTTAACACTTACACCAAGCCGGGCGCTAATTTCCCCGTTGGACAATCCTTCCAATCTACTCAGGAGAAAAATCTCTCTGCATTTCGTCGGCAGCATCGTTCTCACCACATCCGACAACTTCTCCTGCAGCATGGTGACGTGCAAGGCCTGTTCAGGATCATCGCCCATTGACAATGTTGGAAGAGGAACATCTCCCTCAAGCCTCCTGCGGACTTCACGATGCTTTGCATGATCGCGAACAAGATTGTTGCTGATGCGGAACAAGTACGCGAGCAGCGGGCGATCAGGTCGAAGCGATGAGCGATGATTCCACACGCGGAGAAATGTTTCCTGGACAACATCATGCGCGGTGTCGGTGTTTCGTGTGCTGTACAGAATATTGCGGAAGAGCAAAGGCTGGTACTTCTCGAAGAGAAGCTGAAATGCGTGCGCGTCGGAAGCGCGGACACGATCAATGAGTTGTTCGTCGGAGTCGGGCATGAAGAGATCAGTTGGCAGAAGGAAGTTAGAAACATGCGCGAACAGGTGCAATCATATCCCGCAGGAAAAAACTTCGCGGACGAGTAGGGGGACGAGGGGGCATAATCGTTACATACATAGTGAAGTCTCTTCGCACATAGGAGTAAATGCCATGAAAGGCTTGCTTGTGTTGATGATACTTGTTGTCTTCGGGTGCCAGGACATGGGTTCTTCGTTCACAGATGTTTCGGCGACTGTGCACAATTCACAACTTGTGATTAGAAATTACTCGTCGTCGTCCGTCTATTACGCGATATTCGAACGCCAAAGCCTTGCATATATTAATTGGGGTCCGGTGACCTGCGCGAATAATACAATTGAGCCGCTGCATGCTGTGAAACTGCAAATCACGGACAGCTCATACCTGCCGAGCAATGAGGCGGTTGTTTTTTGGTGGCATCAAGGAAAGAAGTATGCAGGAACCGATGTTAATGGACCGGATGAGATTCCCTTCATAGTTGTGAAAATCCGGTGATGGTATGATATGATTTGTTTGATGCAAGAAGGCGAGGACAAGAATGTTACGTTTTCTCCGTAGGCAGAGAATCGCAAAGACGAAAATCTCGCTCGAGGACGAGCAGACGATTGACCGGATCATCAGAGATGATTCAACGAGGATTCGTCATGTCGATCCCGACACATCACTCCAATGGCTGCGACTTCGACGCGCGATGGACGAACGGGCAGTATCACGCTCGTCTCGTCGTCTTGTACCACGATTTGCATTCGGTGCTGCTCTTGTTGCTGCGATCGTCGTCGGCGTGTACTTCTATAAAGCACAGGCACCGACATCGGTTGAAACATTTGTCACGAATCGTGGAGAGCAGACACACGTTCTCTTGCGTGACAGTTCTGACGTAACGCTGAACTCGGCGAGTCAGTTGATCATTGCCGATATGCAAACAGGGAGGGCGCGCAAGTTGACTCTTGCCGGCGAGGCGTTCTTTCGCGTCAGGCACAACAACACGCCGTTCATTGTCGAGACCGGCATTGGCAACGTTCAGGTTGTCGGGACGGAATTCAATGTGAGAGTTCGCGAGGAATTGCTTGAGGTTTCAGTCGTGCGCGGACGCGTGAACGTAACGGCATCTATCAGCGGCACGGATAGCGTGCTGAGTTTGGCGCAGGGGCAAATGGCAATCTGCACAAAGGGAAGCCACCCTTCTCGCGGCCGCGATATTGTCGTCGCGGATTTTCCCGGATGGATGTACGGCAAGCTCTACCTCAATGCCACATCGTTTGAAGCGGCCTGCCGCGAGATTGAAATGCGGTTCGACGTTATTGTCCACATCGACGACAAGAACGTGCGCCGCGAAATCATCACCGGACGACTTGCAGCGCCATCTGCCGACGCCGCCATTGCCGCCCTCTGCAAACTCACCGGAAACACAATGCGACATGACGAAGACGGCTATCATATTCGCTAGTCTGCTCCTCGCTTACGCTACGCTATCGAGAGGGGAGGCGCAGGTCACTGCAACGGAACGTTCATTTCAGTTTCGCGACGCCGAGCTGCGCGGAGCATTAGATTCGCTGATGCGTTGGTACGGTGTTTCGGTGATGTACATGGACAAAGACGTGAGCGGCAAAACCGTGAACGCACAGTGTCACGAGTGCGACTTCAACGCGGCGTTCAAAAATATTCTCGACGGACAGAACCTCTCGTGGGTAGTGCTGGGTGAACAGATCATGCTTGAGCAGAAAAAGGAGAGCGTGACTCGTTACTCGGCGCTTGCAGGCACGGTCACCGATTCGCTCGCCGGTGAATGGGTGGTCGGCGCAAGCGTGATGTTGAGCCGGCTCGCAGCCGACGAGCCTGAAGCGATCTACCGGTGGTGCTCGACGAACGAATTCGGCTTCTACTCGTTGCAGAAAATCCAGCCAGGAACATACATCCTCACAGTTCGCTCGGTGGGCCACCGGACGAAGAGTGAGCACATTGTCGTTTCGCAAACATCATTACACGACCACGACGTTGCGCTCGTGCAGCAGAACGTTGTGATGCCCGAAGTGATGATCGAAGGTCGCCGCTCGGCGCTTGCTGCGTCTGAAGGAATCTCGCGCGGTGTGTACATTCGCGCAACGCCTTCCGATCAGAATCAATACTTTCTCGAAGGAACAAGAATCTACAATCCAGCGCATTACGGCGGCGTGCTCAGCACATTCAACGGCGATGCGCTGCGCGACGTGCAGGTGATTGCAGGTGGCGTTCCTCCGTATTATGGCGGACGGATCGGCGGCATACTCGATGTCACGATGCGCAATGGAGCGCGTGAGCAATTCGCAGGCGCGGCGACGGTCGGATCGCTTGGCTCCAGGTTGTTGCTGGAGGCTCCTCTTTCGGAGCAAACGTCGATGCTGGTTTCCGGAAGGAGAAGCTACCCTGATATCCTGATTGCGCGGGAACAACCGGGCGGATTGCGAAGCGATCTGAATTCGACCGAGGTCGTGGCAAAAGTGAACCACGTTCTTGCGGGAAGCAGCCGATTGTCGTTGAGCGGATACGTTGGCCGCGACTCCTACAGCAATCTGGTGCAGGATAACATCAGACGACAGCTCGACAACTCGTTGCGTTGGGGAAATGCCGCAGCGAGTCTCCGGTGGATTGGCATTGTCTCTCCATCGTTGTTTGTTCATGCGTCGGTTGGCCTCACTCGCTATGACTTCAATGTGGAGCATCGATTTTCCGGTCCGACTCATGACGTGTATCGGTCAACCTCTCTCATTGAGGATATCGCGCTGCGTGCCCATGCCGAGTATTTTTACGATGAGTTTCATACTGCCCGCGCCGGCGTCGAGCTGATTCATCATCGTATGGCTGGCGCGATCAGCGAGTTCTCAAGTCAGATAGCGCCGGCGTCTCTGAGCGGATTCTCGCCGTGGGAGTTGTCGGTGTACGTTCAGGATCAGTGGCGATTGCTGCCTTCGGTATCAGCGGAATTGGGCGCACGGGCAACGTCGTTTGTCAGCACGGGTGGAACATTTTCAGCAGTCGATCCGCGCTTTTCACTCATTGTTTCGCTCGACGAAAGTTGGCGGCTGCACTCTTCCCTTACGACCGTCAATCAATTCATTCATCCGTATCGCAACAGCGGAATTTTCCTTTTCTATCCGACAATCTTCTTCTATCCCTCGACAGACAAGGTTCGCCCCTCAACTTCGTTCCATGTGTCGGTGGGAGCAACGAAGAATTTTTGCGACGATGGATACACTCTTACGGTCGAATCATATTACCGCTCGACGCAGAAGCTCCACGAGTTTGTCTTCGATACGACGGCAATGGCTAATCTTTCCGACGCATTGCTGCTGGGAGAAGGCACGACGTATGGCGCCGAGCTTTCTCTCACCAAACGAACAGGGGACCTCACGGGTTCGCTTCGCTATAGCATTTCGTGGGCAAAGGACCGGTTTGCCGAACTGAATGGCGGCGAACCGTTCAGGCCGCGTTTCGATCGACGCCACGAATTGTACGCCTCAATCATGTATTCGCCGCACGAGAGTTGGTCGTTTGGCGTCATGAGTCTCATTTCGGGAAACGAACTCCGCTCTTTCAATTCTGGAAATCAGCTGCCGTCATTTTCAAATCCATCGGGTACCGGGCGAATTGTCGGAGAGAATCAGAACAAGCTCTACGCAGAACCCTATGACGTCAATGGCGCACGTCTGCCGGGGTTCCAACGGCTCGAACTTAGCATTCGCTACAAGTTCTCGATGTGGAGTCTGCCGTGGCAGTTGTCCCTGCAGATGCTGAGCGGGTACGGCGTACTCGATCCGTTCACATGGCAATTGCATGCAAGTGCGGATGAGCGTCGACAGTGGAGCGCTACACTCAACGCTCCCGAGCTTTTTCCGTTGTATCCGGTGGTGAGTATGGGAGTGAGGTTTTGAGATTGTTTGTTGCGAGTGATCGGACGCCAAATGTTTTCACGCGGCTGACAATAGATTCCAAGTCTATACCAAGGAGATTAAAGATGAAATCAGGAAGAGGTTTCTTGTATCTGTTCTGTGCTATTATCATTGCAGGGTGTACCCGGTATCCGACTCAGCCGGGACCTGACGAACCATCGCATCGACCAACCTCGCTCCATCAGATTTACGGCACATGGATTCAGGAAGAGCGTGTGGGGTCCGAGACAGTGATGTTGAAATCCGCAGGCCTCGACTCAGACAATTATGGCTTCGTCATTGATTCGATTGGAAGCTTTGTGGAACGAAAGAATGCCGGGTGGTGTGGTACACCCCCAATCAGCTATGCAAACTTTTCGGGTGAATGGAATGCTGAGACTGACAGCCTTCTTCACATTGACGTTGCTTACTGGGGCGGACGAACGAGCTACAATATCCACATTGTGACGCTGACTGATTCCGTGATGAGATTCAGATACGAAGAGTACCGACCCGATCAAGCGGATGAGTATGCAGGCAGCATCTGAAAATCCGAGTTCAATAACTACAGGGACACCAAGAACATGAAAGCAAGAATCAGCGTTGGCCTTTTGCTTTGCCTTGTGCTGGCATCGTCGGCCTCTCTTCATGCCCAATACTTCGGCGAGCAAGTGATGGAAAAATCGTTCGAGCAAACGGATTTCTTTTTCACGCCGTACCAACTCATACCGTTTGGCATCGGGACATTCAAGAACTCCGTGCAGGGAGTGCTGGATGATCCGCAAATCCAGCTTGCTGTGAACCCTGCATATCTTTACCACGACTCAGCGCGGGCAAGTTATGTGTATTTGGATTTCAGAAGTGCAAGGGAGATTCGCGAAACAAATGATTGGTATTACCCTTATCCACTTCTTGCGACGAAAACAGCCTTATCGAGCATGATGCCCTATCCCCGCTACTACATCAACACGCGACGCGAACTTGAGCCGGTTGTGTCGGCAACGTATCTCTTTCGTCCGACTGAAGGTGCGCTCTCGAATCTCTCACTGGGCATTTCCTATCAAATGATTGCGCAGGATGAGAAGTATTACTCGATCCCGCAAGACATTTACAAATCTGTCCTGGGGGCGAACTATCTCGGCGTTACCTCCAAGGCCGCCGAGAACATTCCGATCGTGGACAAGTACAGTGGCGCCGATAATATGCATCAAAACGGACACTTCGTTGCGCTGTTTGCAGGATATGAATTTGCTCCTGCGTTTCAGGTTGGTGCAAAGCTTGGCCGCGTAACGTTTGACCGCGATGGTTCCTACGGTTCCCAGAATCTTTGGGACTCGTACTACTCCACCGACAATACTTCACTCTGGCGAAATAGTGAGGGACGTGATCAGAAATACCGGCACTGGGAGTTGATTGGCGGCGCCAACTACACGTTCGATGCAAAGTACAGCATCGGTCTTACGGGCGGTTACTTGTGGGGCGACGCTGATCAGACTTTGACGCGTGGCGATTCTTCGTACTATGGATACGGACAGATTGGCTCGACGACACAGAACTGGAATTTCTGGAATCACTCTGCCAATCAACGCCAGTCGTGGGCGCACGATGGCAAGACATACCTTGGAGGTATTAACCTGAAAGCGCAAGTGAATCCGGCACAACTATTTCAGTTTCACTATCTCTATACGCGGCAGAACACCGATCTTTTGCTGGCAGGCGATATCATCGATTCGTCGTACGGCATGTCGAGATATCGGTATGATACGACTATCAGCAACCATACATCCAGGTACGCACTCTTTGACCGAAGGACGGGGACAGGAACCAGCGTCGGTGATATTCACAGAGCCGTTGGCTCACTGCAATGGCAAATCACCCCTCGCGTGAAGTTGTCCATTGGTCTGCAGTTTGAAAGCAGGATTGTAGAGACGAAAACGAACGAAGCGGTGGTAGCCAAACGGTATTCGCGTTACGCGAGCACGGGCACCTATCCGCATAACTACTTTGACTCGACTGCAGAAGCGAAATCTCTTCAGTGGGACTTCAGGTCGAAGTCAACGCGATTCAGCATCCCGATTTTCTTCACGATAAGGACATCCGACGTAGTGGAGTTGTTGTTCGGCCTCAACCGCAGCGCTGCCAACTGGCAAGTGGATGATGTAACCCTCGCGATCTTCGACTACAGAGTGCAATTGGGTCAGCAGGGACTCACGCGCAAAGAAAACTTCGGTGAACGTTACACGCAACCACAAGAACGTGAAAGCGACGTGCGCACGACGTTACTTGCCGGGCTTACCGTCTCTCCATCGAACGCGTTCAACGTACGATTCCTGCTTGTTCCGAATTTTGTAGACACCTACGACGGTTCGGAGCTATCGGAGTTTCAATGGTGGATCTCGGTGAACCTGAGACCATGACAGCCTTGCTTCCATGTATCGGCGTTTCTATATTACCCGAAAATTGTCATGACAATTTTCTATTGATATAGAAATGCGGTATCTCAAAACTGAGATTGAACGACTGCTGGCTGAAGAACAAAAGATGTGCTTTGTTGCCGGGCCACGACAGGTGGGAAAAACGACGCTTGCACAACATCTCCTTGGATTGGTCAAGGGACACTCGGCATACTTCAATTGGGACATTGACTCGGATCGGAAGTCGATTCTCAAGTCGCCCGAGACCTTTTGGCTTGGAGGCGCTCCTGTGGGAGGTCGAAGAATGCGTCTCGCACTTGATGAGATTCATAAGTTCCCCCGCTGGAAGAGATTCCTGAAAGGACTGTACGATTCCCACAAGAATGATCTGGAGATACTGGTCACCGGAAGCGGGAGACTTGATGTCTATCAGCGAGGAGGCGACTCGCTGTTTGGACGGTACCAGTTGTATCATCTCTTTCCCTTCACGTTAGGTGAGATGCTCGCGCCCGAGAGCGGAGTGCCGTCACCGCAGGAGTTCTGGGAACGAGCAATGGAAGGCGGGCACTCTCGTCATTCGGAAACACTGTTGCAGGATCTGGAAACACTCACCGGCTTTCCTGAGCCGCTCTTCTCCGGCAGCGAGATGCGCCTACGACGTTGGCGTCGTTCGCACGAAACTCTTGTACTGCGAGAAGACCTGAGGGATCTGACGCGGATTCGCGAATTAGGACTGGTCGAAGCACTGGTGACGCTCTTGCCCGAGCGTGTTGGGTCGCCATTGTCGATCAACGCGTTACGCGAAGACTTGAATGTCCGGTTTGAAACCGTTCAGAATTGGTTGGGCGCACTGAGCAGGTTGTTCTTTGTGTTCGCACTCAGACCGTATGCCGGGCGGCTCGCGCGAACATTTCGCCGCGAAGAGAAAGTCTACCTCTACGACTTCTCAACGATTCCTGATCCCGGACCGCGGTTCGAGAATCTTGTAGCTCTCCATCTCCTGAAGTTGTGCCACGCGTGGACAGAATATGGACACGGGGATTTTTCACTTTCATACGTCCGTGACCGCGAAAAGCGCGAGGTAGACTTTCTTGTTACTGAAGGCGGGAAACCGTACGCGCTGTTCGAAACAAAAGTCGCTGCCGAGGACGTCGATCCCTCGCTGAAATATTTCGCTGACCGATTGAAGCCTCGTTACTCCGTCCAGGTTGTTCGTAAGCCGAAGCGATTCACGACCGCAGTCTTGTCAAACGGGATACTGGTAACGCCGGCGTCGCATATGCTGGCGCTGATGTGACTCTATACGCTGTTGCCGGAAGACAGCATTCAGGGCAGCGTCTATTTTCGCACGTACCCGAAGGCAAAGTTCCTCCAGATTGTGTTCTTGTTTGACGGACAGGAATTCGTGTTTCTCTATAGCCAGGAAAAGGTGTAACAGCTATTCGCCGTCGTGCTTTCTGCGTTCGTACTTCATTCCGGGTTTGACAGGCTCGGTGTATTGGCTGTCCCAGCTTTTCATGAACACACGATGGAGTGTTGACGCAAGCCTGCTGTTCGTCGCAACGACGCCGACATTCCGGGTGTTGTAGAAGTAGCCCTTCTCCGCATTGCTCGTCCCCAACCAGAACGATGAAGTATCGGCTACGATGTACTTGCAGTGCTCGACACGCGCAAACGAAACGTACCCGCCGCTCCACTCCGGAATAACGCTGAACTTCACTTCTGCGTTTGGAACCTGGGCAAGGTCCTTCAGGGCTTTCTCCGCCGCTGATCCTTTCTCCCAATCCGACACAAGCAACTTCACCTTCACTCCCCGTGATGCCGCCCGGCGAAGTGCATCATCAAGAACGCGATACTCGCTCTTGTCGCGGCTTTTTGTGTCGTAGCCGAGAAATTGCAGACACACTTCGCGAGCAGCGCCGTCAATAAGCCGAACGATCTGCGGCTCATCCCACAATGTTGTATCTCTGATGAAACCAATCGGGCTGGCTGTTGGCGTGAATGTGAGCGTATCGTTTTCCTGAGCGAGAGTAAGGGGAAACGGATAGGATGTGAACGTCAGATACTTCGACACGGAAGCCCGGTCGTTTGTTTCTGCCAGCGTCCAATCGAGATTGAAGATGTCGAGATAGAACCGCGCCGACTCTTTGTTGCGGATCTTCAGGCCAAGTTCGTGAATGTGTTTCAGCGCCCGCCAGTCAAAATTCTGGCTGCCGAGAAAGACCAACTCCTCATCAACAACAAAGAACTTCGCGTGCTGCACTCCGCCTCCGTGGGCGAGCTTGCCGAAGTCGATGATTCTTGTTGCGATGTTCTTCTGCTTTCCGAGCCGTTCGATTGTTTCGGGATACGTCTTCTGCATCCGCGCATCTGCGATGAGTCTCACGTTCACGCCTCGCAGCGCCGCTCGCTCGATGGCGTGAATGACATCTTCCAAAGGCTCGCCTGCTTTGTTCGAGACGTAGAACTGTTCGATTGCAAGCGATGCCTTCGCGCCGTTGATCATCTCCAGCCAGACATCTTGCGCGTTGCGAATGTCGGGATTGTCGAGTGTCGTTTCGATGGGGATGGATTCGACAAGCTCAAAATCGCTGAACGATTGCGACGTTGCATGCGAACATAACAAGACGCAAGCACTGAAAAGAAATGTCAGCAACGTTTTCATACTGCAGATTCCCCGTATCGAAAAAGGATTCCGTTTTCGGACATCTTATGGACGTTGATCAAGATAACGACTAATCTGAGGAACCTCCATTTTCTTCTGCTGGCAAACGTCAGCGTCCCTCAGAAGAGTGTTGTCGTGCGCGGGTTCTATTTCACTCTTCGGAACACGACTTCCTTCTCTACGGCCTCTGTGAAAGTTTGAAGGAACGAGGTGAATTGTTTGTAGCTGTCGAGCATGATGATCGTCTCGGGAAATGTTCCCTCTGCACTGATTGTGTATCTGTCCCTGTCCAGGGTGTAGCTCACTGCATACGATGAATTTCCTGCTCCAGTGGAGGAAGTCCCGGCAAGTGGTTGTGCGAGAGCATAACCCTGCGGTATCGTGATCTCCCAATCCATTTTCAGCTTGAACGGTTCATCGAGAAGGAGATCGCTGAGTCGCGAGGCAGAGTAGATCTTGTCGTGCAACGAGCGCAAGAGGTGGTTCTTTGGCGCGAATGTAATGAACGAATCGATTCTCGAAACGCGAGCAGCTGACGTACCGACACCCCGGATAGAAATTTCTTTTTCGGCCAGAAATCCATTCATAGTTGCAGTATCAACATCGCTCATTGTGTGCGTCAAAAGCAGTGACCGGATGTTGTTGTGCAGATCTGATTCTTCGGCATCGTACCACATGTTCCGGTAGTGTTGTGCCTGCGCTCCGTTCAGCCGGACGGTGAGCGAATCCTTCGCTTTGGCACCTGATGCGAAACTGATGCGGTGGAGCTCTCGCGATACACATTGGCCGATGTCAGATCGGACGCCGATTCGCTTATGCTCGGCGCGGTCCGGATGGATGACGACAACATCGATATCATTCACAAACCAGGGCTGCTCGTATGTGTGCGGGATACTCCGGTCAAAGTCGTACAGTTTTTCCTGTCCGTTGACTGTCACCAGAACGCCTAACCTGTCGAACCAGGTCATTGCCGGCACCGAACGTTCATACACGCCTTCGCGCTTGTCACGAATCAGGACTGCTTGCGCGGTTGTTCGCCAATGCTTCAGAATGTTCATCATGATATACGAGACATCAGATGCGTCGCCCTTCTTCTTTTTGAATACAGACGAGATGTTGCTGCTGAGTGGGTACACCGAGTTGTCATCATCAAGATGAATCTCTTTGCGCAGCGCCGTGTAAAGCCGGTCAACGGTTTCCATCGTCGGGGCAGGCTCCTTGGGCGAGAACCCAAGGCGCGCAATATCGCCGGTGCTTACGTCGTCCTCATCGAGCTCGTGTTTGTAGAAATCCTTCGCGAGGTAATCCCAGCTCATCGGTGCATGCATACCCGATGGTTCGTAGCGTTCCAATGTGAACGCCGTGAGAATGGATTGATCGGCAAATGTGCGCGCGTACGGCTCTTCCGGAATTCTATTGAGGTTCTTCAACCCCCAGAAGTATGTTTCTCCGGCTCCATACGTGGTGCTCACCTGGTCGACCTTGGGTTGGGCAACCCTGTTGGGTGGAAGGCTCACGAACGAAGCAATGGTCTTTGCCGGGAGTGTGATGTACACGTTCGAATACAGCACAGGGTCGCGATCGTTGTAGAAAAATATTCCGCTCGATGAGAAACTGAACGGCTCACTGTGTATGTACTCAATCTGGACAACATCACCGGCTGCAAGGTCGGGAATTTTGAAGAGTGCCTTGCGTGCAAGCGGTGTTCCATCGCTCGTTTCGCGCGTCACGATGATGGAGACGTTTTCTTCGTCCATGGTGTTGATCGTTCCATCGGGTTTCATGACTCTGACACAGACTTCGAAGGCGCTCATGAAGTCATCGCCGAATCGTTCCCGGAATTCATACTCGAACGAACCATAGCGCTTGACACCTGCTTCGGTCAAGAGTTTGACGATCAGAATCTTTGCTCGCACGATGGCCAGACCGCTGAAGTCACTTCCATGATAAGTGTAGTCCTTCGGAGTTGAATTATAACTCTGCTCCTTGAGGATGATTATCGCGTCAAGATTCTTGAGTTTTTCCGGCGTCAACGAGTTGGTGAATTTCAGATCGGGCATATTACGCGTGAAATCATTTGCGACGGCTGTGAAATGAAGTGCGAGTGTGAAAAGCAGAACAAGGGCTGGCAGAATGTTCATCGGGTTTCTCCGTTAATAACTGTTGATCAGGACTGTGATTTCAGCGCGTTCGAACAAAGGTGATGTCGCGTTCAATGGACTGCATTGTCTTCTCCAGAAAATCGATGAACTGTCGATACTTCTCCACCTGCACCGTCTGTGTCCCGACTATGATATCGGCCTGAATGACAAGAGCATTTGCCTCCGTATTGTATTTCACCTGGGAAACAATTCCGGATTCCATTTTGAGAACCAACGGGTCGAGGGCAGGGGTCGGGGCATATCCCGAAGGAATATCGACATGCCACGTCATTGAATAGCAGAACGCCTCATCGAAGTAGATATCTCCGAATCTCTCCGTTTCACTGAACTTGTTGCGAAGTTCGCGCAGCAAATGATTCTTCGGACTGAAGATCAGGAAGGAATCGATTGCATTCACAGCAGCTTGTGCGTCCCCTCTCGCCGTGATGCTAACTTCGGACATATCGCGGAAGTTATTGATGGCCACCATGTCCGTCGTGCGCAACGCCGACTTTTCAACAAGCGTGCGGAGCTTCGTTGTCAGTTCTTCTCCGTACATGGTGTACAGTTGCTCGCGTAGTCGTTGTGCGGATGCCGCTTTGAACGAGAAGCTCACTTCATCGGTGGCTTTCATTTTTTCCAGCGTGACATGGTGCCTTTCCTTCGACATCAGATCCTTCAGCTTCAAAGGAAACTCCAAATACAGATGAGCAACACCGGTGTCATGCAGTGCCAGCACCGTGGAACAATGCAGGAACCACGGGTTCTCGTACGCGGTCGGAATGCCGGGGTCGAAATCATACACCTTGTCGATGCCATCCAGAGATATCAGAAGTCCCATGCGTTCGAACCAGCTCGTTGTCGCGACTGACTGTTCATAGATGCCGTCGCGCCGATCGCGTATCAGCACGGGAGTGACGGAAACGTTCCAGCGGTCCAATATCTTCAGCATAACGTATGCAATGTCTGAAGCGTCGCCGGACTTCTTTTCAAGAATTTTGTCGAGCGTCGCCGGGTAAATTGAATTCGTTCTCTCGAGCTTGAAATATTTCCGTAACGCCGCGTAGACTTGATCTACCTCTTCCCACTGAGGCTTGCCATCAGCGATCCGCAATCCAAGTTCTTTCATGAACGATTTGTTCACACGTGGTTTGTTGGCGTATTTCCACAGAAAGGACCTTGCCAGCGATCTCCAACCATTATCCGCATCATCGTCCGACTTCTCCACGATTGCCGTGAAGAAGGAGGCATCTGCAAACCTGGTTCCGAATGCCTCGTCCGGTATGGCGGCAAGATTTCTGACTCCCCAGCTGTACAACCACGCATCTTCCACTTCCGTTACAACGGGTTGACCGACCTTTTCGGGAGGAAAGGATAGGAATTTGAAGGTGTCTTTCTTGGGTGTGTAGATTGAGAGATTGGAATACAGCACAGGGTACCGATCATGGTAGAAGAATATTCGTTTCACGCGGTCCGAGAATCGTTGTGTATGCACGTATTCAATTTGTACGACATCTCCGGGAGCGAGATCGGGAATTTTGAATAGTACTTTTTTCAGAACGGAAGAATCGTCTGTGCCGGCAGCCACGGTGATAGTAGAAACAGAACTGTCGGGCATGGTCCACACAGTGCTGTCTGGTTTCATCACGCGCGCACGAAACTTCAATATCGGTTTGTTCTTCAGAATGTCCTGTATTTCTGGAAAGTCAACGAACTCGTATTCGAATGATCCGAAATGCTTCACCGCGTCTTCATTGAAGAGCTTTGCGATAACTATCCTGGTGGTTGAGGTCTGATCTCCGGTGGCAATATAGGAGCCTCGCCAGGATGTTGTGCTTGTGCCTTCACCGTAAATAGTTTCCCGTAAGAGTATGACGGCGTCTGCTTGCTTGAATTGGTCAGCCGTGATCTTGTTTGTTTCCGATGCACGGGGCAGCCCGCGATAGAATGTCGGCTCGTCGGAGTGTGCGCTCGTTGTGATGAACAAGAGCATGAACAAAAGTCTTTGGGTAGTCATAGTATGTCCTGCGTCAGTGGAAAGTAGGTTGGGTAACTTGTTCGACGGCCTCAATGCTTCCGCACGAATGTAATGTCGCGCTCGATGGTGGCTATGGACTTGTCCAGAAAATTGAGAAGGTCTTGATACTTCGAGGCCTGGACGATTTCGGTGTTGACGATAAGGTCTGCTAGGATTTCGAACGTGTTCTCATGTGTCTTGTATCGAATGCTCGAGGTAATGCCCTGATCCATTCCCAGTGTTGTCTGTTCAGCAATGTGCATCGGCGTGAACCCGGCAGGTATGTTCACACGCCACTCCATCGCATAACAGAACGGTTCATCGAAGCATATATCGCTGTGTCGCACACCCTGAGTGAACCTGCTTCTCAGGTCGTGCACCAAGTGATTCTTGGGGCGAAAGACGATGAAAGAGTCGATACTACTGACTGATGCCTGCGCTTCTCCCGTTCCGGTAATTCTCAACTCACGTTCATCGCGAAAGTCGTTCACCGATGTCGTCTCTGCCGAGCTAAGCGCGAATTGCTCAAGAATGTTTCTGAGCCTGTCCGACAGTCTATTGCCGGAGAGAGGGTAGAGTTGGGTACGCATCCGTTGCGCGTGCGCGGCTGTGAACGTGAATGTGACCGAATCGGTTGCGGAAGATCTTTTGAGATCTACACGGTGTTTTTCGTGAGAGACGAGCTTCTCCAGTTGCAGCGGCAATTCGACGTAAAGATGACTCACACCAGTGTCGTAGAGTGCCATGACCGTCGTGCGGTGCAGATACCAAGGATGCTCGTAGTGAGATGGAATACTTCGGTCGAAATCGTAAACCTTTTCGCCGCCATCGAGAGAAACCAGTACCGCCATGCGATCGAACCATCCCAGCGTACTTACGCTCCGTTCATACGCGCCCTTGCGTCTGTCGCGAATGAGAAGAGGTGTGGCAGAGACTTCTCGCCGACCTAAAACTTCCAGCATGATATTTGCCAGTGCCGTGGCGTCGCCGGCTCGCTTGTCGAGAACGCTACGGAGATCGCTGCCTGAGTAGATAGAGTTGACACTGAAGAGCCTGATGTTCTTGCGCAGTGCGGTATAGATTTCTTCTACCTCATCCCACGTTGCCTTTCCATCTTCCTCCTTCAAACCGATTTCTTCGACAAAGGATTTGTTAACAGACCGCTTATCGGCGAAGCTCTTCAGGTATTCTTTCACAAGAGGTTTCCATCCGTCAGAACCATCTTTGTGGAGTTTTTTCACCATTGCGGTGAGATACGAGACCTCGCCGAACGGTTTGGCAAAAGCTTCGACCGGAATCGCTCTGAGATTCCTGACTCCCCACGAGTACATCCATCCATTCTTGTCTTCAACCAGCGTCGGCTTTCCCACAACCTCTGGGGGAAAGCTCAAGAAATCAAACTTATCCTGTGATGGAACGTAGATGGTGAGATTTGAATAGAGGATCGGATATCTGTCATGATAGAAGAAGATTCGCCGAACATAGTCGGAGAAAGGTTGCATGTGCGTTTGTTCGATTTGAACGACATCTCCCGGTGCAACATCGGGGATTTTGAAGATCACCTTCTTCAAAAAAGGAGTATCGTCACTTGCCGTGACTGCATCGATGGTTGAGATGGAAGTGTCTGGCAGAATCAAAACCGTACTATCGGGCTTCATTACGCGTGCTCTAAATACAAACTCTGCTTTGACTTTGAGGGCTTTGTACAACTCTGTGTGATCCGCGAATTCATATTCAAACGACCCGAAATGACTGACAGCATGATCGTTGAGAACTTTGGCGATGAGGATTTCGGTCGTCGCAATCCACTCTCCTGTGATAAGGGACGCCCAGGCGCTGAATGTCCGTGTCCGCTCACCGTAAGCAGTTTCCTTCAGAATTATAACTGCGTCGGCATCTCGAAATTTGTCTGCCGTGATCTTGTTCATCTCAGAAAGCGGCGGCAGTTGTCGATAAAATTGTGGCTCCTCCGAATGCGCCGTCGAGATCCAGAAAACGAGCGACAGGAAAAATGCAATCGTCTTCATGATGGCCTGTGCGTCAGTTTGTGTGCGACGGAGAAGCTATTCAGAACGCTGTCAAGTCGGGAATGGAAGTTCGTGCGTGTTGAGGCATCGAATGGACCCACAGGCAATTCGTACTTCAACTGCAGCTTTGCCGGTTCCGGTTGACCAAAAATCATGAAATCGGCGAGCGTCAGATCGAGTGAAACTCTGTTGTAGTAAGGAAAGTAGAATGTCAGATTACGCTCAGCCGTTCCCTGTTCCCGCGGCAGCAACGCCGGCAACACGCGTGAGATGCCGGTGTACGAGTTCCCCTGCAGCGAGGTCACGCAATTCGGGAACTCACAGGTAGCCGTAATGCTGAAGTTGCTCTTCTCTGATTTCCAGGCGAGATGCTGTACGATGATGTCTTCATTGAGAATTTCCTGCAATGTTTCCGTCAGGTACGTTGTCATCTTCTCGTGATTGGTTTGGAAATCCAGCCAGAAGAAATCAATCGCGAATTGGTTTCGGAATTCGATGGTGACGTCGCCGCTGAGTCCATTGGATGCGTTGCCGCGCAACGCCCCGGTAATGCTCAGCAGGTTGTCCGCCGACTCTTGAATTGTCGCCAGGCGCGAGTGTTCCTTCTCGATGACGAGCGCCCGCGCATTCACAAGATCGAATGTCGTCACACCGGAAAGCCCGACGCGGTTGGTTCCATCGTACCAGTAGTGACGCCCATTGTCTTCGAAGTGCAGGATGAGATGGTTGAATTGCGACACCGGCATCTCATCAAAGAATTCTCTTCCCCGCCCCCGATAGCACAACGCAAGATCGGTCTTCACCCCGACACTGCGGGCCATCGCATGCATCAAACTCGAATAGTCTTTGCAGTCGCCATACTTCCTTGCGAAGGTGGCGTCCACGTGATTGGGAATAATCTCTCCCTGTGCAAGCGCGACGAGTTCATAGCGAACGTTGCGCTGACAGTACTCGAAGATGGCATCGAGCTTTTCCTTTGCAGTGGACTTGCTGTCTGCGATGTCGTGTGCGGCCTTCGCCACTTCAGAACCTGCCTGGAGCTTTGAAGCGAGCAAGTCGGCATACCAATCTCCGTACGAGCGCCATGACTGCGGACCGCGAACGGCGTAGAGCGCCGGCGCCCGATTCGTTTTCTCCAGCTCGTGACGTTTGTGTGAGGGCTGAGCGTAGCTTTTCCATTTGAATGTGAAAGTCTTCATGCCGAGAGTATCTTTGCGGCTCGGGGTCAGATTGTCGTTGGCAACCAAATATTGAAGCGTATCTCCGACGCGCACCTCGATTGAACAGCTGATGTTCTCTGCGGAGTAGTCCAGCTCAGAGAGCGAGAACTGAATGCCAAGCTGGGGAAGCGTGCATTCGTGAACCCACACGGTTTCAATGAGATCGCCGGGCGTGATCTTCTCCTTCACATACGCAGATTTGAGATAGCGTTCTGCGATCTGCCTGCTATTGCTCAAGTTGAAATTCGTGAGGTCGGATGACGAGAAGGTCTCGACATCGCCGTCGCTATGAATGACACGCGCTTCGAATTCAAGCAGCTTGTCTATCGTATTGTCGTGTACAACTAGTGCAGGCGAAAGCGCATTCGCGTTTTGGCCGACGCGAACAATTTGGTGCGTCGTCTCCCGCTGCTTTCCTGACTGATCGTACGTGAAGAGTTTCTCGAAGAAGATTATCCGGTGTTCGGAACTCGGTGTGTAGGAAAGTTTGGCGACGGTCTCGCGATTGAGCAGCAGCTTTCCTGCGCCGCACCCCGCCAACCAACTGAGGAGTGCAGCAAAACAGCAGAGGAATGCCAAAGACCGGAGCGGATTGCGCGTGTGCATCGGATGCTCCTTGGAAGAATAGGATTGGTTAGAACGTTCTCCTTAGAAGAAATGCTCTGGCCGATTGGGCGGCGAGCCTCCCCCTAAGACAAAAAGCAGACAGGTAGGACTATGATTGTCTATTGCAATGTAGAAGAAACTTCCGAACTTGTCAAAGGAAAATTTCTGTACGTCGGAACCAACATGGGTGCGGGCGGTACTTGCCTGAGGTCCGATCTTACGATTGGCCATGCAGAGATCGGTGACATCGGTGTTGAGTTGTTACCAAAGCCTGTTACCGACGTTTCGTGTTCGCCATTCGTGTGCGCAACGCCTTGTAATCGATCTCCCGCTTTTCGTTGAACGCGCGAATGCCTTCCTGAATTTCTTCTGCTGATGTGTGGACTGTCAGCCAATCGCGCAGGTGGCCAATCGTCATCGTCCACGAGAAATCGCGCCAGAAATTGAGTTGCTGTTTTGTGTAGCGTGTGCATTCAGGAAGTTTGTTGACGAGTTTCTCCGCCATTATGTCGACCGCTTTGTCCAGTCGTCGGCGGGGTACAACCTGATTTACAAGTCCCCATGCAAGAGCTTTTCGAATCGGAATCTTCTCGTTGAGCAGGAGAACTTCGCGTGCGCGTCTCTCGCCAATGATCAGAGGAAGCCACTGCGTGGCTCCCGCCGCTGCGACGCTGCCGCGTGACGTGCCCGCGTGCCCGATGTAGATGTAGTCCGCCGCAATTGCGAGATCGCACGACATCTGCAGCTCATTGCCTCCACCGACGACAATGCCGTTGAGCCGCGCGATCGTTGGCTTTCCGAGATTGCGCAGGCGTTCGAAGGTTTCGATGAACACGCCCATCCATTTATAAAAATCGTTGGGCTGTTCAAGGAATTCTTCCTTCCATTCCTTCATGTCGGCGCCGGTGCAGAATGCTTTGTTTCCCGCGCCTGTGATAATGAGGACTGCAACGTGATCGTCCCACGCCGCATCTTGAAACGCGGCCTGCAACTCTTGCAGGGTTTCCAGATTCAGACAGTTGTGTACCTCGGGTCGGTTGATGGTGATTGTTGCGCGCCAGTTTCTCTTGACGTACTTGATCTGCGAGAATGACAAGTCACCGCTTGCTTTTCCTGAGTACACGCTTGGACGTAATCTGCGTTTGTCGCTGAGAATGGTCTGAGCATTCTTTGTCATAATCTCTTCGTCAATTCAGTTTTGGGATATGATCGTCTTCGTACTTCTCGATCAACACGCCGATGACATCCATAAGTGATGCTAAAGGATGCCGCTCATCTTCACCAACTTCGTCGATGAGTTCATCGAGAAGGGCAACAAGTCGAGCGTATTGTTCTTCCGTTTGAGGAACAAACACAAATTGTGAGACCCCGGGCCACCGTTGTAGCGTTTCCTTCACTGATTCACTCATAGCTACTCCTTCCATTTCCCTTCGTCGTATTCTTCATGAGTGATGACTGATCTTTGGGAACTGAACCATACGCCCGTTCACAAAGTTGAACCCCGTTGAGGTTTCGATTCCGAAATGACTCCAGCAATGCTACTGCCTTCGCTTCGGGATAGATGAAGCGAAAACCAAGGTCACTCCATGTTGGGTTAAGCGATTCGATGAGTTCGAGTTTTCGTGAACGACTCCAGCCTTTGAGTTGTTGTTCTCTCTTCTCAGCAGTTTCGCGATCTGTGTAAACCTCAAAGTACACGAGTGTAGTAATGTTGTATCGTTGCGTGAAACCTTGTGCGAGTTTCAGCTTGTGCTCAAACAAGCGTCGCGGCAGGTCACTGGTGTGTCCGACATAGAGCATTCGAGAATGATTTGCAAGTATGTAAACGTAATAGCTCATCGTAATCCAAACCTTAAACCCTTGAGCGCCTTTTGCGAAGAGTATGTTGACTGTGAAGATTACTAAAAGACAATTACATACGGGTCCTTCGCTTCGCTCAGGACTGAGAGGCCTCACCAATGAACACCGTGACCAGATCCGCCGCGAAGCTCATCAGGTCGCGAGCGACGGCTTTTCCTTCGGGCGATGAAAGCGCGGCATCCATCGTATCTTTATCATCGAAGTACATCTCGCAGAGAAGATGATACTTCGTCTCGCCAATGGGCGCTCCGGTGATGCGCGTAATTTCGAGCTTGCGAAGCCCCGGATACTTCCGCACAAGGGGCGTATGGACTGCATCGTAATGCTTGTCGAATTCTTCGACGTCGGTCGGCTTACGATAGAGAGCAATAAGCTTTGTCATGTGATCCTTTGATTAGTGGATGGCGAGTGTGCAAATCGTCGGGCACAATCTACTTAAAAAAAATCACGCGTGCACAACGAGCACATTGCACCATGGCAGCATTGCACCATTGCAGCATTGCAGTGTTGCGTCATTGTTCACCTAGAAGTGCAACCGAAAACCCATCACAAAAAAAAACCGCCAAGACGCCAAGTGCTTTTGCCGAACGATCAGTTGTCAACGATCAACGGCCAACGCTCGGCGGTTAGCGACCAGGGGCGGCTGCTTGGAAGCACGCAGGGGTGCTCGTTAGTTGCCCAAACTCTTTGTAGAAGGAACGCGACGGCATGCAGTGGCTACTAATATTGCGCAGATGGTCAATAATGTCCAGCGAACCCCGGCTTCGAGGTTCCTTTCGGTGGCGACGCGGACAA
Organism: Ignavibacteriota bacterium; assembly: GCA_016218065.1. Taxonomy (GTDB): domain Bacteria; phylum Bacteroidota; class Ignavibacteria; order UBA10030; family UBA6906; genus CAADGV01. Next base: position 10,263 of record JACRFA010000089.1, on the reverse strand, counting down.
AAAATCCCACGCTCCGGTTCGCAATGAGCAAATGTCCCAACTTGTGACCTATCACCCATGCTGGCATCCGCTTTGCACCTGCGAGATGGCCTTTCACTCAAGTTCATTGCAACTTCAGACATGCAGGGCGACGACACCCCCGGTCACTGGCGCCCAGAGGAGAAGTATCCATGGTCAACGAGCCACGACCACTTCGCGTTGTACTGGTGGGATGCCGAACTGCCGGGACATTCACGTCATCGCCGCAGAATGCATCTCAGTACTTCATCTGTCACGCCCCCGGTGGCAAAGAAATTCTTGCACTCCATCCCGAGTACGAACTCGACATCATCTTCTATGAACTCTCCAACGCATCGGGCGACGATCTGGCGCTGCTTGAGCGCGTATGCGAGGCGTTCTCAGCAATTCCGGTTATCGCCGTTGTGGACCGATACTCGACAGGTGTTGCTGAGCCTGCTTTCCGCGTCGGTGCAGCAGACGTGTGGGAGCAAGGGCGATTTTCCTGCGAGTCTTTTTTGGATGACGTCAGACAGGCAATTCATCTCCGCAAAGAAGAGGTGGAATTAACTCAGGAGCGTTCGCTGCAGAATGCACTGCAACTGCTTCAGCATCGACGGTCAATCAGCCGCGACGTAATTGCGCCGGATGTCCTTGGCATGAAGCCGATCAAGGAATCCATGCCGTCGAAGTTTCTTCAGCTCACGACAACATACGGGAATCTCATCGATACGTGTGTCTCGGCGAACGGAGAGAGGATCTACCGCCCCGACTCGTACACGATGTCGCAGAAATTGCAGTTCCTTGCTTCTGACCTCGGAAGCCTTCGGGCCGGCGCGGGCGATGTGATTGACCTGCACGGCGAGGCGGTGAAACGCAAGTTTGGCGCACATGTTTCGCACGAGAACGGGCACACAATTCTGATCGGGCTGATGAGCGAGCTGGCATTCTTCTATAGACATCACGTTTGATTTTTCCACCCATCGACGCAACCTCTCACCGAACGAGTTTGTTAAACCAGTAGGTGTCGTCCGACCCCAGTCCGGCAAACGCTAGTCCATGTGTGAATGAACCCGATCATCGTTGCTGCTGATTATGAAGAAAATTCTTCTGACAATTTTGTTCGTGCTCATCGGAGCGTTTCTCATCATTCAGCTCATCCGACCGGAGAAAAATCTGGCCAAAGTCCCATCGCCTCACGACATTGCGACCGCGTTGCCCGTTCCGCGGAACATCAAAGCGGTTTTGCAGAACTCCTGCTACGACTGTCACAGTAATAACACGCGCTATCCCTGGTATGCCGAGGTTCAACCCATCGGCTGGTTTCTGCATGACGACGTTATTCACGGCAAGGAACGTCTGAACTTCTCGGAGTTCAGTCGCTATCGTCTTCGCACGCAATTTATCAAGCTGCAGCAGATCGCGACGGAGGTGGAGGATGAAGAAATGCCGCTGCCGTCGTATCTGATGATTCATACCGACGCACAACTTTCATCAGAGCAGCGCGACCACATTGTTGCGTGGGCAAATGCAATGCGCGATACCATGAAGGCCATCCATCCGATCGATAGTCTTCAACGCCGCTAAGGCTCAGTCGACGCTCAGCACGATTGTATGTCACTCCAGAAACAAGTCGGCGATCTTGTGTGCGAGATCGGCGGGTTCGCCTTGATTCCGATTCGTCAGCACGATGACCATGAGTTTCTGTTCGGGGAAGAGATGGATGTGGTTTCGGAATCCCATGGTGCTTCCGCCGTGATGCGGGTGACGGATGTTGCGATATGTTTCCAGATGCCAGCCAATCCCGTAGTCAATCGGAGTTCCATTATTCAGAAGACCTTCCGTCCACGCTACGCGCTGAGTTTCTGTCGAGATGAGGCGGGAACTGAATAGAGCCGAGATCCAACGCGACATCTCTTCGACATTGGAATAAATCCCTCCATCGCCAAGCACAGCGCTTGTGACGCTTTGATCCGTGAGGGTCCACTTTCCATTCTTGAATGAATAGCCATACGCTCGGTTCTGCACCGCTGAGATTCCGTTCTCGAAAGCAACCGTCGTCGGCATTCCGACCTTTTCAAAAATATTTTCCCGCAGAAAATCTGCAAAGGGCTTGCCCGACACTTTCTCGATGATCAACGCGAGGAAGGCGTAACCGGTATTGCTGTATTGGAATTTTGTGCCGGAAGGGAAATACAACGAATCGACGGACATCAGCAGCGCGAGGCAATCACGATCCAACACCTGCACGGTGTGAGAATCGGGGATCAGCGATTCGTAATCGACGAGACCGGATGTGTGATTGAGCAGTTGCCGCACTGTAATCGCTCTGCCGTACGACGGGAAATCGGGGAAGAACTTCGCCAACGAATCTTCATACGAGAGACGGCCGCGGTCGGCGAGAAGCATGATGCACATTGCCGTGAACTCCTTCGTCACTGAAGCCAGCCGGAAATTCGTTGCCGGCGTGACGGGTCGTTGCACCTCCAGGTCTGCAAGGCCGTACGCTTTTGAGAAAACGATGCTGTCGTGTTTCATCACCAGCACGGCCGCGCCGGGCGTGTTGGGCGAGGCGTACTCCGCCATCAGGGCGGCAATCGATTGGTCGTTTGTCATAGTGCATGAAGTGATGAAAAGTCCGGCGAGGATAATGAGCGAGTTACTGATTACCAATGGTCGCATATCGTTTCAGGTATTGGCGAGTTGTCTGATATCGGAGTTTTCCAGAATTGATTTGGAATACCCTTGGTCTGCGGCTCGGATCATGGAACGGCCAAGGTCTTCCATCGTGCACACGTACTTCGGAAGAAATGTCTTCCAGATCGGGTGCAGCACGCCAAGCATTCTGGCAATGGTGAACGCATGTTGCTGTCCCGCAGATGGTTTGATGAAGCCGGGCCTGAACGCGTATGCGGCTTTGAATGGCAGCGTCCTCAGGTCGTTTTCAGTTTTGCCTTTGACTCGCGCCCACATGCTGCGTCCGCGTTCGCTGCTATCTGTTCCCGCTCCTGAGACGTAGCAGAAAGTCATTGCAGGGTTGGCCGCAGAGAGGGTGCGCGCCGCATGCATCGTGAGGTCGTACGTCGTACGCGTGTAGTCCGCTTCGTTCATGCCGATGGAAGAGACGCCAAGACAAAACAGGCATGCGTTGTATCCGGCGAGCGAATCCTTGATTGCCGAGTAGTCGAAGAAATCCTGATGAATTGTCTCCCTCAACTTTGGGTGCTTTCTGCCGCATGATCGTCGCCCGATTACCAGCACCGATTGCACGTCGGGATGCTTCAAGGCTTCGAGCAGAACTCCCTCGCCAACCATGCCGCTTGCGCCGAAGATGATTGCGTTGATCATTTTTTCACGAACTCCGCTGGAAATTCGCCATCCATATCACTCACAAAATCATACTCGAACAAAATCTTTTCGCCCGGCGTTTTGCAATTAGCGGCGCCCTGCCTCTCATCACTTTGAAGCTGCAGGCTTCAGGCGCAAGTCCTGAAAATCGAAACTGAAATCCACCTCAGGAGAAGCGGGTTTCATCTTGATTTCATCCACCAGTCCCTTCTCGTCGAGGTCAAACGTCACATACGCATCGGCGCGAAGCTCACGGCTGTGCCATCGGGCGATGAACGTATTGAACTGATAGTGTTCGAGATTCCCCGTCAGCAGGGGAGTGTGGGAAAACTTCATGACAAGCGCTCCGTTTTCCAGATCGACCCGCACATCGCCGTACCATGGATCGCGATATGTTCCGGCGTACTTTGCGAGCGAGAGCGACGGGCGTGATGTTGAATCGCGCGATGTACGCGCTGCTTGCTCGGCAGCGCGGTTCGTCGAATCTCTCCGCCCGGCCGTTCTCTTGTATGCCGCCAGCCAGTCGTGCTTCGGCGCGTTGAGATAGCGGTCGACGATGAAATACACGATGGCGTTGAATGCATCGCCCGACTCCTGATTGGTGAGCACGGCAATCCCCAGCTTCTGGTCGGGGATCATAAATACGCGCGAAACATAGCCGGGAAGTCCGCCCGTATGCGACACAGTCTTGTGCCCCCGGTAGTCGCGGACTCCGAATCCGAGAGCATAGCCATTGAAGTTTGCGCGCAGCGGCTCCAATTCTGGTGCAGGAGAAGCGATCGATATCGGCGTAACGAGCGACCAGAGTTGACGCGTTGTCTTCGGCGAGAAGAGCCGCGACCCGTCGGCGAGTTTGCCCGAGTCGAGCTGCACAATCATCCACTTCGCCATGTCTTCTGCATTCGAGTGGATGCCTCCCGCCGGACTTGTATTGCTGCTCATGTCGGGCTGGACAATTTGCAAACGGCCGTCAACCTTCGCGTGCGTGGTCGCGACATTTCCATCCCGCGAAAAATTGCACGTCACAGTGGAGTGCGCCATGCCGATGCGCTTGACGATGCGCGTCCCGACGAAGTCTTCCCATGATTGTCCGGTGACCGCCTCGACAACCTCGCCCGCGACAAGATACAGCACGTTATCGTACGCATACGCGCTGCGGAAGCTGGTGGCAAGCGGTATGTAGCGCAAGCGGTGTGCAATCTCGTTCCGCGTATACGTAGAGTACGGCCACCAGAGCAGATCGCCTGCGCCAAGCCCAAGCCCGCTCTGGTGCACCAGCAGATCGCGTATGGTCAGCTCGCGCGTCACATACGGATCGGAAAGCCGGAACCATGGAAGATAGTTGATCACAGGTGCATCCCATTCCAGCTTTCCCTCTTCGACGAGCATGCCGAGTGCCGTTGCCGTGAAGGCTTTCGTGTTGGATGCGATGCCGAAGAGTGTCTGCGCATCCACCGGAGCCGATGTTCCCAATTTTCGGATGCCATACCCTTTCGCTGCGACTAGTTTGCCATCCTTCACAATCGAAAGGCTGATTCCCGGAACGTCGAACTCCTTCATCACTTTTCCGACAAACGTATCGATGTCAGACAGTGATGGTTGTTGCGCGTACAGTGTGGAGCAGGCGAGGAAGAGGGTGGCGATGAATGTTGTGGTTTTCATATTGTGCGTGTTAGGGATTCTCATCTAAGCTACTGACGTTACGCAAGCGACAGAATTCACATCCCGACGTATCCACTCCGTCGCTACGCGACGGACTTGAATGTTTTGCTCTTTTCACCCGACCTTGTCCCGAAGGGACTCCTTTGGAGGAAAGGTCGGGCTACTTTCAGTTTGCCACTACGTGGCGTATGCGCCAGCGGCAACGCTACGCTCGTCCCGCAGGGACGATATGATATTAGGCAGACCGTTTACGGTCTGCTAACAAAACCAGAGGGACTGAGACGTCACGTAGTGACGAGGTGACACGAGCGCAAATCGATGCGTGGACTGCCTTCGTGCGTAACATCAGTTACTCAAGTTGACCGCTTTTGAGCGGTGCGCGCCGCGTGCTTCGCCTACCACGCCTCTCGCCCCGAAGATGATTGCGTTGATCGTCATGTGATGTTTGTCGGTAAGATGGGCACGCCGGTCTTGATTGAAAGGGCTACTCAGTGTTGGAGTGAACAAAGATAGAGAAACGGACGAGGAAGAGCAACCGCGCTACTGCACCCTCTGATTCAGCACATGACGCACTCGTGCGAGCACATGATAGGGCTGATACGGCTTTTCAATGATCTCGAGCTTCGCCACATCAATGCCGGTCGAGGCACGATCAGGATCGAGATAGCCGCTGGCAAGAATCATCTGCGCATCGGGATTGATGTACCGAATGCGGCTGCAAACTTCCCAGCCTGAGAATCCGGGAAGCCCGATGTCCGTCAGCACCAGGGCAATGTCATGCTGATGCTGCCGATACTTCTCGACGCCATCGGGTCCTGTCTCAGCGCTGATGATTGAGTAGCCTGCCGATTCGAATGTTTCGCGCAGCAACTCCAGAAGCGCCTTCTCATCTTCGATGATGAGGATGGTTTCGTTGCCGCGCAGATCTTCATCTTGGCTGGGAGGAAGCGTCTTTGTTGTTTTCAATCGTTCGCCGCGCACAGGGAGATAGACGTGGAACGTAGTTCCCAGCCCAAGCTCGCTCTCAACGTCGATGAACCCCTGATGGTTCTTCACAACGCCATACACCACGGAAAGTCCCAGGCCGGTTCCTTTGCCCGGACCTTTTGTTGTGAAGAATGGCTCGAAGATGCGGCTTGCAACAGTGCTGTCCATTCCAAAGCCGGTATCGGAGACGCTGACATGGATGTATTTCTCCTCTGTTACCGTCGGGTAACGCGCCAGCAATGTACTTCCCTCGATCATCTCGGTTTCGAAGCTGAGTGTCCCTGTCTCTTCCATTGCGTCGCGAGCGTTGACGCAGAGGTTCAAGAATACCTGATGCAGTTGATTCCGGTCGGCCATGATCAACGGCAGACCGCGTGTCAGATTGAGTTTGAACTCAATCGACCGCGGGAATGTCTCCCTCAACAGCGCAATAGTCTCCTGAATTTCCTGGTTCACATCCACGGGGCCGAGCTGCACCTCAGTCTTTCTTGCGAAGGCCATGAGTTTTTTGACAACGCCGCTGCCGCGCTCGACTGATGTGGCAATGGCCCTGAGGCTCTTATCCTGGGCCTGATCCTTCTCTCTCATCAGCTGATTGAGCAATGTTGCATGGCCGAGTATGATGGCGAGAATGTTATTGAAGTCGTGAGCAATTCCGCCGGCAAGCGTGCCGAGGCTGTCGAGCTTTTGGTTTTCGCGGACATGTTCTTCGAGCCTTCGCCGTTCGGAAATATCTCGTGCGATACCCAACACGCCTGCAACACGTCCCCGGTGTTGCTGGGGGGCAGTCATGATCTCAACGACCACATATTCGTCCTTTGTCGTGAGCAGACGCAGCTCAAAGACGGGCGATTGTCGGCCGTTGATCGTATTGCCAAAATGTTCGATGGCAACCTTGAGGTCTTCGGGATGGACGAGCGTTGTGAGTGATTTTCCGATCCATTCGTCCCGCTTGAGTCCGGTGATCAGTTCAAACGCCGGATTGAGCGTTGTGAAGATGGCGTCGCGTGACAGCGTGAAGATGGCATCGCGAGCATTCTCAATCAGATTGCGAAAACGTTCTTCGCTCTCGCGCACGGCTTCAGTGGCGCGCTCGCGCTCAGTAACATCCATCGATAAAACAAGAACAGCATCACGTCCTTCGAACTGCAGTTCATGCGTCGAGACATCAACAATGATGATCGTACCATCCTTTTTCCGATGCTTCCATAAGCCGTGCTTCGTCTGGCGAGGCGGGCCTGCAAGTCTGTCCATGAGGGCCGGCACTTCCTCGGGCGGACGAATGTCTTTGATCGTCATCCTGAGGAATTCCTCTTCCGAATATCCGTACGACGTGATCGCAGCTGTATTCACCGCAAGAAACGCGAGCGTGTGTCTATCGAACACCCACATCGGCTGAGGATTGTGTTCAAAGAGAAGTCGATAGCGTTCCTGCGTCCGGTGCAGGTCTTCGAGATACCGGTAGTGATCCGTCATATCCCGCAAGACCAGCACAACGCCGAAGATATTGCCGTTGCTGTCTTTGATCTGTGAGCCGCTTTGCTGGATACGCGTTTCTTTTCCTGTCAACGATTTCACGATCGTATGATTTCCCAATTCGAAGCTCCGTCCTTGCAGCAGGACCGTGGAGACGGGATCGATCAGTCGCTCATGAGATTCGCTATCGAGAATGTGGTACACCTCCACGAGATCTTTTCCGAGCGCATCTTCTTTTCGCCAGCCAGTCAGGACTTCGGCAGAAGCGTTGATGAACTGAATAACGCCGGTGACATCGGTTGCAATTACGGCATCGCCGATACTTTCAAGCGTTGTGTTCAGCCACTGCTCATGCTCTTTGAGACGCCGTTCCATCTGATGTTTATAGAGCGCCATCTCGACCGCGATCTGCAGATCGCGCTCCTTGAACGGCTTGAGAATGTATCCAACAGGGCCGGTTTCTTTTGCCCGCTCCAGCGTGTGAGCATCGGCGTACGCCGTCAGGTAGATGATCGGGACATCGTAGTGTTTGTGAATCTGCTGTGCCGCTTCGATGCCGCTCTCTCGCCCGCGCAGCACAATATCCATGAGAACCAGATCGGGACGGTCTCGCTCGACGGCCTTGATCGCTTCTTCCGCAGAAGACGCGACCGCAGGCGCAGTATAGCCGAAGGATCGGAGCTTCGTTTGAATGTCTTTGGCAACGATCCGTTCGTCTTCGACAACCAAGATGCGCGAGGAAGTCATGCGTGCCGTCCTTGCTCTGATGGTTGAAATCCGTCGGGGGCGGGCACTCGTTCTTTATCTTGCAGTTCGCGAAACGACAGTGCGAATGTGGTTCCGTGCGCCGCATCGAGTTCAATGCTTCCCTGTAGCTGATCGATCAACGTATTTGTCAATTGCAACCCCATGGATTCTGCTTGCTGAAAATCAATATTCTCAGGGAATCCCACCCCATCGTCACTCACCTTAACAACAATCAGAGGCGAAGAATCGTTTTCCGTTCGTGTTTGAATGTCGATCGTAATTGTTCCGTGGCCCCTGTGGACAAACGCATGCTTGAGTGAATTCGAAACCAACTCATGCACGATGAGTCCGCAGCAATTTGCCGTGTCAAGATTCACCGGCACAGGCTGCGCGATCACCGAGAGCGTGATAAGCTCCCGGTTCGTGCCGTAGGAGTCGAGCAAATCGGAGGTCATGTCCCTGAGATACTCGCCCAGATCGATGCGGTCGAGATTTCTGGATCGGTACAACCGCTCGTGTATCATTCCCATCGCGTGCACGCGATTGCGGCTTTCGCGAAACACTTCCTTTACTCCCGGCTCTTTGGAATACGACGCCTGGATGTCGAGCAAGCTCGCAATCACTTGCAGATTGTTTTTGACTCGGTGGTGGATCTCTTTGAGAAGAACTTCCTTTTCCCGCAGCGATTCTTTGAGTCGTTCCTCTTGCAGCTTGCGTTCACGGAGATCGATTGCCGATGCGAGCACGAACATTCCCTCCGTTGTGGAGAGGGGATTCAACCCGATCTCAAGCGGGATTTCCGTTCCATCTTTGTGGCAGCCGTACAAATCACGACCTGCTCCCATCGGGCGGGCGACGGGGTCCGACATGAACGATGCGCGAAACGCAATGTGCCCTCGTCGATGTTTCTCCGGCAACAGTACCTCGATGGATTGGCCCATCAGTTCTTCACGCGCGTAGCCGAACAATCTTTCAACCAGCGAATTGATCAGCACGATACTTCCCCCACTATCGACAAGAATCATCGCGTTCGGCGCTGCTTCGACGGCAAGCCGAAACTGTTCATCGAAGAGCGCAGGCTCTTTGGCTGTCCTGGCACTGACGTTGACTTTCACTTTCTCGCGTATCACAACACTACCTCGCGAAATCTAAGGCGCACCGAATCAAACGGCAGCGGCAAAAAGAAACATGAGTCGAGAAGTTACAGGAGAGTCGACAAACAATGAGATCGAGTAGAGGTGATAAAGCAACATGCGTGAGGTCGGAAGGCTCCCGGGGACGCCCGGGAGCGGACGATCTTGAGAAAGGGCGTATGACAAAAAACATTCCTATCTTCTCCCCACAGTTCAGAACCCTGCGAGACTTCGTCTGCAAGGCAACGGTCTGACAATCGTTTCAACACCAAAGTAAGGCAAGGCCCACTATTTGTCAAGTAGATTCTGAGATCAAATGACATTCATTGATGAAAGAACGCTTGTGTGCGATGATACGATGATTATTCTCTTTGACGGCATCTGCAACCTGTGCACCGGAACCGTTCAGTTCATTGTGAAGCGTGATCGATCCAGGGCCTTTCTGTTCGCGTCACTGCAAAGCGCGGCGGGGAGGGAGATGCTGAAACAGTACGATCGTGAGGATGAAGGCGTGACATCCTTTCTCCTTCTTGAGCACGGCATACTCTACACGCGATCGACGGCAGCGTTGCGTGTCGCGAGAAACCTGAGCGGCGGTTGGAAGCTGCTCTATGCCTTCATCATCATTCCGAAATCAGTACGTGATGCGCTGTACGATTGGATTGCGCGAAACAGATATCATTGGTTCGGCCGCAAAGAAGTCTGTTGGGTTCCTTCGAGAGAGATGCAAGAGAGATTCATGTAGAGATTCCTATCGGAAATCGCCCTACCAGTGTCATTCTGGGAATAATGTTCAAAAGGTATTGCACTTTTACCTTGGACAAAGATGAACGAACCATCGGAAATAAGCCTCTCGCTCTTGCGGGGAGAGGCCTCGATGTTGTCGATAGCGTTGCTTCAATCGCGCAAAATA
>JACRFA010000086.1 GCA_016218065.1 Ignavibacteriota bacterium | reverse complement strand
CGAACGTTTGAAGGAATTGAATCGCTGAAGAATGCATTCACTCTGAATCCTGAAATGAGACAGCTGTTTGAGGAAGAATTTCCGGACGCGCGGACGAGGAAAGAGTTCAGGAAGTTGTTGGAGAAGTAGGTTTCATTTCGAGCGAGTAGCCCATGCATGATGTTCTCACGACAACGCGGCGTTTCACCGTCGATGAGTACTATAAGATGGCGGAGGCCGGCATTCTGCGCGAGAATGACCGCGTTGAGCTCATAGACGGAGAAATTCTTGAGATGAGCCCCATTGGCATACGACATTTCTGGTCTCTGAATCTTCTGATCAAGACCATTGGGAACCTTCTTCCCAACAACATAATTATAAGCCCGCAGAATCCTCTGAGGGTTGACGAGTCGAACGACCTGCTTCCAGACATCGTTCTCGTCCCCACAGACGCGTGCGGCAAACACATCTTGCCGAAAGACGTCTTGCTTCTGATCGAAGTTGCCGATACAAGTTACGAAGCTGATCGTTACATCAAGCTTCCGTTGTATGCAAAGGCAGGAGTCCCCGAGGTTTGGCTCGTCGCTTTGCAGGAGAATGCAATTGATGCTTTCAACAATCCGAAGGACGGAGTGTATTCAGAAACGCGTCGCTATACAGTCGGCGGCACGGTGCAATCCAGGCAACTGCCAATCGTTGTAGTCGAGGTGGCCAAGGTGTTGGGTACGTAAGGAGATCGCTACGCGAAAATTTTTGGATTTTTGTTATATTGTCCCGACCGATGTTCAAGGGGTCGGGATTTTTTGTTTGACGAGAGGAATGTGCCGTGCTGTCATCAGAGGTAAGAACGAAATACGATCAGCTTCAAGAAATTCTCCGGGCGATGGAGAGCGTCGCCATCGGGTACTCAGGCGGAGTCGATAGCACTCTGCTGATGAAGGTCGCCGTCGATGTGCTAGGCAGGAATGCTGTCGCCATGATCGGACGATCTGAAACATACCCGACCAGAGAGTTCGAGGAAGCGGTTCGTCTTGCTGAAACCGTTGGCGTACGATACGTTGTTGTTGATACGGAAGAAACAGACATTCTGAAGTTTCAAGAGAATCCGGTGAACCGCTGCTACTTCTGTAAGAGCGAGCTGTTCGGCAAACTGGATGCCATCGCTGAACGTGAAGGCTTGCGCTGGATTGCCGATGGAACAATCACCGATGATATCGGAGATTTTCGTCCGGGCATGAAGGCGAAATCGGAGAACAATGTCCGCTCGCCGCTGCTCGAAGCCGGGTTTTCGAAAGCTGATGTGCGCGAACTCTCGAAACATCTCGCGCTGCCAACGTGGGACAAGCCTGCGTTCGCATGCCTCTCGTCGCGCTTTCCGTACGGCACGAGCATCACCAAAGAGAATCTCACCAAAGTGGATAACGCCGAGACATTCTTGCGTGATGAAGGCTTCAGATTTTTCCGCGTCCGCTTTCACGACGAGCGAACAGCACGCATCGAAGTCGGCAAGGAAGAAATCGCACGACTCATGGATGACAAGTTGAGAGAACGACTCGTTGCGCGCTTGAAAGAACTTAGCTTCACGTACATGACGCTCGACCTGCAAGGATATCGCACCGGTTCGATGAATGAAGTAATTCCGGTGGAGGTGAAACTCCAATTCTCTCCTTGATCAACGAACAGGATGTCGGTGACAACTTCACAATGACACACAAAGCGGCATGAAGAGGAATAAGGGCTACCACTAAAGCGGCTTGATCCACCAATCCAATAATCCACCCCCGATGCTTGGAACTCACCCACAACTTGTTGTCCTCGGTACCGGTTTCGGCGCGTTCAATCTCGTCAAGTATCTCAAAGCGGCATACGACATCACTGTCATCAGCCCGCGCAATCATTTTCTCTTCACTCCCCTTCTGCCCAGCACCACCGTAGGCACAATCGAGTTTCGCAGCATCATCGAACCAATCCGGTATGCGCGCAAGAACATCCGTTTCTATCACGCATTTGCAAAAGACTTGCTGATTGCGGAACGCAAAGTCGTGTGCACGGGCGCGGCTGACGGTCACGAGTTTTACGTTGAGTACGATGTTCTCGTCATTGCCGTTGGGGCGGAGAATAATACCTTCGACTGGATAAAAGCAAGACTCTTCGGTCGCGACATCAGCCAATTTTGAAATTCAAATTGTATCTCTGACCTATTCTGTTAGATTAGACCTACCATCGTTCGATTTCAAGAATCCATCCCACAACACATCAAGGCGCATCTGTGTCGTCACACATCGCATGGAAATTTCCACAAGCATTCTGGGTCGCCAACATCGTTGAGTTGTTCGAGCGCGCATCGTTCTATGGCGTCTTCATTGCCCTCTCCCTGTATCTCTCCGACGTTGTCGGGTTCGACGACATCGAGGCGGGATGGATTGGCGCGTTCTACGCAGGAGGCCTCTACTTCCTGCCGCCGTTCACCGGCGCAACCGCCGACAAGATGGGGTTTCGCAACGCGATGCTGCTCGCCTTCGGTCTGCTTGCCGTCGGGTTCTTCACACTCGGCGCCTTGCCGTACAAGCCCACCGTCATCCCCGCGATTGTTCTGCTCATCATCGGCGGCTCGTTCATCAAAGGTCTCATTACGGGGACGGTCGCGAAGACATCTACAACGGAGCAACGCGCCCGTGCGTTCTCCATTTTCTACGGCATGGTCAATGTCGGTTCGTTCACCGGAAAAACAATCGCGTACCCGCTTCGACTGAATCTCGGTCTCGAGTCCATCAACTACTTTTCTGCCTTGCTCTGCGCAGCAGCGGTGATCGTTGTGTTCTTCTTCTATCGGAATGTCAGCGCTGTGGGCGAAGGAAAGAGTGTGCGAGAAATCTGGCGCGGGTTCATGCGTGTTGTCCTGAACGTCCGTCTCGTCACGCTCATTCTCATCGTGGCAGGGTTCTGGATCATTCAAGGACAAATGTATGCAACGATGCCGAAGTATGTGATCCGGCTTGTGGGAAAAAACGCGTCGCCGGAGTGGATCGCCAACGTGAATCCGGCTGTCGTCGTTGTGTGCGTTGTGCTTGTCACTCATCTTATGCGGCGTGCACAAGCAATCACGTCAATGAACATCGGCATGCTGATCATGCCGCTCTCCGCGCTCTGCATGTCGGCAAGTCCCACGCTCGAGGCCTGGGTTGGACCATCGGTGTCGCTGCCGTTCGGCATCAGTGCGCATCCGATTACGGTCACGTTGATTGCCGGCATCGTGCTGCAAGGGTTGGCCGAGTGTTTCATCTCGCCGCGTTATCTTGAGTTCTTTTCCAAACAAGCGCCGAAAGGCGAGGAAGGATTGTATCTGGGCTTCAGCCACTTGCACTCATTCGTAGCCTACGTACTCGGATTCAGCCTCTCGGGTTATCTGCTTGCGAAGTACTGCCCTGACCCGAAGACCGTCGCTCCGGAACAAATGGCAACAGCCTACGCGGATGCAAATTTCATTTGGTATTATTTTGCAGCTATCGGACTCCTGTCGGCGATTGCGTTGTTCATCTACGCAATGGTGACCGACAGAATTGATCGGGGAAAAAGACAAGAGTTTGCCAACCATCCAACATCCTGATGCACTACAAACGCTTTGAAACCGAACTTGCCGTCAGACCCGACGACATCGACATGAACAATCATGTTCACAACTCAAAGTACCTCGACTACGTACTCGCGGCGCGTTACGACCAGATGGGGCGATGTTACGGCATGTCGATGAACGATTTCCTTGCGAAAAACTTCTCATGGTACCAGAAGCTCTGGCATATCGAGTACAAGCGCGCCATCGAGCTGACTGATCGTGTGGTGATTCGAACGTGGCTCGATTCATTTGAGAAGTCAGATGTGCGCGTCAATTTTCTGATACTGAAAGGCGCGCAGCAGAAAATTTCTGCCGAAGGATATTTCGTGAGTACGCTGATCAATCTGCAGACGGGAAGAGCCGAGGCAATCCCCGAGTGGATTATTCAGCATTACACGCGCTTCGCGGAATAATGCTCGCACAGTGATACTTTTGTGACAGTTGCTTTGTATGTTTCGGTATGAACAAACTCGCTGCAATAGTCACCCTCGTCGTTCTCTCGTTGCGCTGCGCAGACCAGGGAACAACGCCTCCACCGACGACGCCCACAACTGATGCCGAGTTGTTCGCGTTGGTCACGGCCAAACAGCCGTACGCCACGTATCCCCTTTTCCCGCTTGTCGATTCCGTTACCAGCGGAACGCTCAACGGCTCGACTGCGCATCAGCCGCTTGTGCGTGTTCGCATGAACCGCGTTGCGCTCGGTGCTCTGCGGAACGGAAGATTGCCGACAGGCCTCGCGTTCCCCGATAGTTCCATCATCTTCAAAGAAATTCTTAGCGGCGGGACGACCCAGTTGTTTGCTGTGCTCTACAAAGACTCGAAGAACCCGCTGGCCGGCAACGGATGGCTTTGGGCCGAGTATTCTCCGAACGGGAATGTGCTGTTCTCAATAGACAGGCGCGGCGTCGGGTGCATTGCCTGTCACTCACGCGAACAAGGTCCGCAACACGATTTCATCCGGACATTCGAACGGCAACGCTAACAACGAGAACACCAGCCCATCTCATCACTACGTGACGAGCGGTTGGTATTGCATTTCTCGATGCAGACCATGGATCGTCAGCCTATGTTCAGTCTGTCCCTCTGGGACGAGCGTTTACGCTATTGGCTTGCCACGTAGTGGCTGCACGAAACTAGTCCGACCTTTCCCCGAAGGGGTCCTTCGGACAAGGTCGGGCTTACAGATCAACAACCAACTCCGTCGCGTAGCGACGCGATGATTACAACGCTAACATCAGTTACGAGATAGAGCAGTTTGTTGGGAGAGGAGGCAAGCCTCTTGCATTTCGACTTCCCATGCGCTATCATTGTCCAGTCTCTCAGCATGCCATTCTCGAATCCGATGGTCACATGAACTTCTACTCTGCTCTCCGCTCCATCCAGGTAAAGAACAACTCCCTCCTCTGCATCGGACTCGATTCCGATCTGAACAAGATTCCAAAGCATCTGCGGAGCGCGGAGAATCCGATTCTTGAATTCAATAAGCAGATCATCGAGGCGACGAAGGATCTTGTCTGCGCGTACAAGTTAAATCTCGCTTTCTACGAAGTGCTTGGCGAGAAAGGGTGGCACACAATCAAACAAACGCTCGCCGCCATACCGTCGGATATTGTCACGATTGGCGACGCGAAGCGCGGTGATATCGGTAACACGGCGGAGATGTACGCGAAGAGCATGCGCGAGGATTTCGGTTTCATGGCAAGTACCGTGAATCCGTACATGGGATTCGATTCGGTCGAGCCGTTCATCAGGGACGAGTCGCATGGCGCGTTCGTCCTCGCCATTACGTCCAACATCGGCTCGCGGGATTTTCAGCATCTGAAAGCAAGAAACAAGCCGCTCTACGAACACGTCATTGCACGAGTGAAGAAGTGGAACACGCGGCAGAACTGCGGGCTTGTCGTGGGGGCGACGCGAACACAAGAGCTGAAGTCGATTCGAAAGCTCGCACCGACGCTTCCGCTGCTCATTCCGGGAGTCGGCGCGCAAGGCGGCGATCTCGCCGCAGCAGTGCGCTACGGCTGCGACAAGAATGGCGAGATGGCAGTGATCAACTCGAGTCGGGGAATTATCTACGCAGCAAGCGGGCAAGATTTTGCAGAAGCCGCCCGCACCGCAGCGCTCACGCTGCGCGATGAAATAAACGCGATACGCGCAAAGTACTTCTAACACCTCCATTCCTACACAGTCTGAGGAGGTACCATGAGCTTCCCAGCAATGCCCGAAGTGGTTCTGCGAACCATCTGGCAGCAGCAGAACTTCTCGACACAGGATCTGAAAACCGCGGACGGACGTCCGGTGACAATCCTCTTCCCGGGAACGCCGAACACCGATGGCGGACCGGATTTCCGCAATGCAAAAATTTCCATCGGCTCAATCACGTTTCTCGGTGATGTTGAGCTGCACATCGGCGCCGAAGAGTGGCGGACCCACAGGCACGACACTGACCCGCATTACAACAAAGTCATTCTTCACGTCGTCATCACCGCCGATCCGCTGTCGCCGCCCGAACGCACCGCAAGCCGACGTCCGATTCCGCTGCTCGTGTTGCATCCGTTTCTTGATGCACGATTCCAGGACGCGTGGATGCATGCGCTTCATGACGATGGCGCCGGAAAATCTGCCGCGTTAGCGTGCTCCGACATCAACGACGAAATCCCGGCTTCCGTGATCACACGCTGGCTTGAACGGCTGTCGCTCGAGCGACTTGAGCTGAAGATCTGTCGATTCGAAGAGCGTCTCAAGCAGCTCGTCGATGAAGCGCGGCATGTTGTGCATGAGCCGTATCCCCGCTACTACGGAAACCCCGCGGAGATTCCGCTTCCGAAACATACGTACACAAAAAGAGATTTCGCGTCGCGTGGGCATTGGGAGCAACTGCTCTACGAAGGAATCATGGAGGCGCTTGGCTATTCAAAGAACGCCCGTCCATTTCTCGAATTGTCGCGATCGCTACGCCTTCACTCATTACAAGAACATCTTCATGAGACTACCCACGTCATGGCAATGTTGTTCGGCGTGGCGGGACTTCTTCCGTTGTCGCGCGAAGTGCATAGTGCTGACTCACGAACGTACGTTCTCATGCTTAAGAAGAAATGGAAAGCGGCGCGGCCCGCGTTCAAAGGTAGAATTCTCAACTCCGGCGATTGGTTATTCTTCCGCCTGCGTCCGAGCAATTTTCCTACGACGCGACTTGCCACGATGGCGTTTCTGTTTCCAAAACTCTTTGGCCGGGATGCATTCCGCTCGCTGGTCGGCATATTCAAAGACAGATCACTCACGTCGCAAGATCGCGTCCGTCGTCTCCATGAGTTGTTCACGTTCGAGGCAGACGAATTCTGGCAATCGCATTATCATTTCACTGCTCCGGCAGATCGCGTGTCACGTAAGCGGACAGCTTCTCTCCTTGGCAACACTCGTATCAACGATATCGTCGTGAACGTTGTCATTCCGATCATGGTCCTGTATGCGCGCATTTTCAAAGATGTGGTTGTTGGAAAGAGCGCTCGACTGATTCTCACAATTCTTCCGGCGTCGCAGGAGAATGCGCTCACATCGGCAATCCAGAATCAACTCTCGAAAGAGAAGCTCTCGTTGAAATCTGCCAGCTTGCAACAGGGAGCAATTCAGCTGTTCCGATTCTACTGCTCGCCGCTGCGGTGCAGCGAGTGCCCGATTGGACGGAGAACGATGAGCGTGTCTTGAGCGCGTTGACTCATTAATAATGTAACTTTGCGGAAGTGTCGCGGAGCGCATCTTGTTTCTCTGTATTGGCTTGTTTACATTCTCGCAGTTCATTGAAAACCTCTTTTAGCAACTGTCGACTTCCAGCTGCGAAAAGAGTTTTTTTGCTTTTTGGGGGCTACCGGGTTCTGCGTTTTCCCTTTCACGTAACGCTAACCACCAGCGCGAGCTTTCAGATGAGACCTCTTGGAAGATTGTGCATCTTCCTCCTTCTCAACTTCGGTATTATCCTTTCTCTCGGGGCTGATCGCCCAGACAAATCGGCAAAACAATCAGGTCGACCAAAGTCTTCTGAGGAAATCCGTTTCGAACACATCAATGTCGACGATGGATTATCTCATGGAGGCATCTATTGCATTCTCAAAGACCGGCAAGGATTCATGTGGTTCGGGACCGCCAAGGGACTAAACCGATACGATGGATATGGATTTCGAGTTTTCCAAGAAGACCCGAATGATTCAAACTCTCTCGGTGGTAACCTTGTCTACGCGCTCCTTGAAGATCGTGACGGCTTCATCTGGATCGGCACGGTGGGTGAAGGACTGAGCCGCTTCGATCCCGTACATGAGAAGTTTACTCGTTACACACACACACCAGGAGTTCCACGCAGTCTCAGTAACAATCAGGTGTACGCTCTTTTTCAAGATCACGCAGGAGCGTTGTGGATAGGAACGCGCGACGGTTTAGATCGTTTCGATACGCGAGCGAAAACATTTGCGCACTTCGATCCGGAAACGGAAGAGCGGGACGATCCTATTGTCAATCAGGTGACAGCGATTTACGAACGCGCCGCAACGCCCGGAGTTCTCTGGATCGGAACATGGGGCGGCGGATTGAAACGGTTCGACGTCGCAACCAGAACGTTTAGGAACTACCGCCACGATCCGAATAACCCGAACACCCTCAGTCACAATTCCATTCGAGTCATCTATGAAGCTCCACTGCTGCCTAATGTACTTTGGATTTGTACGGAAGGTGGGGGGCTTAACAGATTTGACATTGCGACCGAATCATTCAAATGTTACAAAACAGACCCTTTCGATCCGAACAGCTTGAGCCACGACGCGGTGCGATCTATCGTTCAGGATCGCTCAGGCATCATCTGGGTCGGCACCAGTGGCGCCGGGCTAAACAGATTTGATCCGGCAACTGAAACATTTGTTCGCTATCGGCATGGCCCACGCTGGACCAGCAGTTTGAGCAACGACAACGTGATCGCAATGTTTGTGGATGAAACCGGCATGCATTGGCTCGGGACTCGCGAAGGCTTGAATCGCTTCTCCGCGGTAAAGGAGAACATTGTTCTCTACCAACACGATGCTGACGATTCCACAAGCTTGAGCGGCAATTTTCTCTACTCACTCCACGAAGACAAATCGGGAATACTTTGGATTTCAACCGGCAGCGGTCTTAACAGATTCGATCCGGCAACAGAGACATTCACCCGCTATACATGCGATCCTCAAAACCCAAGAACTCTGCGGAACAATTATGTGCGAATCATCTATGAAGACCGGTCGGGCATACTCTGGATTGGCAACACGCACGGTGTCCTTCACAAGCTCGACAGAAGCACCGGATGGTTCACACCATACATCTTCCTCAATGACCCGAACAACGAAAAGGTGAATGACATTCTCTCTCTGCTTGAAGATAAAAGCGGACGATTTTGGGTGGGCACCGTGGAAGGACTTTACACGTTTGATAGGTCGAAAGGAACCGCCACGCCGGTGAACGTGGGTCCGTTGGTATCCAGCAGCGCGAGTTTGCAGTATGTGTATGCCCTGTATGAAGACCGCGATGGCGCTTTCTGGATCGGAACCAGGTACAAAGGGCTGATCCGCGTTCAGGCTCAAGATACTTCCACGTTTGCGCACGCTACTGCAAATCCTCATAGCCTCGCGAACAACCATGTTCTCTCCATTAACGAAGACAAGTCCGGTACACTTTGGGTCGGCACCGCTGGCGGTGGGCTGAACAGATTCGATCGCGACAAGAAGCAGTTTACGGCGTTTACTACGGACGACGGTCTTCCGGACAACACTGTCTATGGATTTCTCGAAGACAATTCGGGAAACCTCTGGTTAAGCACGAACAAGGGACTCTGCAGGTTCAATCCTCGCACACACAAGTGCCGCAACTTCGAGACGAGACACGGACTGCAAGGGAGCGAGTTCAATTTCCTCTCATTCTGCAGAAGCCAGAGAGGAATGATGTATTTCGGCGGAGTGAACGGTCTGAATGCTTTTCTCGCCGACAGCATCGGCGACAACACACATGTACCCCCTGTCTTCATCACCGCACTTAAAGTGTCTGATTCGTCGGTTACCGCCGATACGTCGCTGTCATACTTGCGCGCCATCGAGATCCCATACCACGAACGATTCGTCTCGTTTGAATTTGCGGCGCTCGACTTCAAGGATCCTCAGAGAAATACATACGCGCACAAGCTCGAAGGATTCGATGTGGATTGGATTCGTTCGGGTACACGCCGCTATGCAGCGTATACCAACCTTGATCCCGGAACGTATGTCTTCAAAGTGCGCGGCGCGAACAATGACGGCGTATGGAGTGAGCGTGGTGCGTCACTGCAGATTACCATCCCACCACCTTATTGGCTCACATGGTGGTTTCGTCTGCTTGTGATTTCTGCGTTCATCGCGCTGCTGTACGGGTTACATCGTTACCGACTCGTCAAGGGCCTGGAATTGGAACGCATGCGTGTTCGCATTGCCAGCGATTTGCACGACGACATCGGCGCGACGCTCACACACATTGTCATGCAGTCTGAACTTGTCCAGATGTCGGACGACATTCAACAAATAAAGACGTCTTCACAACACATCGGCAACGCTGGTCGCACCATCATCGCCACGCTCAGCGACATCGTCTGGTCTATAGATGCGCGGAACGATTCCCTCGGCAATCTGCTCGACCGCATGCGCGACTTCGCGTCAGAGGTTCTCGCTCCGCGATCTATTCATGTGCATTTTGAGAATGCCGGATTCGATGAGCGGAAGAAGATTCCGGTCGATGTGCGGCAGAATGTGTATCTAATTCTCAAAGAAGCGATTACCAACATTGCACGGCATAGCAACGCTAGCAAGGTTCACATCAGCCTAAGACAATCCGACGGACAATTCACGATGACGATTGCCGATGACGGGAAGGGATTGAACGGCGATGAAGCAAACCGCAAGCGAACCGGCCATGGTCTCCGCAATATGCAGATGCGTGCCGAGCGTGTTGGTGGAACTGTGGAAATTCTCCATGAACAAGGAGTGACGGTTGTATTCAGAATGAATGGGCTATAGCGTTTGTACCTAATCCCTACATGAACGTCGGAGCTATGGAACCTCATCGGCAACGATGAAATAGAGCAATGAACACGTCCCCCAACATCGTCACCATCGGGATTGTCGAAGACGACAAGGAAGTGCGGGATACGCTTCGCGCCTTTTGCGATAGCAGCACATGCTTCCATTGTGAAATCGCCGAGGCCTCGGCCGAAGCGTTGTTCGCGAAATTGGCGGGCGAGAATGTTCCCGATGTGATTCTGATGGATATCGGGTTGCCCGGCATGTCGGGGATTGATGCGATCAAGTTGCTCAAAGAGCGCCATCCGACCACTGACATCATCATGCTCACTGTCTATCACGACCCGCACAGAATTTTCGAGTCGCTGCGTGCAGGCGCGTCGGGCTATCTGCTAAAGAGCACTTCATTTTCGCAAATCAAAGATGCAATCGAAGTCGTTCATGCCGGAGGTGCCTATATGTCTCCGCAGATTGCGCGTAAGGTAGTAGACTACTTTCATCCTCATCATCCACTCGAAACACCATCGCCCCTTACGCTAAAAGAACGGGAAGTCGTTTTCGGTCTTGTGGAAGGCTTGAGTTACAAGATGATTGCCAGCCGCATGAGCATTACGATTGAAACCGTTCGATCTCACATCAAACACACGTACCAAAAACTCCATGTCCACAGCAGGGCGGAAGTCATAGGTAAGAGCCTTCGTGGAGAAATATGATCTAACGCCACAATTCCCGCCGTTTCGCCCACCCCCTATTTCCCTTCTCCCATCACTATGGGATTGTCAGCGCCATTCTCCGGACGTAGATTGGTCCCATGCATATCGACCTTGCTGCAATACTGTTCTTCACGTGCGGCATACTCACGGGGATCTTGTCAGGTATTAT
Organism: Ignavibacteriota bacterium; assembly: GCA_016218065.1. GTDB lineage: Bacteria > Bacteroidota > Ignavibacteria > UBA10030 > UBA6906 > CAADGV01. The sequence continues at coordinate 26,558 of JACRFA010000086.1, read as the reverse complement.
CATCGGCCGGGCAAAGGGGGAAGCTGATGTGATTCGCAAAGTGAAGCAACTCGTTATCCGCGGAAAGTTGGACTTCGACCTCGAAGAAATGTTGAGAAGCAAAGTACCTACACCAAAGCATTAGTAACCTGTGCGTTGAGTTTCCCCAATGATCGATGACTCTCTTCGGGTCTACAAACTCGCAGAGTGTCCCGAGTTCACGGGGAACGCACTTCAAGTCAGCAGCAATATCTGTTCATACATTTTCATAAACGGCGCGTGTCTGTGATTCGTTCTCAGAGGCAGCGCCGTTTTTTGTTTTCCGGATTTGTTGGTCGAGACGCTGTCTCGACCGGGCGATTCGGTCGATGACTCGACTCGTCGAGCGAATCGCCCAACAAGTCTGTTCTTTCACACCCGGCGTTGTGGTTTGAGATTCGTTCTGAGAGGCAGCGCCGTTTTTTGTTTCGCAGGTCGAGGCTCTCTGCGAGTTGTCAACCAGACTCGACCACTAACTCAACAAACGCAAGCGAGACTGCCTGCCCGCCTAACCATACCAACTGGGCAGGCGGGGAGTCTCGCTCAACAACAAGGAGGCATTATGAAAACACTCGTTAGCTTCTTTCTCTTCTTGCTCTGCCTTTTTGTATGTGCAGAGTCAGCCATTGGGCAGTACGTCTGGACAAAGAATGCCCAGAATCCGATTTTCTCGGGCAGCGGCAACGGGACGTGGGACAAGCATGTGTTTGGACCAATGGTTTTGTTCAACTCCGATTCAGCGAGATACGAGATGTGGTACACGGGGTCATACGGTCCCGAGATTTCGTGGCGCCCCTACAGGATAGGTCTTGTGTATTCGCCTGATGGAGTGACTTGGACAAGGCGTTCCAACAACCCTGTTCTTTCTCCGACTACAGGAACATGGGATGAGCTTAGCGTTGAATTTCCAGCAGTCATTCGCGAAAACGGGCAGTACAAGATGTGGTATACAGGATTGGGTACCAATGGTTCTCACGTTGGGTACGCCACATCTCCTGATGGGATCAACTGGACCAAACATTCAACACCAGTCTTAGGCGCGGGAACCAGCTCATGGGAGTCAGGTGGAGTATCATCTTGCTTGGTCGTCCTTTCATCAGGACGATACAAGATGTTGTACACCGGTACAGATGCCAGTGTCACAAGGCGGAAGATCGGGCTTGCGACTTCAATTGATGGAATCAACTGGGTGAAAGATACGCTCAACAATCCAGTCTTTGTGCCGGGTACGCCAGGAGCGTGGGATGATTGGAATGTCTTCGCAACCGGTGCCCTTGAACTTAACAACACATTCTACCTCTGGTACCTCGGTGTCCGTAACCCTGAAACCACGCGAATGATTGGTTTGGCGACCTCAACAAATGGAGGTATAACCTGGACGAGGCACGCAGCAAATCCTGTCTTGGTGCCGGGATCGAGCGGAAGTTGGGATGCAAACTACGCTGAGTCAGGATCAGTCTTGCTTCGCCAGGGTACAATCTTCGATATGTGGTACGATGGCAGTCGCTCGCCGACCGGCACCTATCTCTGGCGAATCGGTCACGCAACGTCGCCACGAGTAGGAACCGTCCGTCGCGTTCCCTCGCAATACGCGACAATCCAATCTGCCATCAACGCATCGGTGCACGGCGATACAGTGCTGGTCTCGGACGGAACGTACTACGAGAACATTCGATTCAACGGAAAGAAGATTGTCGTTGCGAGCACATTCATTACAACCAACGATACCTCGCACATCTCGCGTACAATTATCAACGGTAGTTTCGGTCTTCATGCTGACAGTGGTTCTGTTGTGTACTTCACGTCCGGCGAAGATACAAATTCAGTCCTTTGTGGATTTACGATTACGGGTGGAACGGGAACGATTGACCGCGTAACGTTTCCACCATACACACCTCGGTATGGAGGGGGAGTGCTCTGCGATGCTGGAGCTCGTATTGTACATAACTGCATTGAAGGCAATTCGATCTCCCATCCCACGCACGGTGCAGGCGGAACTGGCATATGGTGTAGCCTGAATGACGGAGCATATCTCATTATTGAAAGTAACAGGATCAATAACAACACGGCGACCACCGCTGGTCAAAGTGGAGGTGGTGGGATTGGATGCGCAGCAGCAACGTGGAAGAACATGACAGTGAGAATAGAAAACAACAAAATACTGAACAACACGATGACCAGCACGGCAGCAGGCACGCAGAACAACTGTTTGGGCGGAGGACTTATTATCCAATATGGAAACTTCGTCGTCACGAAGAACTTGATTAGTGGAAACACGGCAAGCAGTCTTAGCACAGGGGACATCAATGTCGGCGGTGGAATGCACGCGTACGGCTGCAGTGTGCAGTTTCGAGAGAACATCGTTACCGGTAATCAAGTGCAAGGACCGAGTAACATCTCAAGCTACGCTGGTGGAGTCAGCTTTTGGGCTGCTGAAGTTCAAAGGCAGACTCTTGTTGTCAACAACATCATATCGTCGAACAAAGCCATAGGTGGAAACCTTGGCGGAGGTGGAGGCATCATGGCGTTTGACGAGGCGGCGCGGATTGAAAACAACATCATTGTGAAGAACACCGCGTACCTTGCGGGCGGAGTTGGCTGCGCAAGAGTGTATCTGGCAGCATCGGAGAAACCGGCCGACGATGGAGGCGGAGCGGTATTCGGCAGGATATCGGAGCAGGGACATCATTCATCGCTGTATACTCCGAGCATGGTCGTTGCGCCTCCAACCCTGATTAACAACACGATTGCCTACAACAAAGCAACGAGTGGTAGCGGCGGAGGAATCGCGACACGTGGAAGCTGGATTCCCAAAGTCATCAACTCAATTGTTTGGGGGGATACAGCGTCAAACGAGATCTACATACAAAGTGGCAGCATTCGCGTTCTCTATTCGAATGTTACGAATGGCTGGCCCTCGGACTCCGGCAACATCAGTGTCAATCCGCAGTTTGCCGACGGTACGTATCGCCTCGCAAACACGAGCGGGTGTCTGCAAAAAGGAATCGACTCTGTGCAGATCGATGGGGCCTGGTATCATGCGCCTCCATTCTGCACCTACGGTATGCCGCGTCCGAGTCCTGCCGGAACGCGACCGGATATCGGTGCGTGCGAGAACCCAACACTAGTCGATGGTGTGGATGAGCCTGTGAACGGACTCCCAAAAACGTTTGCGCTTGAGCAAAACTACCCCAACCCATTCAACCCAACAACAACTATCAAATACCAAATACCAAATTCCAATCGTCAAATGGGATTTGGGGTTTCGTATTTGGGATTTGTTTCACTTAAGGTGTTTGATATTCTCGGTCGTGAAGTCGCAACGCTCGTGAATGAGGTTCAGGGTGCAGGGTTCAAGTCGGTGCAGTGGGATGCGAGTGGTGTTGCAAGTGGAGTGTATTTGTATCGGTTGCAGGCGGGAGGATTTGTCGAGACGAAGAAGTGTTTGGTGCTGAGGTAGCGGTGAGCGCCCGCTTGCTCGGGGAATCGTCGATGACCCTCAACGAGGCCGTAGGCCGACCCGTCGGGAATCTTCGACCGGCGGGCAGGAAGTCGAACCATGAACGTCTCTACGGTCGCGGTAATTTATATTTGTTCATTCACATATGGCGTTGTGTTCTGAGATTCGATCTCAGGGGCATCGCCGTTTTGTTTCTCACACCTAACACAAAGGAGTCAATCATGAAAACTCTTCTCACGCTTATTCTGCTCGCGTTTGCGGCGAGCGTGCATGCAACTCCAGTCACTAACATCAGCGCATTCTATCGTGACGGTCAGGTGTTCATTACGTGGGACAATCTCACGACGACGAATGTTCTTTACACACTCTACCGTTCACCCAATCCAATCGAGTATGGGTCTCAGCTTTCGTCAGCGCAGAATTTGGGTTCGGTTCGGGATAACTCTGCGCGAAACCAGAGACTATCAACTATTCTTGGGTCCACAAAATATCTGAAAATCGATTCGGCTGGAGCTCCGCTTGCGAGCACGCAGGGACTTTTCGTAGCAACCACGACAACGAACGGATCATTCTATTATGCAGTCACGACGACAACAGGTGGCCTTGAAGATACAACGATATGGTTCTGGTCAAATTCTCTCGCATCGCCAATTGTTGAGACGATTGCAGTGCCGAGACCCGTCTGGCAGGAAAACAGAACCGTCGGCTCACGAATGTATGAGATCTACATTCAATTCGCCACGAAGGTCACATCATCGTTCTATCCTCAAATGATCAATGTGGGTTCTTTTCCTTTCAACTTTGCGATCATCAAACAAGGGAGCGCATCAATTCATCCAGCCACATTTTGGATGCATGCGTCCGGAAGCAGCTTCCTTGCAAACAATATTATCTCTGGCATTGGTGATCCTAACGAATGGATAGTGACTTTGGATGACTGGGTGCCGAATACCTCGGATGCTTTTACAACGTATTATGGCTTCCACGCTAACTACGACATTTTCTCAAATTCGAATGCTGTGCATGCAACGGGGACGCTTCACAACTACTCTGCGGCACGTGTTGCGTGGACAATAAATTGGTGTTTGCGTAACTACCCCTTGGATACGACGAGGACATACCTGAACGGTTGGTCGCTGGGAGCCATTGGGTCAGTTTTCACCGCAATGTTGATGCCTTCCAAGATTGCCGCGGTGTTCTTGTTTGCTCCTCTGTTCGAGGTGTGTTCACCACCCCTTAGCAATCCAGTCATCATACCGATAATGGAGAGACTGTATGGTACATATCAGACCAACCTTCCCACGAACGAAGGCCTCACGAGAAACCAGAGGTTGCACGCGGGGTATCTTTCGTCCATCAACCGACTGAATGCTTTGCCAATTATTTTTTCGTTCTGTGGTAAAAACGATTTGAACGTTGGGTGGCAGGAAAAAATAGCCTTCTATGATTCACTAAATATTAATAGACATGGAGCTATTCATTTTTGGAGTTGGACTAATCACCAGCAAGTGTTCACCAATTCTCCATGGCAGCCAAGTTTCCCAAACTTCTCTTTCTTCACTCGATTCAGAACGAATCTCTCATACCCGGCTTTCACAAATTGTTCCATCAACAATAACCCCGGTAATGGAAACCCGACGAACGGAGATTCGATCGGCACAATCAATGGCCACCTTGATTGGAATGACAACATCGTTGACTTAGCCGATAGATGGGAGATCACTCTGCGGCTGAAAGACCTGGCGACCATCTTCGGTCCCGACATCGTGCCGGACTCCGCAACAACGGACGTGACATTGAGAAGACTGCAGAGGTTTAGCGTTTCACTAGGGTACAGAATCAATTGGGAGAATCGCCGGAACAACATCGCAGTGCAGCAGGCATCTTTTGTTTACGACAGCGGCCTGATCACGATTCCCGGAGTGAAGGTGTACAAAGACTCAAGTCGTTTAATAGTTACCTATACTCCTGTCTCTGTGGCTGAACACAATGCTTCTCCTCGGGAGTACGCGTTGTTGCAGAACTACCCCAACCCGTTCAACCCAACAACAACTATCAAATACCAAATACCAAATTCCAATCGTCAAATGGGATTTGGGGTTTCGTATTTGGGATTTGTTTCACTTAAGGTGTTTGATATTCTCGGGCGTGAAGTCGCGATGCTGGTAAACGAGGTGAAACAACCCGGAACATACTCGGTGCAGTGGGATGCGAGTGGTATTGCAAGTGGTGTATATCTGTATCGGCTACAAGCGGGGAGTTTTGTGCAGACGAAGAAGCTTGTGGTATTGAGATAGCGTTGGTCTTCAGCGTTGCTGCGTAGGGACGTTCAATCCTGTGGTGAGCACCCGCCTGGCGGACGGGCAGGAAGTCGAACCATGAACGTCCCTACGATCATAGTAATCTGCATTCGTTCATTCTCAACTATGGCGTTGTGTTCTGAGATTCGATCTCAGGGGCATCGCCGTTTTGTTTCCGAGTTTGTTGGTCGAGACTCCTGTCTCGACACAAGCGATTCGAGAGAATCGCCCAACAAATCTGTTCTTTCACACACGGCGTTGTGGTTTGAGATTCGTTCTGAGAGGCAGGGCCGTTTTGTTTTCTCACCAAACAACAAAAGAGGCAATCATGAAAACTCTTCTCACATTTCTTTTGCTCGTGGCTGGGGGCGGAGTACTTGCCCAGTCAACCCAATCACATTGGCAATCGAGCACAGTGCCGATAACAAATGGTACTGTTCCGGTTTCGCAGTTGAGCGACTCCCTTCGAGAATCCTGGGTGGCGACATTCGCTGCCGGACTTGTGGAGAGATCCGATATCGCTCGCGCTACTACAGTCGACGCGAGAGATGGAAGTGTCTGTGTTACGGGAACGAGCGGCTCCGAGCAGATTACCATTAAATACTCGCCTAACGGAGACACGTTGTGGATGGCGAGCTTCGGCGGCGGAGAATCGAACAGTAGTGCTGTTGCCATTGCCGTTGATTCTGCTGGGAGTGTGTTTGTCACGGGCAACAACAGCACGCCGCTGGGGACATCATTCAGAACGGTCAAGTATACATCATTGGGTGTTCTGCAGTGGGAAGCATACTATGCTGGGCCGAGAGCCTCCACATTCAACAGTGTTGTTGCGCTGGCTGTAGATCGTTCGGGGAATGCGTACATAACCGGACGAATCTATGCAGCATCAGGACAGTCATATCCTGAGATAGCAACTGTCAAATACGATGTGAATGGGGCTCAAGTGTGGGTAGCGCGATATACCGCAACTGGCGGCAGTGCTGTGCCAGTCGCCAACTATATTGACAACGCTGGCAACGTGTATGTCTCTGGAAGCATTCACGTCCCAGCATCATCAAGTGCCGATTACCTCACAATCAAATACAGTCCACAGGGAACTGAGCAATGGGCTTCACGGTACAATGGCCCCGCAAATCGCGACGACGTTGCCTCGGGTGTTGTCGTTGACGACTCCGGCAACGTGTACGCCACAGGAACAAGCATGACCTCCACAACTCCTTCCCGACAATGCGGTGCAACTGTACGCTACAATCCATCGGGCAACCAGATGTGGGTGTCGACATACATCGCTCCAGGTAACACTGCCGCGATCATGAAGGGAATAGCGCTCGATGATTCCGGTGGTGTGTTCGTGAATGGTGGCATTGTCGACAGTTCAAATCCCGGTATCTCTGCTTCAGCTATCGTTACGCTGAAATACAATCGCGCCGGTGTTCAACAATGGTTTGCGTCCTACCAAGGAGGGCTGCAGCGATATCGCAACCCGGCGTCCGCATTCGTGATTGACGGATTAGGAAATGTGATCGTCTTAGGAATTGGATTCACTCAAACAACCGGATCAGACTATGCAGTCGTGAAATACAACTCGATTGGTGTTGAGCAATGGGCGATACGCTACAACGGACCGGGAAACGCTGCTACCGATGCTCCTTCCGGACTAGCTGTTGATCGCTCAGGCAACATCTACGTCACAGGCTCTACGAACACTTCACAGATTCCCGAAGATTTTGCCACCGTGAAGTATAATCCTGCGGGAGTATCCCAGTGGGCAGCTCTGTACAACGGTCCGAGGTTGTCCAAAGAAATCGCCGTTGATGTTGCCGTAGATGGATCTGGGAATGCGTTCGTCGCAGGGAACAGCCAAGGAACAGGCTCTACGACAGATATTGTAACGGTCAAGTACGACGCTGTCGGCATTGAACAATGGGCAGCAAGATATGGGAGGCAGGGAAGCTTGTACAATGGCGCCGTGGCGATTAGGTCCGACAGGTCGGGGAATGCGTACGTCTTGGGATACAGCGCAAGCACTCAGTGGGCCTCGTTAAATGAGTATGTCATCATCAAATACAGGCCGAACGGATCGCGGCAGTGGGTGGCAGCGTACCGTGAGACCGGCGAGATTTTGAATCCCCCATCGACTCTTTTCGTTGACCAGTCTGGCTACGTTTACGTCACCGGCTCAGCTGGTAACTCTTTTCTCACCATCAAGTATGACCAACTCGGGGCACAACAGTGGGTCGCACGATGTGCGGGTAATTATACATCCCCCGCGCTTGCTGTTGACAATTCCGGCAACGTGTATATCACGGGAGCCTGTGACACCGCCTGCGTGACGGTCAAGTATAATTCCGCAGGAGTACAACAATGGGTTGCGAGATACGGTCCGGGTCCTGGCTACGCTCAGGCGGCGACGAACGCGATTGCGTTCGATGGATCAGCTAATGTCTATGTGGCGGGAAGCAGCAAGAAAAGATCTTGGTGGGAAGTCTACCCTGTTGACTACCTCACAATAAAATATGACGCGGCAGGGGTACAGAAGTGGGTGGCAAGGTATAGAGGGCAGGACAGCATCTGGAACGAGGCTACGCATATTGCTGTGGACAACTCAGACAATGTTTTGGTCATGGGAGTCAGCGCCACGGCAACTGGTGCAGACGTGGTGACGGTAAAGTACAGTCCCTCCGGAGTACAACAATGGGCTATGCGCTCACCCGGTCTGGCTGACTATTGGTCGTCTGGGGCGCACATGCAAATGGATGGAAACGGTGATATATACGTCGCGCACACAAGACTGCAGGGTTCAACTACAGATTACAACACAACGAAATACAACTCCTCGGGTGTTCAGCCCTGGAGCGGTCGCTTCTGCGGCACAGGTGATCATTCTAATCTCGTTGCAGGCCTAGCACTCGACGCGTCAAACAACGTGTACGTAACCGGAACATGCCAGGCAAGCAACTGGAGCGTCATTGCAACAGTGAAATATACGCAGGCAACTGTAGACGTAGATGAGGGAGGAACTGACCTTGTTGCGACAACCTATAGCCTTGACCAGAACTACCCCAACCCGTTCAACCCAACAACAACTATCAAATACCAAATACCAAATTCCAATCGCCAAATGGGATTTGGGGTTTCGGATTTGGGATTTGTTTCACTTAAGGTGTTTGATATTCTCGGGCGTGAAGTCGCGACGCTGGTAAACGAGGTGAAACAACCGGGAACATACTCGGTGCCGTGGGATGCGTCGGCGTTTGCAAGCGGCGTGTACCTGTATCGGTTGCAGGCGGGAGGATTTGTCGAGACGAAGAAGTGTCTGGTGCTGAGGTAATGCTAAACGACAGTCAACACTTTCTTGGGTCCGTTGAGGTGGATATCCAACAGATTCAAGATGTCGAGACCGAGAAGTGCAGCACCTCCGTCGGAGGAAATGACTTCAACTTCTTCAAAACGCAACTTTCCGAGACGGACGTTTATCGAGAAGGTTTTGTGCGTGGATGTTCCTGTATCGAAGTCAGCGACCATGACGTCAGCAACTTCAACAGCATTGAGCTCCTTCAATACGTCGGATGGGATCACGGTCATGTCGGCGCCCGTGTCGACCCTCAATATGATTTTTGTAGAGGGATGACGGTTTGGTGATTCGATCGTGAGTGTGAGAACGGGGAATTGTGTGGCATTCTCCGTTTGATACGGAAATCGTTTCATGCTTTGGATTTTGGTCGAGCACGTAAGGCGTAGGAAGGAATTCGTACGATACGTGGATGCACGGTGACTTGCTTGACAAACACCGGCTCGTAGCCGATGCTTGCCCGTACGCGGCGAAGAAGCGCAAGTCGGTCCTTATCTGCATCGACAACATCTTCATTCCAGATGGCGATATACTTGTTTCGATACCGACGAAGGAGTTCCGTCTTGTGTGCGTAGTAATACTCTCGGTTGCTTTCGAACACACGGTCGTGGCGGCCAAGTGTGCCCTTAACGGGAGGAGCGTGCTTCATGAGTAACCTCATCAAATCATCAATGTGAATCTAACGAAGGCATGAGCAAGAAGCAAACAGGGCATGCCTAATTTCGGTTGGTTCAAATTTTCGGCCCGTGAAGTCGCAACGCTGGTCAACGACCAGTCATAGACTGGTGGATGAGGTTCAGGGTGCAGGGACTTCGGCGAGCTCAGTCGAGCCGTTCAAGGCGGTGCAGTTTGATGCGGGCAGTCTGGCAAGCGGAGTGTATTTGTATCGGTTGCAAAGCGGAAGCTACGTCGAGACAAAGAAGTGTCTTGTCTTGAGATAACCAACAGCGGTTGGCGATACGATTGTTATTTCTCATACGGCGTTGCAGTCTGAGATTCGTTCTCAATGGCAGCGCCTTTTTTTTGTTTTCAGGATTTGTTGGTCGAGACTCCGCCGAAGGCGTCCCTTCGGGACAGTCTCGACTCTGGCGATTCGGGAGAATCGCCCAACAAGTCTGTTCATTAACACACGGCGTTTGTGGTCTGAGATTCGTTCGCAGCGGCAGCGTCGCTTTTTTGTTTTCAAGGTTTGTTGGTCGAGACTCCGCCGAAGGCGTCCCTTCGGGACAGTCTCGACACAAGCGATTCGGGAGAATCGCCCAACAAGTCTGTTCATTCACACACGGCGTTTGTGGTTTGAGATTCGTTCTCTGAGGCGGCGCCGTTTTGCTCTCTCACCATACAAGCAGGAGGCAACAATGAAAACTCTTCTTCTCTTTACGCTGGCAGTGCTCTGCACAGTCGCTGGCGCAGCGTTTGGACAAGCTGTTCCACAATCAATGATGACAGAAAAGGAAGCTCTCGTAAAAAGCGAGGCACGAAGTTATGCATCGTTGATGAATGCAAAGAGTAAGCCGGCATCCGATCCGAACATCGACGTAAAATACTACAAGCTCAACATCACGATAACTACTGCCCCGAATTATTTGCGGGGCACAGTGACGATGAAGGCCGTGAGTTCGGTTAGCAATCTCTCATCAGTTACGCTTGACCTGATGAATACAATGATAGTCGATTCGGTAAAGGTGGGAGCTACCAGGCTTGCCTTTTCACAGCAGCCAACCACCTTCACCATCACGCTTAACCGAACGTATGGAAACGGCGAACTGGTCACCATAGATATCTACTATCGCGGTGTACCAGTCGGTGACGGCTTGAGGTTTTCAAGTCATGGAGGTGTACCCTGGGTGTACACATTCAGCCAGCCATACGGTGCGAGGGACTGGTGGCCCTGCAAGGACCATCCTTTGGATAAGGCCGACTCAGTCGATATCTGGGTTACAGTAGGAATCTCTAACAAAGTTGGCTCGAACGGCAAGCTCGTTGCGGTGATCGATAATGGGAATGGGACAACAACTTACAAGTGGGCTGAGCGATATCCCATTAGCACAGAGCTTGTCTCATTAGCAACCACTAACTACGCTGAATTTACGAACTGGTTCAAATACACACCGACCGATTCGATGCCTGTTCTGAACTACGTGTTGCCCGAACACCTTGCGACCGCACAGATCGACCTTCCGAAAACTATTGACATGCTTCGCATCTTCTCGGACAAATACTCCCTCTACCCCTTTGTCATGGAGAAGTATGGGCACGCCGAATTCGGTTGGACCGGCAGCGCCTTGGAAAACCAAACGATGACATCGTTTGGTTTCAGCGAAGAATGGGTCTTGGCTCACGAGCTCGCCCATCAATAGTTTGGCGATATGATCACTTGTGCCAACTGGTCGAACATTTGGCTGAACGAAGGCTTCGCCACTTACTCCACAGCCGTGTACAATGAGGGAAAGTATGGATCATCATCCTACTGGAGCTATGTGACCAGTTGCATGAACAGCGCAAGAAATGCTGTTGGCTCAATCTACATTCGGGACACGTTGAATCTCAACACATTATTCAACTGGAATCTGGTGTATGCCAAAGGTGCGACGGTTCTTCATATGCTCAGACATGTGCTTGGCGATTCAGCGTTCTTTCGGTCGATTCGCGCGTACGCAAACGATTCGCGCTTTCGGTTTGGAGTGGCAACAACCGAAAACTTCAAGCAAGTGTGCGAGACGGTCTTCGGAACTCAACTCAGCTACTTCTTCGACGAGTGGATCTACGGTGAGAAGTATCCGCAGTACACATATTCCTGGCAGGCCATTCCCGATACCGATGGCGGATACATCGTGCCGATCAGGATTCGACAAACAACCGGAACCGCGAATCCGACATTCTTCACAATGCCGGTAGATTTCAGACTTGCCGGAATCGGTCTAGATACCACGGTGGTTTTGATGAACACTCTTGCTGACCAAACTTTCAACGTCCATGTTCCGCTCCTTCCAACCACGGGTCAATTGGATCCAAACAACTGGATACTGAAAACCGCATCGCCTGCTCCGACCATAACGCCGGCGATGAGTGACGTGTTGTACGGGGCCTCATCCAATCTCTACACGGTGAGTCGGGACAGCGGCATCGCGACGATCATTGGCTTGATAGGACCACATCCAATTCAAGGCCTTGCCATCCGGCCAACGACAAGAGAACTCTACGGAGTTTCGCCCTATAGCTTTGGAACATATTTGCATCGCATCTCGAGCGCGACGGGCGCAGGATTGTTCGAACGTACTCTCATGGTTCCGAACATGCGAGCCATCGCGTTTTCGGCGGGAGATACATTGTTCGGGGCAACGACTGCCGGAAGTCTCTACCGCATTGATCTCACAACCGGCGCTGCCACAGCCATCGGTACTTCCACCGGTAGAGCCTATTCGGGTCTTTCGTTCAGTCCAGTGACAAAGAAACTTTGGGCGTCATTACGTCAACCGTTTGACAATGACAGTCTCTTCACTATAGATCGCAACAACGGAACTGCAACATTTGCCTTCAAAGCCGGCTGGCCAACCATCGTACCATCAATCGCGTTCAGTCCGGAAGACACATTGTACGGACTACTTGACGAAACAGGAGGCTATCTCGCCCGCTTTGCACCTGGCAGTTCACAGATCATCGGGGAGACATGGGCGCAGCGCATTGATGCCATTGCCATGTATGATCGACTTGTTTCCGTGGAGGAGCAGAAGATGCTGGGCATACCTCTGATGTTCGCGCTTGAACAAAACTACCCCAACCCGTTCAACCCAACCACAGAGATCAGATATCAGATACCAGAAGTCAGAGGTCAGAGGTCGGAGGTCAGTCGCGTGACGCTGAAGGTGTTTGATATTCTTGGTCGCGAAGTTGCGACGCTGGTGGATGAGGTGAGGCAACCAGGAACATACAACGTGCAATGGAATGCATCGGGAGTTGCAAGCGGAGTGTATCTGTACAGACTGCGAGCCGATGCGTTCGTCGAGACGAAGAAGTGTTTGATGTTGCGCTGACAATTAGGTGAAGAGAAAGACGGTGATTTAATCGCAGCAGGAGATGAACTACTCGCCAGCAAGGTGCAGTGCTTCTTCTTTGAGCGCGGAAGAGATGTAGAAATGTGAATGCTCCAAATCGTCTATGAGGGGGCGAATTGCCGGAAGCGCAGCCGCCTGTTTTGCTCGAAGGAGAATCCCGACTGTTCCGATCACTCGCAAACTGAGCCGGAGCGCAACCAGCCGGGCATGCCGATCATCGAGAACGACTCGCCATCCAAGTTCGCTGGCAAGGGAAATAGCTGCCGCTTCCCCCTCATCAACGAGCAGTTGCAGCGATTCAGTCAGGGATTTGTTGGCGGGCGCCATGACCGTAAGCCAAGGCACTTGTACTCCAAATTCATGCAGGACTGCAGGCGGGATTGCAATCTTCTCAAATACAATTGGAAGAAGATCGAGACGACCAATTCGCTCCAAACCGATCAGGCATGTGCTGTCAGCGACAACCGGGTCTTTCATGATTCAGAGGATTTCGTCTCGCAGTTCGTTAGCAGAGTAATTGACAACGGGGATATGATAACGCCCAAGAAATTCCATAAAGGCGCGTTTGGAGAATCCGGCGAGCTTCGCCGCTTGACCCAGAGAGACTTTGTTAACTTCAAACAGCTTGACGGCCAGAAGAAGCTGTGCCTCGTCTTTGGAGAGGTTTGTCGGAAGCTCTATGGTAACGGTGGTAACGGTTGTGTTTTCCATAAGTAGGCATTTCCCTTGCGGATGAATGCTTTCATCGTGTGCTGGAACTGAGTCTCGAGAACTCTGAATGTAATCCATGAATCTGTTTCTGCATCATTCTATCGAATTGAAGAGTGATAGTCAAGGTGAAGAGGCAAAGCTGTCATAATGTTCAATGGTCAATTGCCATGTGGAGTGTACTTCTATCGGTTGCAGGCGGGAAGGTTGGTCGAGACTCGAATCCCGGATGACGATTCTGATTCACGGGCGCGGTGCGGGCAACCCTGCGTGTAGTAGGTCTTCGGGTGAAGAGATACGATGAATGGTGCTCAAGAGATTGAAATCGGCATCGAAGCTTACAAGGTGTTGCAAGTTGTTCCGTTGCATGAAGAGCGCGATGAGGCAGTCATTGAAGTTCAACTGTCCGTTGTATGCGACCATCATCTGAAGAATTTTATTGTAAAGCGTTCGGACGAGCGATGCCGTCCACTGGATTCTTGAGGCTGGAATTGCAGCCTGCACAGAGGAGATGATGGCGGCGAAATCTGGTGTCCGCCTTTGCTCCTCGCATCGTCGAGCAACGACGCTGAGTGACTCGCCGATGACGATGTCAAGAAAAAGTCGCGTGACTCTCTCGTCGAGTGCTGCCTCAATGTCGCTAGCGCGCTGGTGCCAAACATCTTTCGGGTCTCAATGAGGGCGACAAGGAAGTTCGAATCGATGACGACTGCGCTCATGAATACAATTGCTCGGTATCCAGCAATGCGTCGCCGCCAAACCCTTTGAGTGCAACCAACTTCTTCTCCTCTTTTCCAGACAAGCCACGGAATTTGCGCCTTGTCGAGGTATGAAAGACAACCGTCACTTCGACAGGTTTGCGCGTGCGAGGCTTTTTTGACAGGTGGATGCGCCCGTTCTTGTATGTTCCTTCCACTGTTTCCACGAATGAATTCTACCCAATTGAATCATGATAGTCAACTATCACCCATCAACATAGAGAAGCAAAAATTCAAAATACTCTTCTCTCTGCTCACCTCGTTTTGCTTTTCAGATTTGTTGGTCGAGACGCTGTCTCGACCAGGCGATTCCGGCGAATCGCCCAACAAGTCTGTTCATTCACACATGACGTTGTGGTATGCAAATTCGTTCTCAGCGGCAACGGCCGTTTTGTTTCCAAGATTTGTTGGTCGAGACTCCGCCGAAGGCGTCCCTTCGGGACAGTCTCGACCCTGGCGATTCGGGAGAATCGCCCAACAAGTACGTTCTTTCACACATGGCGTTTGTGGTTTGAGATTCGTTCGCAGCGGCAGCGCCAGTTTTTGTGCTCATACTAAACAATAAGGAGGCATCATGAAAACTCTTCTCAGGTTTCTTTTGCTCGCCGTTGCCGCGAGCCTGTGCACAGCGCAGTGGTATTGGCAGAACCATGGAATACTCTCAATTGTGTTTCCTTCTGCGATGCAAACATTGGAACGGCGGTGAGAGACCAAGGTACAATTCTTCGCACCACCAACGGCGGCGCAATGTGGACGCGCCAGTCAAGCGGAACGACGGATCGACTCAACGGCGTCTGCTTCACTGATGCGAACACTGGAACGGCAGTCGGAAATGCTGGCACAATCCTTCGTACAACGAATGCCGGCACAAGTTGGACACGCCAAACGAGCGGCTTCTTATTTCAATTCTGTCGCTTTCATAGATGCAAACACAGGAACGGCAGTGGGCGAAGGCGGACCGATTCTTCGAACGACCAACGGTGGCGTCACGTTCGTTGAACAAGCGAGAAATACAGAAGTGCCTTCACAATTCTCGCTCGATCAGAACTACCCCAACCCTTTCAATCCGAGTACAATCATCAAATACCAAATACCAAGCTCCAATAGCCAATTGGGATTTGGAGGTTCGAATGGTTCGACTCCGCTCACCACAGGTTTGGGAGTTTTTTCACTTAAGGTGTTTGATATTCTCGGTCGCGAAGTTGCGACGCTGGTCAACGACCAGTCATAGACTGGTGAATGAGGTTCAGGAGGCGGGGACTTCGGCGAGCTCAGTCGAGCCGTTCAAGCCGGTGCAATGGGATGCGAGTGGTATTGCAAGTGGAGTATATCTGTATCGGTTGCAGGCGCAGGTGTTCGTAGCCGTGAAGAAAACTCAAGACGTCCCTTGAAGAAACCTTCCTACGGGGGTGCGGGCGTCTTCGGCAATCTCGTGGGACGCAACATGGGCGCAGGATGTAATTGAATGACGAAGGGAGGTGAAGTACTCTTCTACTTGCACACGACAACATCCTTTAGCGCGTTTGCTTGTTCGAGGAGGCTCAAGTAGATCTGATATTCTCCCGACCAATCCACGAAGTCGTCGGAGTCATCGGTTTGTCCGGCCTGGAAGCGTCGGAAGAACTCATCTGAGGAGAGGGCGTGCTTCGTCTCGAACACGGTAAGCTGCGCGCGGGTCTTCTCGATGGCGGAGCGCAATAGGTTCGATTCACGGTCAAGCGCCTGCTGTACCAACGTGTTGAGGCGCTGCTTCTTGCGCTCGTCGCTACTCTGTATGCTAAGTTGAGTCATAGTTTTCTCTCTGGCCATTGTAACGAATTGAGCGACGATAATCAAATACGGACATGTTCATTCATATACGGCGTTGTGGTTTGAGATTCGTTCGCAACCGCAGCGCTGTTTCGTTTCCAAGATTTGTTGGTCGAGACGCTGTCTCGACCGGGCGATTCCGGCGAATCGCCCAACAAGTCTGTTCATTCACTCATGGCATGGTGGTCTGCAAATTCGTTCTCAACGGCAGCGCTGTTTTGTTTCCAAGATTCGTTTGGTCGAGACGCTGTCTCGACCGGGCGATTCGGCGAATCGCCCAACAAGTTTTCTGTTGATTTGCTATATTGCATCCAGCTTACCTCACCATAATTCATCACACAACAGATAAGGAACTCCCCCATGAACCGTCTGTTCATCCTTGTGTTGTTGACACTTCTCTCCTCTTCACTGCTTCTGGCCGGTGCCAACACCAAACTCATTGGTTCCAAAAAATCTCTCCTCGTTCAGAACGGCAAGCAACTCGAGCGCATCGAGACAACGCCTACCCACAATCCGCTCCCTGCGACTTCGCTCGACGACGCGCAACTGAGCGCGCCGATCCCGCACTCGAACAAACTTCAGACATCAGTCAAATGGACAAGCTCGCACGCGACATCGATCGCGCAGGACGTTGCCATCAACAGCAACGGAGGGAATCCGTTCATCGGCTGGAATCTCAACGATCCGCGTGTAGCGTTTCACAATGACGACAGCGGTACGCCTCTCTGGGAAGTGCCGTCGAATACGCAGGCATATCGGAACTTCGTTTCACTTTCGGCAAACGCCAACGTCGTGGCAAGCGCCTCGTATCGGAACGTGTACCTGTTCGACAAGACCACAGGCGCCGTCACGTTCAACTTTGAAATCCCGAACAACCGCAACGCAGGGCCCGTTGCCGTTTCTCGCGACGGAAGCTTGCTTGTCTGCGCAACAGCTTCGCCGCTCTCCGGCGGCATGCACCGCGTGTACGCGTTCGCACCGCCCTCGACCGTTCCGATCTGGACGTTCGACTTCAGCGACGGACAAAGCTCCGGCATCTATGGCGTGAACATCAGCGTGGACAAATCGACGGTGGCGGTGAATGGAAAATTCTACGCGTGGATACTGAATGGCGTGACCGGCACACGCAAAACGGAATTCGAGATCGCGAACACCGAGTCGCGGGTCGGCTTGAGCGCGAACGGATCTGTTATGGTCATCGCGGAGCTGAGCGGCTTCGTGAAAACATTCTCGTGGAACGCCGCACAGAGCAGATACACGCTGCTATGGCAATACAAAATTCCCGCCGGCGCATTCACCAACTGGGCGAGCGCAGTAGATGTCTCGGCAGACGGCTCAACAATCATGGCGGGGTCGCTGATCTTCCTCTCCGCAGGCAATGATGGCTCGATCTTCATGTTCGACACGTACGGCGAGGGACAACCGAACTGGGTGGTGAACAACGTCGGCGACGAAGTGGCGCAGGTCGCACTCTCCGACGACGGCTCCATCGCTGTTGCAGCGACGTGGGGAGATATCGACAACACCAGACCCGACGTGTACATCTTCGAGCGCAACTCCAACACACCGGTCTTCACGCTCAACACTCCCGGCTCAATGTTTGCCGCCGCAATCTCGGCCGATGGCAGACGCGTTGTCGCCGGTGGCAAAGCCGTGCACGCGCGGTCCTTCGGAAACGGAGGCAACGCGTACAACATTGCGGTCGATCTCGGAGGCGGGTTCGTTTCAGGTCGAGCGACGTTAGCGGGAACAGCTAACTATAGTGGAGTTACTGTTCAAGCTGGATCACCGGTGAGAACAGCTACCACTGATTCCCTTGGCAGATATGTGCTCAGCAACCTGGCGACGGGAATTTATCTTGTCCGATTCTCAAGGCCTGGCTATGTAGCACAACTTGTCCAGGCTTCGGTCAGCGGAACCGACACGACGCGCGACGTGAACGCGACGCTCGCGCAAACCGGCGCAGCGCCCACCAATCTCGTTGCATCGCACAGTCTCGACTCGCGCATACAACTGAATTGGTCTATTCCACCTGAGGCACACATGACGGATGAACAGCGGCGTCTCGCGGTCGACGCTCTGGTCGTCTCTTCGTCAGTTGCTTTGCGAGCATCAGGCGGACTGCGAGCGCTCGCGCCAACTATGCTCATCGATGCCGATCCACCGCCGCCACCCGACAGCATCAGAGTGTATCGCGGCATTCGCACCGGCGGTCCGTACTATCTGAAGAAAACAATTCCCGGCTCGCTCCTGACGTATGTTGACAGTACAGCAATGCCGCTGCGCGATTATTACTATCGCATTAGCGCAATGTATGGTCAGGGAGAGAGCGTGTACTCGAATGAAGCGTACGGAACTGTTGACAGTTCGTTCCTGCAGTTCAACATCACCACCCCACATAAGACAACAACGCCGACAATCGACGGTGTGCTTTCGCCGGGCGAATGGACCGACGCGCTGAAGGTCGATGCGTCGGATGTGTTTGGTAACGGCGGCGGCATTCAACTGCCGCGCGGCAGCACATTCTTGTATTTCAAGTATGACAGCGTTGCGGGCAAACTGTTTGTTGCGGGAGAAGATTTTTTGAATACTGATGGATTGCAGAACAGCGAAGGGTTCGGATTGTATTTTGACGACAACAATAGCGACCGGTTCGAAGCAATCGGCGGAGAACCGTTGCTGCGCGAAGGAAACTACTGGGCATACTATTTCACAACCGGATCGACTGTTCGCTTCAGGGAGATTTACTCGAACGGCGGAGTAAACGCCGTCGTTGACACCGTGACAGATGCGCAGACCGCGTTCTCATCCGCGACCGGACATGTCACCGGCGAAGTGAGCATTCCGATCAGCTTCTTCAACAGGAATCATCTGCAAGTGTATGGGCCGGAAAAGATCGTTGGCGCGGGCATTTTCATGATCAGTCGCGACGCAGGCAATGCGGTGTTCCACGGCTGGTGGCCGCAGACCATGGTGAGCGTGTTCACGCCCTCCGGATTCGGCGGCATCAGAATACCAATCAGATTGTTGGCTCCGCCGAAGGCCCCGACAAATCTTGCAGTGAACAAGCTGGGAAATCTCCTCCGCGTTACATGGACCGATCCTTCTCTGGGCCTGAACGGCGATCCGCTGACAGTGCCGACGACGCTTCAGCTCTATAGAAACGGTACACTGCTTCGCCAATTTGCAACTGGCGTGCAAGCCTTCACCGACTCGAACGTTGCGGCACAAGGTTGGTACGAGTACAAACTGCGCGGCTCGATCACCGTCGCTGCGCAAACGTACTTCGGACCGTACACCGCGAGCGCGGGCAACTTTGCTGTCACCGATCCGCAGCTTGCCGAGGTTGTGTACGATGACGGAATCCCCGAAGCGTTCTACGTCGTCGACTTCACCTACAACGACAACAAGTTCGCGATCCGGTTCACGCCGCAGCAATATCCGGCACGCGTCTATCGCGTCAAAGCATTCACCAACAACGGCAACAGTCCGATCAACGTTTCGATTCACGCCGACAGCTCAGGATTTCCGGGCGCTTTGAAAGCGGGGCCGTACCTTGCTTCGTCGTATCAAACGTCGGGCATCGACAGTTTTCTTGTCACCGTGCCGGGCACAGAGCCGCCGACATTTGAGAGCGGCGACTTCTTTGTTGTGCTGAGCTATCTGCCAACGAGTCCGGGCGCACCGGGTATCGGAGGCGACATCACGCAGCCGCTTGCATTGCGCAGCATGTACTACACAACCACGTTGGGATGGACTCCGATGACAAATGCAGACTTGATTGTGCGCGCGTTCATCACCGGACAGCCGAATGATGTTGCTGAACCGAGCGGCCTTCCGTTCGCCTACTCGTTGCATCAGAATTATCCGAATCCGTTTAACCCAGCGACGATAATCAAATTCACGATCCCCGTAGGGACGGGGCATGCCGCGTCCGTACTGAAGGTGTACGATTTGTTGGGCCGCGAGGTGGCGACGCTCGTAAACGAAGTAAAGGAACCCGGAGCGTACACTGTGCATTTCGATGCGACGAGCCTGGCAAGCGGCGCGTACTTCTACAAGCTGCAGAGTGGCGCGTACACTGCCGTGAGAAGGATGATGTTGGTGAAGTGATGATTGAGCGACGTCGTTCACGGGTCGCCATTCGTCATTCATAATTTTTTTTGGGGGCTTCCGACTGGTGTCCGTCGTATCACCGACGGATGATGCCGCGATGCGGAACGGTGTACCTCGTCAGAAGGCGGTCGCCCTTGGCTCGGCGGTCACGCCCGCCTGACGGTCTTCGACTCGTAGAGCAGTCAGGGCAACTTCGCGTCTTCCGCGCGCCCGCGGCAGGAGTTGGTGAGCCTTGACGCGGCGCGCGTTAACACAGCACGACGCATTCCCCTCTGTGCGAGGGGATGTGTGTGAGTGAGAGGGGAACCGAAGGGGTGTGTCAACATTGGGAGCTGACAAAAGTGTACCATTCCTCTCTGCGCGAAGGCATGTGTATGTGCGAGAGGTTGCCAATGGCAGAGGAACACACCCCGTCACGACTCACTTCGTTCGTCGTGACACCCCTCTCAAGAGGGGAATCGTGGGGCGACCGCCTGTTGACGAGGCAGACTGATCCGCGTCGCGGCGTTAACTGTCGGTGGGACGATGAACACCTGCCTGCGTCCCGACAAAAAGCATCGGGACTCCGGCAGGCAGGCCCATCGGAAGCCCCAAACATCAATTTCCAAATTCCAAACAACCAAACGTTTCCCCTCCAGTCGCGAATCGTCGTTGCTTTTCCGTCCTTCATCTGCTAACTTAGCGACAACGAAATCATGCACAGACAACTCGAGCGTTTGATTGTCCAGCAAGTTCATCCTCATGAATCACGCGATCATCGGAGTCAGCATTGCACTCGTGAGTCTGCTCTGCGGCTGCGCGAGCGTCAAAGGGACTCAGGAAAAAGGGAATGCACTCGCAGCGAAGCGGCTCGGAGCTGATTTTGTCGCCACACCGAATTCCGAACAACGCTACATTCTCTATGTCAAAGAAGAGAAGCCGCGCCAGGGAACTCAACCCCTGTCGTTCTTTGTCTATTCCATGCGGGCCGACTCCGTGATCTACGAACGCACGCTGGAGAGCGGAACCGTGCGGTGGCACAACGCGACGACGCTGGCAATCACGCGCATCCCTGGCAACATCACAGGCGACGAGACTTCCGAACAGTTTACCGAACTTTACGATCTCAGTACTGCGCGCATCCTGCCTAAGTAAACGACTGAACACGTCATTCTGAGGCTCGCTTCTCAGGGCCGAAGAATCCAGAAACCCAGTCGTGCTCTGATCTGGATTCTTCACTTCGTCCCGATTTGAAATGCAATCGGGACTCGTTCAGAATGACACCGAGAAGCGCGCGTTATTCCCCAAATAGCCACAGTCGTTTTTCGGCGTGGCCACGAACTCAGAATGACAAGACAGTTTCCACGAATCGAGTGGTTAAGTTGACATATCTCCAATCACCAACAAGAGGTCTTTCATGAAACAGAAGCTACTGATCTGCGGCGCAATATGTTTTTGGATCGCGCTCAGCATTCTTCATCTCAGTCAGGTCGATCGCGGAGAGTCGGGCGTTGCGCACGTGAAGCCTGAAGATCAAGAACAGTATGCTCTTCTTCTCAAACTGAGAGCAAAGCTCTCGCCCGAATCGCCCGAAGGCATGCGCGTTGTTGAGCGCAGCGAAAAGATCGAGCGCCGTGCCGCAGGGTATGTCAAGAGTGATGAGCCGGACGAGTTTGCCAAACATCTCTATGAGATGCGCGTATCGTACGGCGCGTTCGCTCCCGACTACCCGCGCAATTACAGATTGGCCGAGCTTGCGAAGGCCACGAACCGGGCATCGCACACAACGACACTTCTCGATTGGAAAGAACGGGGTCCGGGTAACGTGCCGGGCCGCGCACGCGGACTCGTCGTCGATCCCGGCGACCCGGCATTGAATACCTGGTACGTTGCAAGCGTCGGCGGCGGAGTGTGGAAGACGAGCAACGGAGGCAATTCCTGGCGCGAGCTGACGCGTACCATGCCCAACCTCGCGATGTCTGCGCTGGTGCAGTCTCCCTCCACTCCCAACATCATGTACGCCGGCACAGGCGAGAGTTTTTATAGCGTCGATGTGATCAACGGCGATGGCATTCTGAAATCCACCGACCGCGGCGAGACCTGGACGCAGCTCGCAAGCACCGTCGCCAACGACGACTTCAACAACATCGCCCGGCTCATCATTCATCCGACCAACCCGAACATCGTTCTTGCCGCAACAACATCGGGACGCTACAAGGAAGCGACGGTCAATCGTTCGGGCATCTGGAAAACGACAAACGGCGGCACGAGCTGGTACAACGTGTATAACCAAACGGAAATCGGCACGCTCGGTCGCGTGAAAAAGATTCTCCAGATTCTCGACACGCCGGGCAATTTCAATATCCAGTACGCGTGCGTTGACGAAAAGGGAATTCTGAAATCGACGGACGCGGGCGAAAGCTGGTTCCTCTCCTCCACCGGCATCAACGATCAAACCGGACGCTACGAGATGGCGATCGCTCCGTCGAATGTCAACAAGCTCTATCTCGCGGCGGAAGGGTCGCCGAATTCGAACCTGTACGTCTCGTCGGATGCGGGCGCCACGTGGAAACTCACGACCGTGAGCGGTACGAATACGAACTGGCTCTCGTCGCAAGGCTGGTACGATAACACGATCGTCGTTCATCCGACGAATGAGAACAAGATGTACGTGGGCGGCGTGAACATCTACACCATCACGATGATCAACGACTCGACACGCACGATTGCTTCGGTTTCCACGAGCGGTGTACACGTCGATCACCACAACCTGATGACGATTCCCAAACCTGGCGGCGGCTTCCGCATCCTGAATGCGAACGACGGCGGCATCGGTCTCTCGATCGACAGTTCGTCGGGCTGGGTGAATCCCGGCTTCGGCATGATTACCAGTCAGTTTTATGGCGTTGACAAGAAGCCGGGCGCGAGCGCGTACTTCGGCGGCATGCAGGACAACGGCACGTATCAATCGCCTGACAACCCCAATGCACTCACGAGCTGGTCGTCGCGCATCGGGGGCGACGGCTATGAGACGTCGTGGCACTTCGACGATCCGCTGAAGCTGATTGGGGGATCGCAATACAACGGACTTCGTCGCTCGACGAACGGAGGCACGAGTTTCTCCAGCGCGACAAGCGGCATGACAGGCAATACCGGATCGGGCAACGCGCCGTTCATTACCAAGGTCGGAAAGACAAACAAAGAGCCTGAGCTTCTCTTCGCTGTTGGGAAGGATGGCGTGTTCAAGTCCACGAACTTCGGACAGAGCTGGGCGCTGACGGCAATTCCCGCGGGCACGTGGGGATCAGTAAGCTCATTCCACAATGTGAAGGTCTCGAAATCGAATCCGAACATCGTGTGGGCGGGAGCGCGCATGGATCCGAGCGGAAAGATTTTTGTCTCGACAGACAAAGGCGCGACGTTCAACCCGGTTCCCGATTACACGGGAACAACGTTGGGAGGCATTGCCGGAATTGCAACACACCCGTTGCAAGATTCCACCGCGTACGTTCTGTTCGGCTTTGCGAAGAAGCCGAAGATCATCCGCACGATGAATCTCGGACAGACGTGGGAAGACATTACCGGCTTCAGCGGCGGACCGATCAGCACCAACGGCTTTCCTGATGTTGTGCCGTACGATCTCGTCGTCCTTCCTCACACGCCGAACACGATTTGGGTCGGGACGGAGATTGGCTTGTTTGAATCGACCAACAATGGCGTGAACTGGCACATCGCCAACAACGGACTTCCTGCCGCGTCGATCTGGAACATGCAGCAGGTCGAAGACGAAGTTGTTGTCGCGACACACGGGCGCGGCATCTGGAGTGTGAACATTCCCGGCATGTCGGCAGGACAAACATTCAAGCCACTGCTCGGCTCGATGGCGCAAGGACCTGACGGCTTCCTCTCGATCAACGTTACGCTCCGCTCGCTGTACGATTCGACCGTTGTCTTCATCGACGGAGCGAGGTTCTTGAAGATCGGAGCGAACGCAACGACGATGCGCGACACGCTCGTGAAGTATCCGGTGCTGCAGGCCGATACGCTCGTCGTCGCGGTGACGTCGTATAAGGGCGGTGTTTCATACGCATCGCTTTCACGCACGGCCATCGTCACTGTCGTCTCGTCGCCCCGGGCGTTCTACACAAACACATTCAACGCTGCGAGCAGCGATTTCACCGGAACGGGATTCTCGATTCAGACGCCGGCGGGTTTTGCAGATGGCGCGATTCATACTGCTCATCCGTACACAAACAATCTGAACAACAGCTACATGCTCACTGTGCCGGTGACTGTCGCTGCAACGAATGCCTTCTTCGCCTACGACGACATTGCGATTGTTGAGCCGGGCGAGCCGGGAGTGCCGTTCGGCGACCCGTTGTTCTACGATTATGTTGTGGTCGAAGGAACACGCGACGGTCTTACATGGACGCCTCTCGCGAATGGCTATGATGCGCGCTACGACACGACATGGCTGAACGCGTACAACGCCAGCGCATCCGGCAACTCAACGATGTATCGGCATCATGAACTGAACTTGCGCGACAAGTTCAATGCGGGCGAAAACATTTTTGTGCGCTTCCGTTTGTACACGGATGCGAGCGCGACAGGCTGGGGCTGGGCGATTGAGAATCTCGAAATCCAGCAGCGCATCACCGATGCGCCGGAAGGCAATAGTGTCCCGACCATCTTCGCACTCGCGCAGAACTATCCGAATCCGTTTAACCCGACTACGGCAATTGGGTATCAACTGCCAACAAATGCGCGCGTGGTCCTGAAGATCTACAATATCAACGGGCAAGAAGTACGGACTTTGGTCAATGAACTACAACCGGCTGGTTCATTCACGGCAACATGGGATGGCAGAGCGACAAACGGCTTTGCAGTGGCGAGCGGAATCTACTTCTACCGCCTCATTGCAGGATCGTTCGCGGAGACGAAGAAGATGATTCTTCTCAGGTAAATTTTTTTGTGGAGTTGAGAATGAAAGGCGGGCAGCGATGCTCGCCTTTTTTTTGTTGGCTGTCTTTGAACGTGAGCGACAAGGCGACAAGGCGAGTAGTCTCGGCTCGATGCCCTGACGTCCGAGGAAACATCACGCACACGCGTTCCACATTGTATCACGAGCCGGATCGCGCAGGCGCTGTAAGGACTCGATAGTGCGGAGCTTCGCTACATGCGACACACCGTAGAAAAATATGTTACGCGCATGTAAAATCTTGCGATGGTTCAAAGAAAAGTCTTTACAACCATGAGAGTGCATGCTATATTGCCTCAGCACAAAAACGCAACGCGTCATGTTTCCGGATGTTGCAGGCGTAAGGCACACAACCTTCGATTGAAACGCCGGCATGAAGACAGAAGAAGACATGAAAGTACTTGCCCACCAGGTCTGCGTTGCCGATACTGTTCTTTCAGTTGAGTTCGCGCGTTAGGGACTCTACTCTACTACGGAGGAGTGTATGAAAAAGTATATCTTGTTCTATCTGCTGTTGATGATTGGATGCAAAGAAACGCCGCCTGACCCGCCACAACCAGACACGGGAAAGCGCGATTATGTCTGGTCCATCGATCAAGTGTATTACGGCGACCTTCCTGGTCCGATAAAGCTGCAGAACATTTGGGGTAGCTCTGCACGAGATGTGTGGGGTGTGAACGGAGATTCACCTGATGTGCGAGATTGTCTGTGGCACTACGACGGAACCCGCTGGTCGAGAGCAACTGCTGGAACACCAATAACCGAATTCACCGGCAACAAGGTTGTGTATGACGTGTGGGGCACTGCAAGAGACAATGTGTGGGCGGTTGGACGCAAGATCAACCGTGATACATTGAGCGCGTTTATCATGCACTTCGATGGAACTAGTGTCGTGTTCCATAAATAACTTGAATAAATAACGATCCTTTCGTATCATGGATCATCCCAAATTGATGGAGGTGAACCATGTCTAACGGAAGGCCCAAGAAACCGATCGTTCTCTCAGCAGAAGATCGACAGCAACT